>NZ_OY759869.1:0-222500 GCF_963662805.1 uncultured Cohaesibacter sp.
GTTGCAGAACTATCTCGGCTATCCAGTTCTTGCATCCGGGATGCTCATGGCACCACGCGGTATCGCGTCGATGATCTCGATGATGATTGTGGCCCGTGCGAGCCATCGTATCGATGCTCGGGCGATGATGCTGTTCGGTGCTGTCGTGATGAGCGTTTCGCTCTACATGATGACCTGGTTCAATCTTGAGATGGATTCCCACCTGATTGTTGTCACGGGCATTCTGCAGGGCTTCGGGATGGGGTTCATCTTTGTGCCGCTGTCCGCGATGGCCTTCTCCACTCTGACCCCGATGCTGCGCGGGGATGCGACCTCCATGTATGCCCTGATGCGCAACATGGGGCAGGGCATCGGCGTCTCGATGGTTTCGGTGGTTCTGGTCAACATGACGCAAGTGAACCACGCCGAACTTGCCGAGCGTCTGACGAGTACGTCAGTAGCCGTGCAGACCTATTTCCCGGGATTGCTGACCGGCTCAGCAACGGCCGTGCAGAAGGCGAACACGCTGGTGACGCAACAGGCGGCCATGCTCAGCTATATCGACGATTTCTGGTTGATGGCTGTGTTGAGTGCAGCCACGATCCCGCTCATGCTGTTGTTGCGCAAACCCAAGAAAAGTTGAGTGTGGACATCAATAACCGGCCGCGAGACATTCGTGGCCGGTTTTTCTTTGCCCTCGATTGCTGTTCGATTGAACCGGGTCATTAACGGACGATCTCATAGGGAAGCTTGAAAACGGCCCAGTTGTCCGAGCTGGCGCTTTGTGGATCGTCCCGTGTGAGTTCGCTTGAAATCTGGGCGCTGAGGCTTTCCAGATAGTCTCTGGGTCGCTCTTCCAGCGTCAGGCCCTTGGTCTTGCGGGCCTGATGCACGAGGAGCTGTTCGGACGGGAAGGATCCGGGGACGATGAGGGCGATGAGCAATCCCGAACCGACCGGTTCGCTGGCACGAAACCAGTCGAAGCCGTAGCTGCTGTCCGGCACTTTCACGATTTCCCCGGCTTCTATTCTTTCCACCTCCGAGGTCGTGTAGCTGTTGGGGAAGATTTGTGTGACGTCGCTGTTGGCGTTGATGTCGATGATCACCAACTTGCCCGAAATGTTGCTGGAAGCCTGAAAAATGAAAGTCTGGTTGAGCCTGATGGGGCGTGCACCGCTGATTTCGAGTGTCACCGTGCCTTTGGCGGGTTTCAGCAGTTCGGTCAGTTTTTCGATGGAGCTGCCAATATCGGGGGTGAACGGACTTTCGGTGCCCTCAGCAAGATCGGTTGCCGCCGCAGGGCCTGCGAGCACGGTAAGCGGCAAAAGCAGGCTGAAGAGCTTGGCAAATCTCGAAATTGCTGGAAATCGTGTCCAATAGATCATCGCAACACAGCCGCTTTTGGCGGCTCCCACAGAGTGATGCTCGCTGTTGGTCAAGCTTTTCGCATGTGTGACTCCAATGCAATAGTGCAGATATAGCATTGGCTGCGCACTGTCACTTGTACAATTGTTTTGAAATTGGGTGGTTGGTATGATTGGCAGGTATCCTGCCTCTTCTGCCAGAGGGGGATCTGCTGATTGTACGCGGCAATTGTTCGGGAAGGCGGAGACAAATGGGGGTTTTGTCTGGAGGTTTGAGGCTGCAACCGAGCCTGCTTCTCATCTGGGGCTGGCCGCTGCTTGTCGTGATCTGTCTCTGTGTGCTTGTCTCTGCTCCAGCGGGTGCGGAAGAGCGGTTTGCCCTGTTGATCGCGAATTCGGCCTATTCCGACAGCATCGGTCCTCTCGACAATCCGAAAAATGATGTTGCTCTGCTGGAGCGGGCGCTGACCCAATTGGGCTTTCAGGTAGAAACCGCCATTGATCAGAACAAGCGATCGCTGATGAAAGCCATTCTTGCTCATTCCGAGAAACTGCAAGCGGCAGGCAACGGGGCGGTGGGCTTTCTCTATTATTCGGGCCACGGCTTTTCGGACAGTACGTCCGGGGCGAATTTCATCCTGCCCATCGATGTGGCCAGCCAGTCCGATCTTGACCTCGAGCTTGATGCCATTCGGCTTGAGTGGATTGTCGATATCCTGCAGCAGCGGGCAGGCAATGCGGCCAATTTCGTAGTCTTCGATGCCTGCCGTAACAAGCTCAAGGGTTTCAAGGGCAGCAAGGGCTTTGTGCCCGAAATCAGCTATTCGAAAGGTATGCTGATCGGCTTTGCCACCGCGCCGGGGGATGTGGCGTCTGATCAGGGCAGTCAGGGCGGGCCCTATGCGCGGGCGCTCGCCAAGCAGATGATGACGCCGGGGCGGCATGAGGGGGATCTGTTCTTCTATGTCGCCAAGGATGTAATCGCCGAGACGAAAGGGGCGCAGCAACCATGGGTCAGCAATTCGCTGACCGATCGGGTCTATTTCAATGGAAAGGTCGATGGGGTTGAGAGACCCGTTGTCTCCGGACCGGCGTCTCTGACGCCAGCCTGTGAGGCCGAGAAACAGGCATTTGCGACGACCCGCGCCGTGGCGGCCTTTGCGGTGGCATCAAACGGCACCTGTGCGACGTCGCAAAATCAAGTGTCGCGGCAGGAAGCCGAGCGGGATGCTTTGGAGAAATGTGGGCTACTAGGAGAACACTGCCTGATCGATGCGGTGAACGAGGGGGCATGGGAGCTCACGTCCGATCGCTGCAAAGAGGCTCTTGCGGCTTGGAAATCCGAGAGTGGCATCGGTGCCTTCGCAATTTCGCGTTCCGGGCAGCTTTGCGGCAGTCATGTCGGGGTTGAAGCGCTCGAGTTGGCCAAGGAGCGGGCGCTTGATGCATGCAACAAGGATAGCGTTGATTGCCGCGTCATCGAAACGCGCCGCGGCGACTGGACACCGAACGCCGACTGCAAAGAGGAACTCGAGGTTCAGGAAACGAGACAACCGGCTTGGGCAGTGGCGGTTGCCCGTAGCGGGTAATGCCGGTTTGCCTTTGGCCATGACCGGCTGCAACTGGCCGAGACGGCAGCCATCGAGCAGTGCGAGCAGGATGGAGAAAGCTGTCGTTTGCTGAAGAGCTTTGCCGGGGACTGGGATGTTGATGACACGAGCTGCCGATCCGAGCTTGAGAAATGGCGGGATCGCAAGCTTGCGGTGACGGCCTTTGCCGTCTCCCAATCGGGGCGCTGTGCCTGGACCGAAAGCAGCAATTCGCTCAGTGATGCCAAACAGAAAGCGCTTGATTATTGCGAGACCAACGTGGGCGAAAACTGCAAAGTTATCGAGACATATGAGGGCGACTGGACCCCCAGCCAGAATTGCAAAGACTGGATGGAGGACAATTGGGAAGGCTGGCGGCATGTGAAAGCGGTGGTTGTGGCGCGCAACGGGCAATGTCAGATGACGGAGGGCTATGGCAATCTGACAGAAGCACAGAGCGCTGCCGAGCGGAACTGTCGGGATAATTTTGGCAGTGACTGCAGGCTGATCAAGAAAAGCCCCGGTGACTGGACCATGACAGCCGCCTGCCACAACGATCTCAACCGCTTCATGGCGGGTGGCGGCAAGGGGGCCTTTGCCGTGGGCCTGACCGGCGGATGTTCCGGCTCGTGGGGCGGCAACAATTCTTTCGAATGGCACAAGAAGCGGGCGTTACGAAACTGCGCCAAGCACAGCACCGACTGCAAGATCACTTGGCAACGTAAGTGAGGGCAGCGGACATGAAGGCCGCGAGAGCAGGCGTGAAATGAAACAGCCCTGACCATCGCCGGGCTGTTTTGTGATCTCATGTCAAGTTGCCAAAGCGGTACCTCATCAGCTGTTGGGGGCTTCGGCCGGATGACGGCGTTGATCCCAATTGAGCACGGCCGGGGCCAGAAAGGACAGCAGCACGAGCCTGAAGACATGCTGGGCGGCAACAAAGGTGGTGTCGACCTGCATGATCATGGCGAGGGCTGACATTGCCTCCAGACCGCCCGGAGAGAAGGCGATCAACAATTGCGCCAGAGGAATGTCGAGATAGGGAGCGGTGACAAGACCGATCACAATGACGATGCCTGCTGCCAAAACGGTTACGGCGGCACCGGCGGTTACGGCCTTGCGCAACTGTTCGAGCGTCACATTGGAGAAGCGGGTGCCGATGATCGAGCCCATCACGGTAAGGGAGAGCATGGTGAGCCAGCCAGGCAGCTGGCCCTCGATAATTCCGCTCATGTGAGCAAGGGTTGAGATCGCCATACCGCCGAGCAAAAAGGCGGCGGGGACCCTGATCTTCGCGAACAGCCAGCCGCAGAGAGCACCGACAGCGGTGAGAATGAGAAGGTTCGGGATGGTGAGAATGTGCGGGCGCAATGGCGTGCCGCCCGTCTCCAGCCCCATGAAATGCACCGCAAAGGGCACGATGACAGTCAGAGCCAGCACGCGCATGGACTGGATGATCGAAACTGTCGGCAGGTCGGCGGTGGTCTGGCTTGACAGGCCGAGCACAAAACTCAGATGTCCCGGCGAGGAGGCAAGGGTCGCCGTTCGGGTGTCCAGCCGCCACAGTCGGATCAGCATCAGCCGGCAGGCCGCGAAAATGATGATGATTGCTGCGGCCAGAACCACAAAGGCCATGGGCCATTTGTCAATCGTGTTCAGCACTTCCGGTGTCACGCCAGATCCCATCGACAGGCCGATGAAGATGAAGCAGCCGTTGCGCAGGAGTGTGGGGATGTAAAACCGCATGCCGAAGAGGCAGCCGATCGTGACCGACAGGCAGGGGCCGGTGAGGTATGGGGCCGGAAAACTCAATTGATAGGCAACGAAGCTGCCAAGTGCTCCGAGCGCCAGAGTTTTCAAAAGTCGGATCAATGCGCCCTTGTCGAGCGCGAAACTTTGTCGTGTCATGGCTCTTGTCTTGGTGTCAGTACGGTTTCGTTGATCACATGGATCGGATTGCCATTCGCATAGGCAGTGATCTGGTCGAAGATGTCGCTGAATTGCAATTCGTATTCTTCCTCGGTCACGAACCCGATGTGAGGTGTACCGATGAGATTGGGATGAGAGAGTAGCGGGTCTTGCCGGTCAAGGAGTGGCTCAGTGTCAAAGACATCGATGGCGGCCATCAAGGGCCGTCCAACCTCAAGGCCTGCGAGCAAGGCCCCTTCCTCGATGAGACCGGCTCGAGCGGTGTTCACAAAAAGGGCGCGGTCTTTCATGGCAGCGAGGTCTTTTGCCGTGATGATGCCCCGTGTCTCAGGGGAGAGGCGCAGGTGGATGGAAATGATGTCGCAACGGGCGAAGAAATCCTCGCGGGATGTGGCCACGGTCTGTCCGTCGGCTTTGGCTCTCTGTCGGCCTTCTTCTGATGCCCACCAGAGGATGCTCATGCCGAATGCCTCGGCATAGTGGGCGAGGGCCTTGGCGATGCGTCCGTAGCCATAAAGGCCGAGAGTCTTGCCTCGCAGATTCCGTCCGACCCCGGCCTGCCATGTCCCTGCCTTCAGGGAGGCCATCTCGCGAGGTAGCCCGCGCATTGCGGTCTGCATCAGGTTGAAGGTGAGTTCGGCTGCGGAATAGTTGGGTTCACCGGCTGGCTTTTTCGAGCAGAGGAGGATGTTATTGTCCGTGCAGGCCTCGACATCGATATGCGGATAGGTGCCGCGCTGGCTGATCAGTCTGAGGGTCGGCAGACGCTCAAGAAGGGCGCGCGTGATCTTGGTGCGTTCGCGGAAGAGAACCAGCGCTTCGGCCTCCGCAAGGCGCGAGGCCAATTGGTCAATATCCTCGCAATGGTCTGTCCAGACGGTGACGTCATGGGCGCTGAGTTTTGCAAAGCAAGGGAGCTGCCGCAATGTGTCGAACCAGTCATCCAGAATATGCACTTTCATGATCAGACCTCTCCCTGATTTGGTTCGCGGCTTTGTCGCCCGGCTTCGTGCCAGCTGTGGGCAAGCGGGGATTTGCGTTTGAGGGCGCTGCCGAGGTGGCGACGCATGTAATAGGAGGCTTCTGCAATCTCGCCAGCTTCCAACAGGCCCAGCAGTTCGAGATGCTCCCTGCATTGGGTTTCGATCCGCTCGGGGCTTATCTCGGTGCGGTATTCCATCAGGCGTCGCATGCGATTGACCCGTTGCAGGGAAACCAGAAAGAAAGGATTTCCCGAAAGGGCGATGAGCTCCTCATGAAACTTGGCGCCGTTCTCGAGAAAGCTTTCTGCCGGAACATGGTGCGGATCCATGTCCAGCATCCGCTGCTGGATGTCCCGCTGTTCAGCAAGCACTCTGCGGTCTAGCTCGAAATCGGGCTCGAGCATGGCGGCCGGCTCGATGGCAATGCGAAAACGATAGATGGCATCGAAGGCCTCGCCGGTCTTGGCGACAGGGCGAAACCGCCAGCCATAGCCATCTTTGCGTTCGGCCCAGCCTTCGCGCATCGCGCGGGCCATCAGGTCACTGAGCTTGGCTTTGGTGAAGCCATAGATCTGGCGTAGTTTCTGTTCGGTGATTTCTTCGGGCAGTTTGTCTGTCAGCCAGTCCGATGCCAGCTGCTGATAGTCATCGAGTGCGTCTTCGGGCTCGGTCTGGAGATGGGACAGGCTCTGGGATCGGGCGTCTTCGGAGACGAAAAAGCCCCTGTTGGGCATGCGTGTCAGGATGCCCCGTTCTTCGAGGGTGGCGAGAGCATCCCGCACCGGCGTGCGGGAGACACCATAGCGATCAGCTATCTGCTGCGTGCCGACATGGTCACCACGACCAAGGCCGCCGGTGGCGATGTCCTGCATGATGCGAAGCGACAGTTTTTCGGGCAGGTTGCTCGATCTCATGAACTTGTCTCTTGATGTGCTTTCCTTGCTTTAAAAAACCAACGGATTTTGCTTATATTTGCATCTATTTGGTTTTTTAAGATCAAATAACCAATTTTTGGTGAAATGTCAAAAGCGATTGGTTTCTCATAAAAAGAAACCCTCCCGGCGAGGGCCGGGAGGGTCGTTGTTCAGGTGGGAATAGATCGCGCTCGGCCTTTAGCGCGGCTCGGCGCGTAGCCCCTGAAAGATGGCCCAGCACATCAGCAACAGGACCAACGTGAAGGGCAGTCCGGTGGAGATAACCATGGCCTGCAGGGCCGTGAGGCCACCGCCGATCAGCAGAACGATGGCCACTGCGCCCTCGAAGGTTGCCCAGAAGACACGCTGCGGAACCGGAGCATCGATCTTGCCGCCTGCCGTGATGGTGTCGATCACCAGCGAGCCGGAGTCGGACGAGGTGACGAAGAAGACGATCACCAGCACGATGGCAATGACCGAGGTGATCGAGGACAGCGGCAGGCCTTCGAGCATGGCGAAGAGCGACAGCGGCGGATTGTAGCTGTCGATCACCTGTGCCTTGACGGCCGAGTTGGCCGGGTCAGTTAGGACCTGATCGATGGCGACCCCACCGAAGACAGCCATCCAGAGGACGCAGACGAGGGACGGGATGAGAAGGACACAGACGATGAATTCGCGCACTGTGCGGCCACGCGACACGCGGGCAATGAACATGCCGACGAACGGTGACCAGCTGATCCACCATGCCCAATAGAAGGCGGTCCAGCCCTGACGATAGGCATCATCGGTGCGACCAACGGGATTGGACAGGGGCACCAGATCTTTGAGGTAGGCGACAAGACCTTCGCCGAAGTCCGTAAGGATCAGCATGGTCGGGCCGGCAAGCAGCACGAACAGCAACAACAGGGTTGCGATGCCCATGTTGATCTCAGACAGCACCTTGACCCCGCCATCAAGGCCGCGAAGAACCGAGATGAGCGCAATGCCGGTGATGATGGTGATCAGGATGACCTGGGTCGGTATGCCGATCGGCAGGCCGAAGACGTGATTGAGGCCAGCGTTTGCCTGCTGGGCACCGAAGCCGAGGGATGTGGCAAGGCCGAAGAGAGTCGCAAAGACGGCGAGAATGTCGATGATATGCCCGGTCCAGCCCCAGATGCGATCACCGAAAATCGGATGAAAGGCCGAGCGGATGGTGAGCGGCAGGCCCTTGTTGAAGGAAAAGAGCGCAAGGGCGAGTGCCACGACGGCATAGATGGCCCAAGGATGCAGGCCCCAGTGATAGATGGTTGCTGCCAGACCCATTTCCTTGGCCAGCTCGACGTTGGCGGGGATGATGTTGCCGTCCGTATCGAGGGGTGAAGGGGTGCCGAGCGGGCTGGAGATGGCCATGTGATAGACGGGTTCCAGCACGCCAAAGAACATCAGCCCGATGCCCATGCCAGCGGCAAACAGCATGGCGAACCATCCGGAATAGGAATAGTCCGGGGTTGCGTCCTTGCCGCCAAGCCGGATCTTGCCCCATGGGCTGACGATCAGGAACAGGCAGAACAATACGAAGATGTTTGCTGATCCAAGAAAGAACCAGTCAAATGTGGAGGTCAGCCAGGGTCTCAGCCAGCCGAAAATCGCCGCTGCCTGTTCCGGCAGGGCCAGAGCATAAAAGACAAAGGCCACGATGGAGAGGCCGGAGACCATGAAAACCGGATTGTGAACGTCAAAGCCGATGGGGCCGACCTGACCCTCGACATTGTCCTGCCCAATTTCATAATCCGTCTCGATGAGTTCGGTGAGCCCTTCAGGGGCCGGGATGCCCATTGTTTCTTCTTCAGTCGACATATTGCTATGCACTCCTGTTTTGTTTTTGGTGCTCGTACACGGTTCAGGATTGACCGTGGAGTGAAAACCAACAGCTCTTAAAACGGACGTGGGGCCCGTGATTAAGTGATCAAATAAGTCTGGCTGTCTTCAACGGAACGTCAGTGTTCAAGGTCCGGAAAATTGGACCGGGTTAGCTGGCCGGACAGATGCGACAAGGGTCATTCTATTGAAATGTTGTTTGACGGGAGGGCCATTGGCCCAGTCCCTTTAGACCCTTGAGCGCGCGGATAGTTAGCTCGCGAACTGAACGCAGGGCACGGCCACCAGTCGATTGGTCCGGGCCGCGGATTTTTTTATGTCGTTGGCCCTGGCCAATTTGGCCGCGATGGTCAACGCCTTGAGGCCCTTTGAGGACCGACGCAAATCCACCGGAACCATGATCGTGTTGAACATCGTCTCTATCCTCACGTTTCCGTGTCGGCAAGACTATAGAATTGGAGACGACCTGTCCAACAAGGGTGGGAAAATTTTGTGCACTGACGTGCGAAGCTGGACTTTTGTGCTGCCAGAAGACGAGAGAAGCCGGTCAGATGCTGCCGCACTGACCGGCTTCGGTCTTCTTGTCTCGCCTGTTTGGGCAACTGGCAAGGGCTTCTGTTCCGGCGCGCAGCCGGAACAATTTCTTCATTAATTCAATAACCTAGCGATCGCCGATCAACATCTTGTAACGAAGTTGGTCAATCACGACGGCCATGATGAGCAGGCCGCCAAGCAGAACCATCTGCATGTAGGAGCCAATCTGCAGCAGGTTCATGCCGTTCTGCACCAGCACGATGAAGAAGGCACCAAGTACCACGCTCTCAACCCGGCCGATGCCGCCGCGCAGGGACACCCCGGCGATGACGCAGGCGGCAATCGATTCGAGTGCCATGGTGCCGCCAAGGTTGGTCTCGCCGCTCTCGACGCGGGCCGTGAGCAGGACACCGGCAAGGGAGGCCAGCAGCGAGCAGGCAAGATAGGCCAGCAAGAGGGTGCGGCCAGTGTTGATGCCTGACAGGTTGGCTGCCTTGATGTTGCCGCCGATGGCATAGATGTGCGAGCCAAGCTTGGTGCGGTTCATCATGATCCAGATGGCAACGATCACGATCAAGGCAATCACCACGGGGACTGGGACGCCGAGAATGCGTCCGAAGCCGAAGAAGTCGCCAAAGTCATAAGGCAATCCGCCAACGGGAACACCGCCGGTGATGAAGAGTGCGACACCGGCTCCCATCGACTGCACACCAAGGGTCATGATGAAGGGGGAGACGTTGAATTTCGCCACCCCGACACCATTGATCCCGCCAATGAGCAGAGCCGAGGCAAAGCCCGCCAGAATGCCCATGAAAAGGGCGAGCCAGATCATGTCGGGGAACATGCCCGCGACAAAAACCATGACGGAAGCGGAGACAACCGAGGTGATGGCGATGGCGGTGCCGATCGAGAGATCAAAGCCGCCGGTTACCAGCACGATCATCTGCCCAAGGGAGGCAAGGACCAAATAGACCGACTGGCGTGCCACATTGACGATGTTGTCAAAGGTGAGGAACTTGTCGGTGGCCAGAGTGAAGATGATGAGTGCCCCGCCGAGAAAGAAAGGCAGGACGCCCTGAGAGACGAAAAGATCGCGTAGCGAGCGTTTCATGGAGACGCCTGATGTCGCTTGGGTGGCGTTGGCACTGTCGGTGCTGCTCATGCCGTTAGCCTTTCTTCGCTGAAAAATGCTTGCAGGATGGTCTGCTCCTGAATGTCTTTCCCTTCGAGTTCGGCCGTTATCTGGCCGTTGGAGAAGACAAGAAGTCTGTGGGAGAGATGCATGACTTCGGGCAGATCGGAGGAGATGACGACGACGGCCTTGCCGCTTTCGGCGATTTCCTTGATCAGCCGATAGAGAGCCGCCCGTGTACCCATGTCGACGCCGACGGTGGGCTCGTCGAAGATGTAGATTTCGCGGTCCTGACCGAAGCCCTTGCCGAACAGGATCTTCTGCTGGTTGCCGCCGGACAGTTTGGAGACGGTGCGGGCCAGATAGGCATCGGTGAGGTCGACGCGCTGACCGATACCTCTGATGATGTCCTTGGCCTTCCTGATCGAACGCAGCCCCAGAGGGCCTTTGGTGTCGGGACGGTCAAGGATCGAGAGATTGATGTTGTCGGCTGCCGTTGCCCCCAGCATCAGGCCTTCTTCCTTGCGGTCAGACGGCAGATAGAAGAAACCGTGATCGAGCATTTCGCTTGTGGTGAAGTTCTTGACTTCACGGCTGTGCAGTTCGACCGAGCCATCGGTGATGTCCTGAAGGCCGATGATGGAGCGAAAGGCGCGTGACTTGCCGGACCCAACCAGACCTGCGACGCCGAGCACTTCGCCGGTCCAGACGTCGAAGCTGACATCGGAGACGCCCCAGGCGCTCATGTTGCGGATCTTGAGGATACGTTTGCGGTCGGCGGCCTTCTGGATCTCGGGGTAGATCTCGTCGATGGCCCGTCCGGTCATCATTTCAACGAGCGCGCCTTCCGACAGATCATTGACACCAACGGTGCCGACGAGTTTGCCGTCGCGCAGCACGGTGATGCGATCCGCAACGGCAGAGAATTCCTGCATGCGATGGGAGATATAGACGATGCCAGTGCCACGTGCCTTGGCGTCCCTGATCAGGGCGAACAGGCGTTCGGTTTCGCGCTCGGTCAGAGAAGCGGTCGGCTCATCGAGAATCAGGATGCGGGCCTCGAAATGGATCGCCTTGGCGATCTCGACCATCTGCTGCTCGGCGCGGGAGAGGGAAATGACCTGCCGCTTGACGTCGATGTTGAAGCCCAGTTCGTCAAACAGCTCGGTGGCCTTCCTGACCATTTCGCCCTTGTCGATGAAAGAACCCTTGCCCGGCTCATCGCCGAGGAAGATGTTTTCGGCCACCCGCATGGTGGGGACAAGGGAGAATTCCTGAAAGACGGCGCCGATGCCAGCGGAGCGGGCATCGTGGGTGGAGGTGAATTTGGCCGGGGTGCCAGCGATCAGCATTGTGCCTGCGGTTTGCTGGTAGACACCTGCCAGAATAGAAATGAGAGTGGATTTGCCCGCGCCATTCTCTCCGAACAGCACATGCACTTCGCCTGCCTTGAGGTTGAAGTCGACATTGTCCAGAGCACGAACGCCGGGAAACTCCTTGGTGATCCCCTGCATGTCGACCAGCAGGGTGTCCTTGGGAGCGGTTGGAGGCGTGGATGGGGATTGCATGCCGTCTTCTCCTAGCTGGTCCCCCGCCGAACGGATCCGGCGGGGGAGACATTCTGGTTTAGTTGACGGAGAAGACGGGCTTGTAACCCTGCGGAGGCAGGATGTTCGTCATCGGCACGTCGTTGATGTTGTCCGGGTCAACCACGAAGATTTTGGGACCGACATGCTTGATCAGCTCCTTGCCTTCGATGGCGCGAACGGCCTGATCGATGGCGATGCGGCCCTGAATGACCATGGAGTCGGCCGGGGCAGCGAGGATAAAGCCGCGTTTGATGCCTTCATAGACGCCGGGGGTCATGTAGAAGGCGAGAAGATCGACCTTCCCCTTGAGGCCACGCTCACGGATGAGACCCTGAGCGGCTTCGGCGGTGACGGCAGTGCCGGCGATGTAGCGGACATCTGGCTCGGCCTGCAGCACGTCCTCGACCAGCTTCAGCTGGGCTTCCTTGCCCGTGTCGCCATATTTGGGTTCGAGAACCTTGACGGCGGAGCCTTTGACGGCTTCGAGGAAGCCGGTGTTGGCTGCTTCGACCCAGCCTGCGCCTGCCGGTCCGGGGAACCAGCCAACCTTGACTTCGTCACTGCCAGCAGGGTGTTTCTTGGCAAGGTAGGAGCCGGTTTCAAAGCCCATGGTGTAGAAGGACACCAGCGACTTGGCGGTGAGATCCGGAGAGGACATGCCGTTGATCACGTCGATGACGGGGATGCCCTTCTTGGCGACTTCGCCAACGAGGCTGTTGAGACCGTCATAGGAGATGGCGCCGATCACGACTGCTTCTGCACCACCGGCAACGCAGTCTTCGATCTGGGAGATCTGTTTGGCAAGCTCGGTGTAGCCACCGGCTTCTACGACGTTCATCTTGACGCCCATGTCCTTGGCCTGTTCTGCAACGCCATAGTCGACGCCGAGCCAGTAGGCATCCTTCATGTGAGGGAAGGAAACGCAGATGTTGTGCGCTTTTTCAGCCTTCTCAAGCGGCGAATAGCTGACAGGCGTGGAGGTGCCATCGGTAGAGAATGCAGGCGTCACTTCCACTGCATCATAGGGGTACCAGGCGTCCGCCAGGACAGGGGAGGCCGTTGCCGCGAGGAAGCCCGCGGCTAGAAAATACGAAATTTTGCGTTTCATTTTAGTTCCCTATCTGAAAGGTTGTTCAGGTGATTGCATTGTTTTCATTATGTTTTTTATTAGATTAGAACAGCGCTCTGATTTCGTTGATAAGCGCGGCTCTGTCTTTTCTTGCTGCCAAGGCGGTATCCATATCCACCTTGACAAAGCGGGTCGGGGTGTGGGGCTGCAACTGGCCGATGAGGTCCATGTCGGCGGAGATCACGGTGCCAACCATGAAGTAGCCACCGCCGGAGACAGCATCGCGATGCAGGATGATCGGCTCGCTGCCGCCAGGGATCTGAACCGAGCCGTAGGGGTAGCAGCTGTCGACGATGTTGGATGGGTCGGAGCCTGCGCCGAAGGGCTGCTCGCGGGGCACGAATTCCATGTGCTTGCCACCGCGGAAGCGATAGCCCATGCGGTCGGCTTCCGGTGCGACCTTCCACTCGTCGGCAAAGAAATGCTCTTTTGCCTCGTCGGTGATGCGGTCCCAGTAGAGGCCGGGCAGAATGCGCAGCTCGGCTGGGGATCCCGGCTTGCGGCGCAAGGCATCCGGAATGGTCTTGCCAATCTCGGCTGCTTTGTCGGTCGTGCCAACCGGCAGAACGTCGCCCGCGGCGATGGCGCGGCCTTCAAAGCCACCCAGTGCGCCGATGGGGTAGGTGGAGCGGCTGCCAAGAGCGAGTGGTACATCGATACCGCCTGCGACCGCGATATAAATGCGGGCTCCGGACTGGAGGAAATCGAAGGAGAGCTCCTGACCGGCCTTGACGGCAATAGAGGTCCAGGAGGGTACGATTTCCCCGTCAAGCTTCATCGGCATTTCAGCGCCGGTGACGGCGACGATAGTGTCGTCCTCGAACTTGAGCTTGGGGCCGATGAAGACAGCCTCAAGACCTGCTGCGCCTTCGTCATTGCCGACGAGGAGGTTTGCTGCCCGCATGGACAGGCGATCCATTGCGCCGCCTTCGGGGATGCCCAGATGGTAGTAACCGGGACGGCCAAGGTCCTGAACAGTGGTTGCGAGACCCGGATGAAGAACCGTGATACTCATGACAGAACGCCCTCCAGTTTGTGGTTGTAGCCGTCGATATCCTTCTCGAATTCGCGCAGGTCGAATTCCACTTCGTGCATCGGCGGCATGAAGAGGCCCTTTTCGACCGCTTCGACATCGGCATCATATTCCTCACGGGAAATCGGTTTGAACTTGACGATGTCACCGGGGTTGAAGAAAACCATGAACTCCTTGAGATAGGAGGTGGTCTGGGTCGGGTCGTAGATCGGCATCGGGGTGATGCCGAACATCTGGTAACCACCTGCTCCGCGCACCGAATAGATGCACGAGAAGCAGCCGCCATAGCCGACGGTCAGCTTCGGGGTGTCAGTGCGGGGGCGCAGATATTTCGGTACCTCGATCTGACGCTGGCGCTCGACCATCTGATACATGAAGGGAAGGCCGGAGACGAAGCCGACCATGGAGACGAACCACGGCGAGCCGGAATGGGCTTCGATGAAGTCGTCAACGGAGCTGAAATCGTTGATCCGTGCTGCATATTCCAGATCGGTGGAATTGGGATCCTGATGGCGTTCGCGGAACCGCATCAGGGTCTCGTGGGTCCAGGGATCGTTATAGTAGACCGGGATTTCGATGATGCGGGTCTTGATCACCGGCTCGGCCTTGGCTGCGGCCACTTCGATGGCCTTCAATTCCTTCAACACGTCATCGGGATGGATGATGTCCGGGTTGAACTTGATCTGCAGGGAAGCGTTGGCCGGGCAGATCTCGGTCACACCCTTGATGCCAGCTTCCTTGATGCCGTTGGTCATGGACAGGGAATTGAAGAATGCCCGGAGTGACATTTCTTCGCTGCATTCGACGAACAGATGCTCGTCGCCACCAAAGCTGTATCTCATGGTCATTATGCTACCTCCTCGATGCCGTTCGGTTCGGGGTGGAAGCTCTCTTCCAGCCACGGTTCCAGAAATTTCGTGTGAAAATTGCCTGCCTTGACATCCGCATCGCGGCACAGGGCCAGATGCAGCGGGATCGTCGTTGCAAGACCTTCAATGGTGAGGCCTTCAAGGGTCGATTCGAGAATGTTCAAGCATTCTTCGCGCGTGTCGCCATGGACAATCAGCTTGCCCAGCAGCGAGTCGTAGAAAGGCGGAATGGTGTAGCCTTCATAGAGCATGGTGTCGAAGCGGATGCCCTTGCCTTCGGGGACACTAAGCTTGGTCACCGTGCCGGGGTCGGGCAAGAAGTTCATCGTCGGGTCTTCGGCGTTGATGCGGCATTCGATGGCATGACCCCAAAGGGAGATGTCATCCTGCTGGACCGAGAGCTTGTCGCCACCGGCCACCCGGATCATTTCCTGCACCAGATCCATGCCGGTGATCATTTCGGTGACCGGATGCTCGACCTGAATGCGGGTGTTCACTTCGATGAAGTAGAATTCGCCAGCGTCCTCGTCAAAGAGAAACTCGACCGTGCCTGCACCCTTATAGTTGACCGATTTGGCCAGAGCGACTGCGCTGTCGCACAGGGGCTTGCGGATCTCTTCGGGCAGCAGGAAGCTGGGGGCTTCTTCCCAGACCTTCTGGCGGCGGCGCTGCAGCGAGCATTCGCGCTCGAAGCAGTGGACCGCATTTTCTCCATCGCCGAGGATCTGCACTTCGACGTGGCGGGCCTTGGTGATCATCTTCTCGACATAGAGGCCACCGTCGCCAAAGGCCGCTCTTGCTTCTGCGGAGGCAAGGGGGAACTGGGTTTCGAATTCCTCGTGGGAGTTGACGATGCGGATGCCGCGACCACCGCCACCGGCGGCTGCCTTGATCATGACGGGGAAGCCGGTGGTTTCGACCACCTGACGGGCGAGAGCGATGTCCTCGACGCGTCCGTCGCTGCCCGGCACGGTGGGAACGCCAGCCTTGGCGGCGACCTTGCGGGCTTCGACCTTGTCACCCAGCAGACCGATGGCATCGCCATCCGGCCCGATGAAGATCATGCCGGCCGCGACGACGGCTCTGGCGAAGTCCGCATTCTCGGACAGGAAGCCATAGCCGGGGTGGATGGCGTCAACTTCTGCCTCTTTGGCGGCGCTGATGATCTTCTCGATATCGAGATAGGATTTGCGTGCAGCTGGCGGCCCGATTTCGATGGCTTCATCGGCCATCCGAACCGCGAGCATGTCGGCGTCGGCTGCCGAATGGACCTGAACCGTCCGGATGCCGAGTGCCTTGGCCGCCTTTATGATGCGGACGGCAATCTCTCCCCGGTTGGCTATGAGCAGGGAACGGATGGTCATGCCTCTACCTCGGCAATGACCTGACCGGCCATGATCGGTTCCTCGTCATCGACCAGAAAGGTGATGTTGGAGCCGGAGAGGCCTGCGGGGACTTCGTGGAAGGTTTTCATCACCTCGATGAGGCCAATGGTCTCGGAGGCTTCAACGGAGGCGCCGTCGGCCTTGAAGGGGGCGGCTTCCGGTGATGGCTTGCGATAGAAGGTGCCGGGAAGGGGGGATTTGATTTCTTGCTTGCTCATACTGCTCTCCGGATGGTGTCGCTGGCAATTTCAGATATTGGTGATATGCGGATGTCGGCCTTTTGCAGGCTCTCTCTCATGGTCTGGACAATGTCCAGGGCTCCGAGGGTGTCGGAGTGGAAACAAATGCTTTCGAATGGTACGGCGATGTCATTCCCAGTGACAGTGGTCACAATGCCCTCCCGACAGGCACGTACGACTTTCTCCGCAATCCTGTTCGGGTCGGGGCGACCGGCGTCGCGGGTGAAGACGATCGAACCGTTGTCGTCATAATCGCGGTCGGCATAGAATTCGCGCACGACCGGCTGGCCTGCTTCAATGGCGGCCTTTTCGGTGGCGGATCCGGCCATGCAGAAGACGAAGGCGTTCGGGGCGGCTTTCTGCATGTAGGTCATGAAGATCTCGGAGAGTTCCTGATTGACCGCCATTTCCATGTAGAGCGCGCCGTGTGGCTTGACATGTTGCAGGATGGCACCGTGACGGCGGGTATATTCGCGCAGGGCGCCGACCTGATAGACGATGTCGTTGAGGAGTTCCTTTGGCGTGCCGTGGATCTTGCGGCGGCCGAAGCCCTGAAGGTCACGATAGCCGGGGTGCGCGCCGATGCCGACGCCAAGCTCGACCGCCAGTCGAACGGTCTGGTCCATCAGGTTCGGATCGCCAGCGTGAAAGCCGGTGGCAATGTTGGCAGAGCTGATGAGTGGCATCAGCATTGTGTCGTCGGTGTCTCCAATATGCCAACGTCCATAGGCTTCACCCATGTCGCAGTTGATGTCGATTGCCTCGCGTTCCAACGTCTCAGTCCCTCCGCATTCTGCCTAGTAATTATGCAGTTGAATGCTTTGCCTAAATTGTTCTCAATTCCACCTTATGCAATAATTTTGAGTTTGAAAAATACGAATTTCAATTTATTATTATCTGATATTTAGATGAGAGGAATTTTCCGGAGCCTTCTGGCGATCTCATGAAGATCGCTGAAATACGGGGAAATTATTGCTCTATCACCAAGTTGATCACCAAAAGTTGATGAAGAAAATCGGAATATCAGAATTGATGTTTCTGAAAATCAGAATAGAAAAGCGCCATGGCTCTTAACTTGCGACAGATCCGCTATTTCATTGCTACCGCCGAAATCGGGCAGGTTTCGCAGGCAGCGATCCATCTTTCCATTTCCCAATCGGCCATTACCACCGCGATCAAGGAATTGGAGCATATCGTCGGGCATAGTCTGTTCGAGCGCACCGCGCAGGGCATGAAATTGACCGACGCCGGTCGCGAGTTCCTCTCCCATGCCTATGAGATCATGAGCAAGGTGGAGGAAGCGACTAACCTCAGGATGGTTTCAACCGAAGTGAGCGGGACCTTGACAGTGGCGGCGACCTATACAGTGATCGGCTATTTCCTGCCTTATCATATCGAGCGGCTGAGGCGGCGTTATCCGGGGCTCGGGATCCAGTTGTTCGAGCTCAACCGCGAATCTATCGAGGAAGGACTTCTGACCAATCGCTATGACGTTGCCGTGTTGTTGACGTCCAACATTCTCAATCCGGAGCTGACAACGGAGACGCTGCTAAGTTCACCACGGCGGCTCTGGGTGCCAGCCCAACATCGCCTTCTCAATGCGGAGACAGTGGGCCTGAGGGAGATTTCGGAAGAGCCCTATATCATGCTGACGGTGGACGAGGCCTCGCACAGCTCGCTCAAATACTGGAGCAGCACGCCCTATCAGCCGCGGATTGCGCTCAGAACCTCGTCAATCGAGGCAGTGCGCTCGCTGGTAGCCAATGATCAGGGTGTGGCGATCCTCTCGGACATGGTGCATCGTCCCTGGTCGCTCGAAGGGCGGCGGATCGAGACAATTACCATTCAGGATGGCATCCCGTCGATGGATGTGGGGCTTGCCTGGCGCAAGGGGATCCAGTTCACGCCCGCCATGACCGCCTTCCGCTCCTACTTCCGCCATTCCTTCCAGTTGCCTGGATAGGCCTGCGGAGTGAGCGAGATATGAAAAAGGCCCGCATCGCAATCGATGCGGGCCTTTTGTTTGTTGCAGTCTTTGGGCGTATCAGATGCCGCCCATGCAGATATATTTAATTTCTAGATAGTCCTCGATGCCGTATTTGGAGCCCTCGCGGCCAAGGCCGGACTGCTTGATGCCGCCGAAGGGAGCGACCTCGGTCGAGATCAGGCCGGTGTTGACGCCGACCATGCCGGTTTCCATCGCCTCGGCAACACGCCAGACGCGGCCCAGATCGTTGGAGTAGAAATAGCCTGCCAGACCGAATTCGGTATCGTTGGCCATTTCGATGGCCTCTTCCTCTGTATCGAACTTGATCAGAGGGGCCACGGGACCGAAGGTCTCCTCGGTGGAGACGAGGGCCGAGCGGGGCACGTTGGTGATGACGGTCGGCTCGAAGAAGGTGCCTTGAAGGCGGGAGCCGCCCTGAATGATCTTGGCGCCCTTCTCGACGGCGTCCTTCAAGTGGGCTTCGACCTTCTGCACTGCATCTTCATTGATGAGCGGGCCGGTGGTCACCCCTTCGTCAAAGCCGTTGCCGGGTTTGAGCTTGCTGACGGCTGCGGTGAGCTTTTCAGCGAAGGCGTCATAGACGCCGCTCTGGACATAGATGCGGTTGGCGCAGACACAGGTCTGGCCGTTGTTGCGATATTTGGCGATCATCGCGCCATCGACCGCCGCATCAAGGTCGGCATCGTCAAAGACGATGAAGGGAGCGTTGCCGCCAAGCTCGAGGCTCATCTTCTTGATACCATCGGCGCACTGGCGCATGAGGATCGAGCCGACGCGCGTCGAGCCGGTGAAGGTGATCTTCGAGATTTTCGGGTTGGAGCAGAGCTCCTGACCGGTCATCGACGAATGGCTGTTGGGCACGACGTTGAAGACACCTGCGGGTACGCCCGCGCGTTCGGCAAGCACTGCCATTGCGAGGGCGGAGAGAGGGGTCAGCTCCGCCGGACGAGAGACGAAGGCGCACCCCACGGCGAGGGCCGGGGCGACCTTGCGAGCGATCATGGCGTTGGGGAAGTTCCAAGGGGTGATGGAACCAACGACGCCGACAGGCTGCTTGATCACGACGATGCGCTTATCGGGCTGGTGGCCCGGGATCGTATCGCCATAGACGCGCTTGGCTTCCTCGGAGAACCATTCGATGAAGGAAGCCCCGTAGAGGATCTCGCCACGGGCTTCGGGGAAGGGTTTGCCCATTTCAGCGCAGAGGATGGCACCGAGATCGTCGGCGTTCTCGACCATCAGCTCGTACCATTTGCGCAGGATTGCACCGCGTTCCTTGCCGGTCTTCTTGGCCCATTCTTTCTGGGCCACGTAAGCGGTGTCGATGGCTTCCTTGATGTCTTCAAGGGCACAATCGGAGACCTTGGTGATCAGCTCGCCTGTGGCCGGGTTGGTTACATCAAATGTCTCTGGCAGGCTGCGCCATTCTCCATTGATGTAGGCCCTGTTTTCCAAGAGGCTGTTGTCTTTGAGTTGCATATTAGCCCTCCCGAGCAGCGCGAATCGAGTCTTTGAGGATGCCCATCGCCTCATCAAAGACCGAGTCTTCGATGGTCAGTGGCGCGAGGAACCGTATGACATTGCCATAGACCCCGCAAGTGAGCAGTACCAGATTGCGCGAAAGAGCCTCGGTGCGGACGCGGTTGGCAAAATCGGCGCTTGGTCCCGAGCCGTCTTCTTTGTTGAACTCGACCGCGATCATGAAGCCCGGGCCGCGCACGTCGGCGATTTCGGGCACATCTGATTTCAGCGAGGTCAGCGTGTCCTTGAGCTTGTTGCCAAGGCTGGTTGCACGTTCGCAGAGCTTGTCGCCTTCGATCAGGTCAAGCACGGCGTGGGCCGCTGCAATGCCGAGGGGGTTGCCGCCATAGGTGCCGCCAAGGCCGCCGGGGCCGGATGCATCCATGATGTTTGCCTTGCCGGTCACTGCCGAGATTGGCAGCCCGCCGCCCAGCCCCTTGGCCATGGCCGTGACGTCAGGGGCGACATCATACTGTTCCATGGCAAACAAGGTGCCGGTACGAGCAAAGCCAGTTTGAACCTCATCCGCGATCATGACGATGCCGTACTCGTCGCAAAGAGCACGGATCGCACGCATCAGTTCAGCTGGTGCCTGATAGAAACCCCCTTCACCCTGAATTGGTTCCACAATAATTGCGGCGACGCGTGACGGATCGAGATCTGCCTTGAACAGCTGCTTGATGGCGGCGATGCTCTGATCGACGGTAATGCCGTGCAGTTCGACCGGGAAAGGCACATGGTAGATGTCGTTCATCATGGCACCAAAGCCGGTCTTGTAGGGCTGGACCTTGCCGGTGAGGCTCATGCCCATGAAGGTACGGCCATGGAAACCACCTGCGAAGGCGACGATTGCCTCGCGGCCCGTGTGGGCTCGGGCGATCTTGACGGCGTTCTCGACCGCTTCGGCGCCGGTGGTCACGAAGACCGTGCGTTTTTCGCCTTCGCCGGGGACCGCTGCATTTAGGCGTTCGGCGAGGTGGATGTAATTCTCATAGGGAAGCACCTGATGGCAGGTGTGGGTGAAGCTCTTGAGCTGGGCTTCGACTGCTGCCATGACTTTGGGGTTACAATGGCCGGTGTTGACCACGGCGATGCCTGCGGCGAAGTCGATATAGCGGTTGCCTTCCACGTCCCAGACTTCGGCATTGAGGGCGCGATCCACATAGATCTGGGTCATCATGCCAACGCCCCGGGCGATGGCTTTTTCACGGCGTTGTGCAATTTCGGAGTTCAGCATTGTATCCACTCTGATGGTTCGGGAGGTGTTGCCTTTTGACGGCAGGGTTTGTTGTTTGATCCCATGAGGATAGGCCGTTTTATATATCTGAAAAGTCTATTTCTTCTCGAGTTTAAGGCTTTGATATTCCATGTGGTAAGGGTATATTGCTCATTATCTTGAGCAAGAAGAACGCCGGGGTGATGAGATGGATGCCTCAACGGATGTTGGACAGCGATTGCAGATGGTGCGCAAGCAGGCGGGATTGTCCCAGCGGGCCCTGTCGAAACGGGCCGGTGTTGCCAATTCGATGGTCTCGCAAATCGAGGCTGGAAAGATCAATCCGTCGGTGGGAGCATTGAAGCGCATTCTCGATGGGGTTCCGATCGGTCTGGCGGAATTTTTCTCGTTCGAGGTGGTGCCCGAACGGGAGGTTTTCTTTGCTGCCGAGGACCTGAAAGAAATTGGCAAGGGCAAGCTTTCGCTCAAGCAGGTCGGGAACAATCTTCTGGGGCGCAATCTGCAGATGCTCTACGAGACCTACGAGACGGGAGCTGATACCGGGCGGGTGATGTATAGCCACAATGGGGAAGAGGCGGGCATCGTGATATCGGGCCGGATCGAGATCACCGTGGGCGAAGAACGGCGTATTCTGGGGCCGGGGGATGCCTATCTGTTTGACAGTCTCCTGCCGCATCGGTTTCGCGTCGTTGGCAAGGACAAATGTGTCATTGTCAGCGCCTGCACACCGCCGAGCTTCTGAGGGATCGGCACCCTGTGACAGACGCCGATCCGAATGGTGTCAGGACCTGCGAGCCATGATCAGCTGGCCCGGACCTCGGAGATGAATTTCGCCACTTCGCTCTTGAGCAGGCTGGCCTGCTGCGAGAGTTCTTCGGCAGACGCCATCACCTGATTGGCGGCGGCACCGGTTGCCTGAGAGGCGTCGGACACGGCCCTCACATTATCGTTGACCAGTTGGGTGCCCTGTGCTGCCTGATGGACGCTACCGGCGATTTCCCGCGTGGCGGCATTCTGCTGTTCCATAGCTTCCGCGATGGCTGCCGAGATTTCATCGACATGCTGAATGACGCGGGAAACATCCTCCATGGAGTGGCTGGCCTCGCGCGTGGCGGCCTGAACGCTGGCGATTTGATGGGCGATCTCGTCCGTTGCCTTGGCGGTTTGGCCCGCGAGCTCCTTGACTTCAGCGGCGACCACGGCAAAACCCTTGCCTGCGACACCGGCCCGTGCGGATTCGATGGTCGCATTGAGGGCCAGCAGGTTCGTCTGCTCGGCAATGCCGGAGATCATTTCCACCACCGCGCCGATCTTGTCTGCTGTTTCGGCGAGGATCTGCATTTGATGGCTGGTCGCCGACACTTTATGGACCGCTTCGCGAGACGAGGCGGAAGCCTGACTGATCTGCTCGTTGATGCCATCGATTGTCGTGGTCATTTCCTGGGTGGCGGTTGCCACCGTCTGCACGTTGCTTGAGGTCTGCTCCGAGGCGGCGGAGGCTGCCGTCGCCTGATTGGACGTTTCAACCGACACGTCGGACATGGACTTGGCGGTTGCGCTCAGTTCGGCGGATGCACTGGAGACGGCATCGACGATGCTGCCGACATGGCTGTCGAAGTCATCTGCCATCTGCATCATGGCGTCGTGTTTTTCCTTCTCGGCCTGCTCCTTGGAAGCGGCCTGCTCGGCTTCCATCTCTCGTGCATGGATGCCGTTTTTCTTGAAGACCTCGACGGCTTTCGCCATCAGGCCGATTTCGTCCGTGCGTTCCATGCCGGGAATATCCACGGAATAGTCAGACTGGGCCAGCTTGCCCATGATCCGGGTCATGGCGGTCAGCGGGCGTGTGATGCTGCGGGCGATGGTGAAGGCTGCAAGCAGGCCAACGACGAGGGCTGCGGACGCAATGATGAGCAGGCTGTTCATGGCCTGATCAAGGCTTGCGCTCATACCGGCTTTCAGAGCGGCCGTGTCTTTCTTGGCCGAGGCATCGATGGCTGCCGTGTCGACAGCCATCTGCTCCGCATTCGCATCCAGCACCTTATCCCGGATCGAATTGCGCTGATGGATGATACCGTGCACTTCCTTGAAGTCGGCTTCATAGAGTGGAACCGTTGCACTGATCTCAGCGAGCAGCTTACGCCGATCGGGATTTTCGATACTCTTATCAAGGTTGCCGAGCGCCTTTTTCAGAGTTTCCAGCTCAGACATGGTTCTGTCAGCATTGGCCTGATCATTGTCATCGAGATATTTCATGACATAGAGGCGGGCCAGCAGGAAAAGCTCTTGGGCGATCCCTGCCTGACTGGCGGATTCATAATCTCCGGCAGCAAAGGCGCCTTCGCGGATTTGTGTGAGCCAGTTTCGCAGGGAGGCTCCCTTGGTCAGTAGCGATTCATTGACAATGTGGTTACGCCGGTCGAGCAGGGCTTCCACTTCACTGAAGCCCTGTTTGTAATCCCCGATCTGCGTCGTGACACGATTGAGCAGGTCAACGCGTTCTGGATTCTGGATGACCTGATGGGCCTGACCCACGAGTTCTTCGAGGTTGACGAGATGCTTCTTGAAGTCCTGTCGCGACTCCTCCTTGAAAGTGAACATGAAGTCTCTGGCCGCCAATTGGGTTTCAACCACGGTGGATTGAATCTCGGCAATCAGTTCGGCATCGCTCTCCATGTCTGCCATCGTGACAAAGCGATCGTTGATCGACCTCATTTCCAGAAGTGAATAAATACCGAGACCGATGAGCAGCATCAGCACGATGCTGAAGCCGAGGTAGATTTTCGGGCCAATCTTGAGACGCAATGAAGCCGACGGGGAGAAGCTTCTCTTGTGAGAGACGTCCTCTTTGGTCCGTTCAGGGCCATCTATTGTTAACTGCGACATATTCCTGCCTTTTCCTCCAAATCAAGACATGTTGCCCTCACCTCTTGTCCTGACCTTTGCCGGTCTCTTGCATCAGGCAGCTTTCGAAAACGATTTAGGGATTGGCTTTTAAAAAATCGCTTCAAACTGCTTCGAAACGATTTTCCTTCGTCAGTTGAAAATCAGCCTGTTGGTCGGAACAAGTGGCGGGCTTGCCTCCTGTTGCAAGTAGAATTCAAGGCTTTTATGGTTAACAATTGCTTTCTTGATCGCCTGAAAGGAATTGATCAAGGTGCGCTATTTGTCTCATGTGTGAGAAATGTTTCTGATTTGCAATATATTACTTATGAATAGTATATTTGCTTATAAAATATAGATTGGGGTCTTCAATTGGCAGGATTTCGTTGGTGGGTCTGCTCTTGCGACAGGCATGTCGGTGACAAGGCTCGCGCTGGAGACTGTCGCCGGTCAAGAGATCAGACAAGGCCGAAAAGTGCGTGCGGATGGGTGTTCAGGCGTATGACAAGGGCCGACCTTTTGATCTGACCACAGAGAAAAGCAACATCGTCCATATTTTTGACCGTTTGCCGTCTTCCTTCTGGCGCAGTTTATAGCACAATGGTCAGTGGAGGATATATGGGAGATTTGGAGTCGTTTATACAAAAAACACGGCTTCCGATGGAGGATTTCGCCAAATTCTGGTCAATTTACAGAGCGTGCTCAATGCTGGACGAGCGCGGCTGGCAAGTCTGCATACACTTTTGCAGAGCACTTTTTGTGCATCCCTCAATGGCACTGACGCAATTATTGTGCATCTTTCCCGCTTCCTTACAGATTTATCTTCCCTGCTGTGTGCGGGAAGGTGGGTTGCCTTGACGACAGTCAGGGTGTGATTCAAAGGGAGGATCTCGAGATGAGATTTGGAAGTTTCTTTAAAATGCTGAGCGTTGGCGCTCTGGCTGTCGCAGCGGGTTTGTCCCTGTCTGCCGCTCCGTCCAGTGCTGCTGACAAAGGGTTTGTTGGTATTGCAATGCCAACCCAGTCATCCGCTCGCTGGATCACTGACGGCAACAGCATGAAAGAGCAGTTTGAAGCAGCAGGTTACACGACCGACCTGCAGTATGCTGAGGACGATATTGCCAACCAGCTGCGTCAGATCGAAACCATGATCCTGAAAGGCGTCAACGTGCTCGTGATCGCCTCGATCGACGGCACGACCCTTTCCAGCGCTCTGGAACTGGCAGCCGACAGCGGCATCAAGGTCATCGCCTATGATCGCCTGATCCGTGATTCCGGCAACGTCGACTATTACGCAACCTTCGATAACTTCCAGGTTGGCGTTCTTCAGGCCACCAACCTTGTCAACGGCCTCAAAGAACGCTTCCCGGGTGCAAAACCCTGGAACGTGGAACTGTTCGGCGGTTCTCCTGACGACAACAACGCCTACTTCTTCTACAATGGCGCCATGTCCGTTCTGCAGCCGATGATCGATGCAGGTGAAGTTGTTGTTCCGTCCGGCCAGTTTGGCATGGACAAAGTTGGTACCCTGCGTTGGGACGGTGCAGTTGCTCAGGCTCGCATGGACAACCTGCTGTCCGCCTTCTACACCGACAAAACCGTCCATGGCGTTCTTGCTCCGTATGACGGCCTGTCCATCGGCATCCTGTCTTCGCTCAAAGGCGTTGGCTACGGCTCCGGCGACATGAAAATGCCGATCGTCACCGGTCAGGACGCTGAAGTGCAGTCGATCAAGTCCATTCTTGCTGGCGAACAATATTCCACCATCTTCAAGGATACCCGTGCGCTTGCCGGCGTAACCGTGAAAATGGTGAATGCGCTTCTGGAAGGCGGCGAGCCGGAAATCAACGACACCGAAACCTATGACAACGGTGTGAAAGTTGTTCCGTCCTACCTGCTGAAACCACTTCCCGTTACCAAAGCCAACTGGGAAGAACGCGTCATCGACAGCGGTTACTACACGATGGATCAGATCAAGTAAGATCCTCCCGAAAGAGGGCGGCGGCGGCTTTGTTGGCCGGGCTGTCGCCCTCTGCCCCTTCAGCTCGAAACACAGATTGGTTCCTTGAGGCTGATATGAACACCATTCTAGAAATGCGAGGAATCACGAAGACCTTTCCGGGTGTAAAGGCCTTGAGTGATGTGAACCTGACCGTCTCCGAAGGGGAAATCCATGCCCTGGTCGGCGAGAATGGCGCAGGCAAGTCCACCCTGATGAAGGTCCTCAGCGGCGTTTATCCTCACGGCACATACGAGGGTGACATCATTTACAAGGGCGACACGCAATCCTTTGCGGGCATCGCCGACAGCGAGAAGCAAGGCATCATCATCATCCATCAGGAACTAGCCCTGGTGCCGCTTCTCTCGATTGCAGAAAACATGTTTCTTGGCAACGAGCGCGCGAAGAATGGCGTGATCGACTGGCACCTTGCCCATTCGGAAGCCGAGATGCTGCTCAAGACCGTCGGGCTGGACAAGCCGACGGGCACGCTGATCACCAACCTTGGCACGGGCCAGCAGCAGCTGGTCGAGATCGCCAAGGCGCTTTCCAAGGAAGTGAAGCTTCTCATTCTGGATGAGCCGACGTCGTCGCTGAACGAGCGGGACAGTGAGGCTCTGCTGGACTTGCTGCTTGAGTTCAAACGTCAGGGGATCTCCTCGATCCTGATCTCGCACAAGCTCAACGAGGTTGTGAAGGTTGCGGACAAGATCACGGTTCTGCGCGATGGCCAGACGGTCAGCACGCTCGACTGCGACAAGTCCGTCGAGATGGAGAACAAGATCATCAAGGACATGGTCGGCCGCGAGCTGACCAACCGCTTCCCGCCGCGTGAGCCGAAGATTGGCGAGCCGCTTCTGGAAGTGAAGAACTGGAACGTCTATCACCAGATCCATGCGGATCGTCATCTGATCCGGGATGTTAACTTCAATCTTCGGGCCGGTGAGATCGTCGGGATCTCGGGTCTGATGGGGGCCGGGCGCACCGAGCTTGCGATGAGCATCTTTGGCCGCTCCTATGGCCAGAAGATCTCAGGCGAGATCTCACTGAAGGGCCAGCCGGTTGACGTCAGCACGATCAACAAGGCGGTTGGCGCCGGTCTTGCCTATGTCACCGAGGACCGCAAGGAATATGGTCTGGTGCTTGAGAACAGCATCAAGGTGAACACGACGCTTTCCAATCTGGAAGGGGTCTCGAAGGGCATCGTGATCGATGACAACGAGGAGACCCGTGTCGGGCTTGAATACAAGAACAAGCTGAACACGCGCTGCTCGGGCCTTGCCCAGCAAGTGGTGAACCTGTCTGGTGGCAACCAGCAGAAGGTTGTTCTTTCGAAGTGGCTGTTTGCCAATCCGGACGTTTTGATCCTGGATGAGCCGACCCGCGGCATCGACGTGAATGCCAAATACGAAATCTACGCGATCATCAATCAGCTTGCCGCAGAGGGCAAGGGCATCATCTTCATCTCTTCTGAGCTGCCCGAGCTTCTTGGCATGACGGATCGCATCTACGTGATGAATGAAGGCAAGATGGTTGGCGAGCTGCCGACCTCCGAGGCTTCGCAGGAAAAGATCATGCGGATGATCATCAAGGACAAAGGCTGAAACAATGGAACAAGTTGTCAAGTCCTCTCCGACCAATTCGGATGACGAAGAAAACAAAGGCGGCATCAGCAGCTATCTGAAAGCCAACGTGCGCGAATATGGTCTGCTGATCGCTCTTGTCGTTGTGATGGTCTTCTTTCAGGTTGTCACCAACGGCATTCTGATGAAGCCGCTCAACCTGACCAACCTCATTCTGCAGAACAGCTATATCGTCATCATGGCGATCGGCATGCTGTTGGTGATCGTTGCCGGTCACATCGACCTGTCGGTCGGTTCGGTGATGGGCTTCATCGGGGCTCTGGCTGCGGTGATGATCGTCAATTACGAGATCAACTATCTGGTGGTCATCGTGGTCTGCCTGTTCGTTGGTGTCGGCATCGGGGCGCTGCAGGGCTTCTGGGTTGCCTATTACAAGATCCCGGCCTTCATCGTGACCCTTGCGGGCATGCTGAGCTTCCGTGGTCTGACGCTGGCGCTGCTCAATGGCCAGTCCATCGGCCCGTTCCCGACCGGCTTCCAGAAGCTGAGCTCGGGCTTCATTCCCGATCTCTTCGGCTCAGGCCGCCCGCACATCCTGACGATTGCTCTGGGTCTGATCCTCAGCCTGTTCCTGCTTTACAGCGCCTGGAAGGACCGCAAGGCCAAAGAAAAAGTGTCCAATGTGGACGAGCCGTTTCCGGTCTTTGTTCTGAAGATCCTGATGATCCTGTTTGCCGTCAACTATCTGTCCTACATCATGGCAGGCTATCGCGGCTATCCGAACGTGCTGATCGTCATGGCGGTTCTGGTTGCGGCCTATGGCTTCCTGACCTCGCGGACGACGGTTGGTCGGCGGATCTATGCCCTTGGGGGCAACGTCAAGGCGGCCAAGCTCTCTGGTGTGAACACCGAGAAGCTGACCTTTCTGACCTTTGCCAACATGGGTCTTCTGGCGGCCTTTGCCGGGCTGGTCTTTGCGGCCCGCCTCAACACGGCAACGCCGAAGGCAGGTTATGGCTACGAGCTTGACGTCATCGCGGCGGTCTTTATCGGTGGTGCTTCGACCACGGGTGGTGTCGGCACCGTCACCGGGGCTATCATCGGCGCCTTCCTGATGGGTGTCATGAACAACGGCATGTCGATCCTCTCCATCGGCATCGACTGGCAGCAGGTCATCAAGGGCGTCGTCCTCCTCGCCGCCGTTATCTTCGATGTCTACAACAAAAAGAAAGCGCAATAATCCCAAGAAAACCGGCTGTAAAGCCTACTGGTGAGCGTAACTTTACGAGGGGCAGGCTTTTGTCTGCCCCTTCTTTTTTGTTCAAAAATGCCGGAAAACTGGTGTTTTTTTAGCATTATGTGGCGCTGAGAGAGGGTTGGTGGCTCTGCAGGCGGATTGCACAATAACTTAGCACCATAATCCATATAATTGACCTGATATCCTCTGGCGCAAATGCCTGCCTGTCGGCACACTTGTCACGAGGAAGCATCCCGTCGCGACGATGGATCACGGCAGGGTTGATAATTTGGGAGGAAATGACTTGCTAGCCGAACTGCGAGAAGACGTTTTCCGTGCGAACCTTGAATTGAACGCGCGCGGGGTCGTTGTCTATACGTGGGGCAATGTCAGCGGCATCGACCGCGAACAGGGCCTCGTCGTGATCAAGCCATCGGGGGTCCCTTACGAGACGATGACCGCCGATGACATGGTGGTGGTTGACCTTGACAACAACGTCGTCTGGGGGACCAAGAAACCATCTTCGGACACCAAGACGCACACGACCCTTTACAAGGCCTTCCCTAACATCGGGGGCGTCACCCACACCCATTCGCGTCATGCCGTTGCGTGGGCTCAGGCCCGTCGAGACATTCCCTGCCTTGGCACGACACAGGCCGACTATTGCTCTGGACCGGTTCCCTGTACAGCTCCGTTGACCGAGGAAGAGGTCAACCGGGATTACGAAACGACGACGGCCGAGGCGATCATTCGCCGGTTTGAAGGCCTTGATCCTGCTGCCATTCCCATGGTGCTGGTTGCCGGACACGGTCCCTTTGCCTGGGGCACGAGTGCGGCGAATTCGGTTCACAATGCTGTTGTGCTGGAAGAGGTTGCTCATATGGCGACTCTGACCGCAACGATCTCGAACCCGCTCAAGCCGCTTGAGCAATATGTGCTCGATTATCACTACGAGCGCAAGCACGGCAAGAATGCTTGGTACGGCCAGTAGACACCGGCCTCACCTTCTCTGACGCAATCGTTCAACTGCCTTTTCCGTCCATGCATGACGCGGGGCAGTCTGGGAGCCGCGCCATTGCTCGCGGCGCATTTTCTCTCGAAAGGGCACTATCATGTACGGATTGAAACCGCTCAAATTCTGGTTCATCTGCGGCTCACAGCATCTTTATGGACCCGAAACCCTCGAACAGGTCAGCGCCAATGCGCGCGAAGTCGTCGCCGGACTGAATGACGGCGGCAAGCTGGTCCTGCCAATCGAATTTGCAGCCATGGTGACGACGCCCAACGAAGTGGCAGAGGTCTGCCAGCGCGCTTCGAACGATCCCGAATGCGGTGGTGTCATTGTCTGGATGCACACTTTCTCACCTGCCAAAATGTGGATCCGTGGTCTCAATCTGCTGACCAAGCCAATCCTTCATCTGCACACCCAATATCGGGCCGACCTGCCTTGGGACAGCCTTGATATGGATTACATGAACCTGCATCAGGCTGCCCATGGCGACCGCGAAGGTGGGCACATCCATACCCGTATGCGCCTCCGCCGCAAGGTTGTCGTCGGCCATTGGCTCGAAGCTGATGTTCAGGAACGGATTGACGCCTGGATGCGCGCAGCGCGTGCCTGGAATGACTGGCAGGGTGGCCGGATCTGCCGGTTCGGCGACAATATGCGCGATGTGGCTGTGACCGAAGGGGATAAAGTCGGGGCCGAAATGGCCTTTGGCATGGGCGTCGATGGCTGGGCCGTCGGTGATCTGGTCGCCCGCATGGCGGCCTTCTCGGACGCCGACGTTGCGGCCCGTGCGGCAGAATATGATGAAGCCTATACCCTGATGCCGGAACTGGCTCCGGGTGGTGCCCGTCGCGACTCCGTGCTTGATGCGGCCCGTCAGGAATTGGGCATTGAAGCTTTCCTCAAGGAAGGGGGCTACACCGCGTTCACCCATACCTTCCAGGATCTGCATGGTCTTAACCAGCTGCCCGGTCTTGCTCCGCAGCGTTTGATGGCGCAAGGGTTCGGCTTCTCTGGCGAAGGCGACTGGAAGACCCCGGCGATCATCCGTGCGATGAAAGTCATGGGCCATGGTCTGACCGGTGCCTGCTCCTTCATGGAAGACTATACCTACAACATGGTTGCCGGTCAGGAATGCGTGCTCGGCTCACACATGCTCGAGGTCTGCCCGACCATTGCGGACGGCAAGCCGACGATGGAAATCCATCCGCTTGGTATTGGTGGCAAGGCTGATCCGGTTCGCCTGGTCTTCAATTCCCGCAAGGGTCGTGCGATCAACGCCAGCCTCATCGATATGGGCAATCGCTTCCGCCTGATTGCCAATGTGGTCGAATCTATCGATCACCCGGATTTGCCGAAGTTGCCGGTGGCTCGCGCCGTCTGGGAAACCAAGCCTGATCTTAAGACCGCCTGTGCGGCCTGGATATACGCCGGTGGCGCCCATCACACCGCCTACAGCTATGATGTGACCACCGAAATGCTCGAAGACTTTGCTGAAATTGCCGGTATTGAACTGGCGGTCATTGACGAGAAAACCGAAATTGGTGCCTTCAAGCAGACTCTTCGGAACAACGAGATCTACTGGCACTTTGCCAGAGGGATCCGCGCCTGATCCTGATCGGGCCCATCCATTGGCGACAGCCATCTGGTTCCAGCTGCCCGGCTGACCAACAGGCGGTCGCCAATCTGCATCCCCGGGGAGCCTGCTTTCCGGGGATTGTTTTTTGGGGAATGAGGGGAGTTGGCCGCGTTAGACTAGCCTGATTTTCCCGACAGGGCGCCCGGATTTTCGGGGCCGGAACCTTGACTGCCGGACTGGTGCGGATCGCCGGCATTGCCCTGCGGTAGGCTACGCTCGCGGAAAGTGCGCGGGCTCATGCCGGTGTGGCGGCGGAAGACGCGCGAAAAGTAGAGCGGATCATCATAACCCACCATCTGGGAGAGGGACTTGATGGGCACGTTGGTGACGCGCAGGATCTGCATGGCATATTGTACCCGCTGGCCATCCCGCCATTGCACGACGCCGGTGCCGATGTTCTTCTGGAACAGGTGCGACAGGCGCGAGGGCGACAGGCAGACGTGGCTGGCGATCTCCTTGACGGTCAGCGGTTTGTCCAGATTTTCCGAAATCATCGAGCAGGCGGCGAGGACACGTTCGTCCAGCACGCGGTTGGTTGTTTTGGTCGAGCGTGTCGTGCGCGCGCATTGTAGCAGGATATGCTCAAGGCGATTGAAGGCGAGGTCGACTGACAGGCTGCCGGGGGAATCAGCCCATTTCTCCACTTCAACGAAAAGGCGGAACAATTCGCTGGTCTTGCTCTCTTCGTTCTTGCGCATCAGATAGACGCCGTCGATGTTGGTTTCCCACTGCAGCCATGGCTTCCAGAAGGCGCGGGGCTGGAAGTAGATCCAGCGGTGCCACCATTTCTCGGCGTCGAAGTCGCGACCATAGAAATGGCGGGCTCCCGGTGGGAAAAGCAGCAGATCTCCGGGATGGACGGTGAAGGAATTCTTGCCATCAAAGACCCGACCGACTCCGTCGACCGTGAGGTTGATGATCCAGCCGCGCATGCCTTCAGGCCTGTCGATATAGAAGTCGAGCGGGCCGTCTTTCTCGATCGGTGTGATGCTGGCGACCAGTCGAACGTCGAATTCAAAACCGGGAAACAGCGGGGCGACCTGAGTGTCTTCGCCGGGCTGATTGGACCGATAGGCCAGCTTGCGAAATATGCGTTGAACCGCCGCATCTTCACTCGGGTTGAAATAAGAATGATCGTCCATGTCTCTAGCGCTTTGCTACCTTGTGAAGCATCAGGATCATCCATATTGTAGACATTATGGGAGTCTTTGAAAAGGGGGGCTGCGGGGCATCATCAAGTAGAATTGTCCATGCAGTTTCTGCTGTTTCAAATCAATGAAATCGCCATTCCGGGAGGAGGGAGGCCATGGCCACCGATCAGCAGACCTGTACTTTGGGTTTGGATTTTGGGTCCGACAGTGTAAGGGCTGTCATTGTCAGTGTGGATGGGGGAGACGAGCTTGCCTCTGCGGTCGCGAGCTACCCGCGCTGGTCGGAAGGACGCTTCTGCGATCCGATCCGGCAGCAGTTCCGCCAGCATCCTGCAGACCATCTCGAAGCGATGACAAGCGCCGTTGCGGGCGCTCTCGCCGAGATGGGCGACAACAAGCCAAATATCATCGGGATCGGCGTCGATACGACCGGTTCCTCTCCGATGCCGGTAACCGCCGACGGTACGGCTCTGGCACTGAAGGACGGGTTTGCGACCGATCCTGACGCGATGTGCATCCTCTGGAAGGACCACACGTCGGTCAAGGAAGCCGAAGACATCAACACGCTTTGCCATTCGGGTCAGTTCCCGGATTACACCAAATATGTCGGCGGCATCTATTCGTCCGAATGGTTCTGGGCCAAGATCCTGAATGTGGGGCGGCGGAACCCGGAAGTCTTTCAGGCGGCAGCAAGTTGGGTTGAATTCTGCGACTGGATCCCGTCGGTTCTGACCGGTGTGGATGATGCCAGCAAGATCGTCCGTGGTGTCTGCGCTGCGGGTCACAAGGCGCTGTGGCATCCCGAGTTTGGCGGACTGCCGAGCCTTGAATGGCTGACGGCGCTTGATCCGTGCCTTGGTAACCTTGCCTATCCGATGTTCACCGAAACCCGCACCTCTGATCAGTCCGCAGGCGGGCTTTGTGAGGAATGGGCGGGCCGGTTCGGCCTCAAGGCGGGCATCCCCGTCGCCGTCGGTGCTTTTGACTGCCACATGGGGGCGGTTGGTGCCGGGATCGAGGATTACTCGCTGGTGCGCGTCATGGGGACCTCGACCTGCGATATTCTTGTTGCTCCGCCCGAAGAAGTTGGTGACACGCTGGTGCACGGGATTTGCGGTCAGGTTCCGGGCAGTGCGATGCCGGATTCGATCGGCTTTGAAGCCGGGCAGTCCTCCTTTGGTGACGTGTTCGCCTGGTTCGAGCGCGTTCTGTCTTGGAACCGCAAGACAAATGCCAAGTCTGGATCGCTGTTGCCGGAACTGGAAGCCGAAGCTGCGCTTCTGCCCCCTGGCGGGCATGGCGAGCGGGCGCTCGACTGGTTGAACGGCCGCCGGACACCGGATGCCGACCAGACCGTGAAGGCGATCATCTCCGGTCTGCACCTAGGCTCGACCGCACCTTCGATCTATCGGGCGCTCATTGAGGCAACGGCCTTTGGCTCGCGTGCCATCGTCGAGCGGTTCGAGGAGCAGGGCATTCCGGTCAAGAAGATCGTCGGGATTGGCGGCATTGCCCGCAAGTCTGACCTGATTTCGCAGGTCTGTGCGGACGTCATGAACCGCAGCATCTATGTCATCGAATCCGATCAGTGCTGCGCCCGCGGGGCGGCGATCTTTGCGGCCACTGCAGCGGGAGCCTATGAAGACATCCGTGCAGCCAAGGATGCCATGCACAGTCCGGTTGAAAAGATCTTTGAACCGAACCCCGAAGCGCATGCGATCTACAACAAGATTTACGAGGATTACAAACGCATTGGCGCCTTTGCCAACGACCTTTCGAAGTCTTGAGGATCGGGTGATCGAATAAGTTCGTGCGAAGCCCAGCTTCGCATGTGGGCGATGCCTCTGGCGGGATCTCTCCCCCGCCGGAGGCTTTTTGTTTGGAGAAACGCCTGCCTCGGTGCATAAGTGGAAGACCGCTTTCATCATGCCAGCAGGCCTGATAGGGAGAGGGCAATCCGGCTTTGCGTTTTCTGATCTCTTCGACCATTTCGAACTGGGAGACCCCATGACCGCCAAGGTGAAAATCGCCACTGTTACGCTCAATCCCGCCATCGATCAGACGATCCGTATCGACAATTTTGTCGCGGGCGGCGTCAATCGGGTGCTTGGCGAGCAGTCCGATGCGGGCGGGAAAGGGGTCAATGTGGCGTCCTTTCTCTCCCATTTCGATCACAAGGTCGCGGTCACCGGCTTGTTGGGCGCGCGCAACCCGGCCATTTTCGAGCGGCTGTTCCGTGACCGGGGGATCGTCAACCGCTTCGTCATGGCGCACGGCTCGACGCGCATCAACGTCAAGATCGTTGATACGGTGCGGGACACGGTGACCGATGTGAATTTTCCCGGTCTGTCGGTCAATAGCTACGATGTGGATGGCGTCTTCGCGGCGATCGACGAGATGTGCGCCGAAGGGGTCGAGAGCTTTCTGTTTGCGGGCAGTCTGCCGTCTGGTGTGCCCGCTGGGCTTTATGCCGAGATGATCTCGCATCTGAAGGCCATGGGCAAGCGGGTCGTGCTCGATACGAGCGGACTGGCTCTCCGGGAAGCCGTGGCCGTGGGGCCGGATCTCATCAAGCCCAATCTCGATGAGTTTAACGAGTTAACAGGTAAGCAGCTGTCCGAACCCCAAGAGATCGTCCGCGTTGCCCGCGAGGTGCTCGAGGGTATTCCGCTGGTGGTGGTGTCGATGGGATCGCGGGGTGCCCTGTTCGTCTCCCATGATGAGGCAATCTGGGCTCGGCCGCCGAAAGTGGATGTGCGAACCACGGTGGGAGCGGGGGATGCCATGGTTGCCGGGTTACTACACTGCCTGCAACTTGATATGGGTCTAGAGGACATGGCCCGGCTGTCAACGGCCTGCTCGGTGGGGGCTCTCACGGAGGTGGGGCCTATGCTGCCCGAAGATACCATCATCGAGGCGATTGCGCTTGAGGTGAAGCTCGAAGCTGTCACGGTCTAGAGCATGCCTCACCCCGTCAGCGACAGGCTGACAGAGGAGCGGGGTCGAGGCGGAAAAGCTTGTCATCGCTTTTGGTGGTGTCAAACCAACTTGTCTCTTCCTCGACATCCATCTCGCCGCAGGAGGATCCGATCCGAATGCCGCCGGTCTTTCTGAAATCGATCAGGATGGATCCATCAGCTCTTGTCGTGTGGTAGAAGCCACCGCCATCGCATTCCACGCCACACCATTGGCCGTTCGGGCTTTTAAAGCAAAAGACATCACTGAAGAAGTTGCCGGATCGGTCGCGAAAGGTGAGCTGGAGTTTGGCCCGGAAGTTGGGATTGTCCTGCCGTGTCGCGATTTCGCGCTCGTCCCTATTGTATTGCGAAGGGGTATGGGAGAAGCGGATCGAGTTCACCCGCTGCTCTGGGTGGCTTGAAAGATGCGCCGCAGAATAGGTGCGGCTGTAGCAGACATCATCTTGCACGTTCAGAGGCGCGGCCATGGCATTGGAGCCAAGGCAATGGATGGCGAGCATGGCAAGCGCCAATTGTTGCATGGTTGGCCGCCGGGAGGAGGGGAGGCGGGTGACGGTCTTGCGCGTGATCATCTTCGGTCTCTCCTTGTTGTCACTGAGGTGATGTCCGTCGGACATCGAGCGGGGGATGAGGGATGCAATGGACATCTTAGCGCAGTTCCTGCGATTTTTCTCTTCTACTGCCAGCAGTCTGTTTCTGGTCAAATGAAGGCTTTATGCGTTCACGGTTTAAGGCGGGACCCCTTCAGAAAAAGCCCTGCAACTGGTGGTGCGATATTGACAAGTTGTCCCGGCTGGCGCACACAAACTGCGGCCGACTTTCGTATGGGTCAGTGGAGGGTGCCAAGCGATGTCATGACAGGGCTTGGGCTTTGTCCGGTGCGTCAGGTCGGTGTCGATGCAGGCTCAACTTCAATGCGCTCCCGCCGGATTGCCTCGCGTCATCACATTCTGAAGGTACTGAGAAATGCTATCTGCCAATCTGAAAAATCTGTCCACCGTTCCCTATCTGCAGCCTGAGCTTGCTGATATCATCAGCAAGGTCAAGGCGCTGATCGAGAGCAAACCAGCTCTTGGACGTCACGAGCTGGATGGTGACAAGCTGTTTGTCAATTATGTGGAGGATCACACCGAACCCTTCGAGGATCGCCGTATCGAGTTTCACAAGGATCATATCGATATCCAGATTCTGGACGAGGGCTCCGAAGCCATTGGCTGGAGCACGATGCCAGCTGCCAAGGTCAGTGAAGATCTGCTCAAAGAGAAGGATGTCGCCTTCACCAAGGCCGCCGAGAATGAAAAGCTTGTCACGCTGACCCCGATGGATTTCGTGATTTTTTATCCTGGCGAACTGCATCGCCCGTTGGTTGCCACGGACAAGGGCGTGATGACGGTGCGCAAATATATCGTCAAGATCCATCGCAGCCTGCTGGAAGCCTGAGGTCGGCGGAGGGTATCTCCGTTCGACAGGCCGCCGTGTCAGACATGTTGGGCCGGGCCCCGGAGGCGAATGCTTGATGTCTTTGCCTCTGATGATTGGTCCGGCCAATCATGTCATATAACGGAATACGCCGCTTATCTGCGAGACTTTGACCGATTTTTCTTACGGGCATCGTTGGAATCTTTGTAAATGGCGTTGAAAAATGCGCATAATTGGTCGACATAAATATAAATTGGTTGACCAAATTTCGTGACGGACTATGCTTTCCGCGACGAGAGCTTCCAGTCCCTCGACTTTTGCCACTCCCGACATGCGGCGGATCGATCAACTTTGATGTGGCATGCTGGGTCTGTCGGGCAATTGCTTTGCAGGCCAAAGGTGCTGATGAAGCCAACAAGGGCAAATCTGCCTCTCATCTTAGTGACGGATATCCAAGGGTCATGTGCACCACGTTGATGTCCGATCTGTTATAAAAGACTGGATTAGCGACTATGACTGACTTTGTGACGCTCAACCTCGATGCCCTGCCAGAGGCTGTGGAACTGCCCTCGTTTGATCGTTCTGCCCTGAAGCCTCGCATTGCCCACATCGGCTTTGGTGCCTTTGCGCGTGCCCACATCGCCATGCATCTGCATGAAACCCTTGCGGCCAACGGCAGTGACTGGGGCATGCGCGCCATCGAACTGTTCGGCAGCCCGGAACGGTTTGACATGCTCGATGCCAATGATCGTCTCTATACGTTGGTCGAGACCAGTGACGATGGCAAGTCGACCCGCCTGCTCGGCGCGCTTTGCGACACCCAGCATGTGGCGCGCGAAGGCATTGCGGCGATCATCGAAGGGCTTGGAGAAGAGGATCTGAAGATCATCTCCATGACCATCACCGAGAAGGGCTATTGCGTCAAGAATGAGCATCTGGATACGGACAACGAGCTGATCCAGCACGATTTGGCCAATCCGTCTTCACCGAAATCGGCCATCGGCCTCATTGTTGCTGGTCTTGCCAAGCGTCGTGAGCTCGATCGTGGTCCCTTCACGGTCATGTCCTGCGATAACCTGCCACACAATGGCAAGCTCACGCGCATTTCCGTTCTGGAATTCGCCCAGCATCTGGATGCTGATCTGGCCGCGTGGGTTGAAGCCAACGTCTCCTTCCCCTCGACCATGGTCGACCGCATTGTTCCGGCGCTGACCGATGAGTCCATTGCGCTCGTCAGCGAAGAGCTTGGTGGTCAAACGGATCCCAACTGCATCGTCTGCGAACCCTTCCGTCAGTGGGTCATTGAAGACAATTTCAAGGCCGGTCGTCCCGAGTGGGAACTGGCAGGAGCCCAACTGGTCGCCGACGTCGAGCCGTTCGAGGAAATGAAACTGAGGACCCTCAACGGATCCCACTCCTTCCTCGCCTATCTCGGCTTTCTGGCTGGCAAGGAAACCATTTCCGACTGCATGGCCGATCCGGTGTTCAAGTCCGAAGCCCGCAAGCTGATGGTTGACGAACAGTGCCCGACGCTCGATGTGCCCGGGGATGTGGACCTTCTGGCCTATGTCGACATGCTTCTGAAACGCTATGGCAACTCCCAGCTCAAGCATCGCACCTGGCAGATCGCCTCGGACGGCACCCAGAAGATGCCGCAGCGCTGGCTCAACTCCGTGCGCTGGCACATCGAGCATGGTTCCAGCTATCGCCATCTGGTGCTCGGCATTGGCGGCTGGATGAATTACATCAAGGGGCGCCGCAATGGTGAGACCTATGAGATCATGGATCCGATGGCAGGCAGGCTTGCCGATATCGTCTCCCGCTTCAGCGATGATGCCACCCATTATGTCGAGGCTCTGCTGGCGCTCGATGAGGTCTTCCCGAAAGATCTGGTCGCCAATGATGATTTCCGCACGGCGGTACATCTGGCCTATGCCAAGGTTGCCGCAGAGGGCGCGCAACGGGCGGTGGAATCGCTGGCTGACTGATCCCGACCACAGGATCATCGTTTGACGGAGGGGCGCTTGAAGCGCCCCTTTTTTGTGACGCGGGTTTTTGTCAGTCTGGCTTTGACCGGTTTCGGCGGCGCTGCTATGAAGGAACTCAGTCCAATTGCCCAGCCATAAGTGAGTCTCCGACATGAGCGACATTCTGCAGATGATCACCTACGATCCCGCTGTCATCAACGAACAACTTCGTGCGGTGGCACCGACGCATCAACTCTCCGATTACGGCTCGATTGATGCCATTCCTGCCGACATTCGCGAGCGGATCACGGCTGCTGCGTCATCGGCAACCCTTCCGTTTGATGCAGCCATGATGGAGGCCCTGCCCAATCTCAAGCTGATTTCCGTCTATGGTGTCGGCTATGACAAGATCGATCTTGCGGCAGCGCGTGCGAGAGATGTGGCGATTGCCACGACGTCGACCAGCCTCACCGAGACGGTCGCCGAACTGACAATCGGGCTTGTGCTCGCCGGGAGCCGTCAACTGATCGCGGCCGATCAATTTATTCGCAGTGGCGACTGGCTCAAAGGGCCTATGCCGCTGGGCTTTGACATTCGCGGCAAGACAATCGGGATTTTCGGGTTCGGCCGCATTGGTCAGAAAATTGCCGAACTGCTCGAAGTGTTCGGAGCCAGAGTGATCTATTGTGCACGCAGCGAAAAGCCGGGCGTGCCCTATGGCTATCGTCCGACCATCGAGGCACTGGCAGAAGACAGCCGGATCCTGATCATCATCGCGCCCGGCACGCCTGACACCTTCGATATCGTCAATCGGGATGTCCTCAAGCGTCTGGGGTCGGACGGCCTGTTGGTCAATGTGGCGCGAGGCAGCCTCGTGAAGGAAGACGATCTCATTGCGGCCCTTGAGGCTGGCGAGATCGCCGGGGCCTGCCTTGATGTCTTTGCTCAGGAACCTAAGGTGCCGCAGGGGCTGATCGACAGCCCGAAAACCGTTCTTGCGCCCCATATCGGCAGTGCTACCTATGAGACACGCCTTCATATGGGCATGACGGTGATCGAGAATATTGCAGCCATGATAGCAGATAAACCCTTGCTGACGCCGCTGACGTTCTGATCTGAGAGGATCTGGGGCGCGTGTTTGGAGGCTTGTGGCGCACTGCAATTTCGCCACTTTTCCAGTCTGTATTCACGCGCCTGTCGTGCTTCGCCTTGACAAATGGATGGTCAGACGAAACAACCCTTGCAATCGGACTTGTGGATCGTGCCGCGCTCCAGAGATCCTTTCGCAGGACTTTCAAGGAATCTTTCATGACAAAGACAGCCCTCATCACCGGGATTACGGGTCAGGATGGCTCCTATCTGGCGGAGTTTTTGCTGGAGAAGGGCTATGAGGTGCATGGCATCAAGCGGCGTGCGTCGAACTTCAACACCCAGCGCATCGACCACATCTATCAGGATCCGCACCTGAAGGATCCGAAGTTGAAGCTGCATTACGGGGATTTGAGCGATACCTCGAACCTGACGCGCCTGATCAGCGAGATCGAGCCGGACGAGATCTATAACCTCGGGGCCCAGTCCCATGTGGCGGTGAGCTTCGAAGCACCGGAATATACGGCCGACGTGGATGCTCTCGGTACGTTGAGGTTGCTGGAAGCCGTGCGGTTCCTCGGGCTCGAGAAGAAGACACGCTTCTATCAGGCCTCGACGTCCGAGCTTTATGGGCTGGTGCAGGAAGTGCCGCAGCGGGAGACGACGCCGTTTCATCCGCGCTCTCCTTACGCGGTCGCCAAGCTCTATTCCTACTGGATCACCGTGAACTATCGCGAAGCTTACGGCATGTATGCCTGCAACGGCATTCTCTTCAACCATGAGAGCCCGCGTCGGGGCGAGACCTTCGTGACGCGCAAGATCACGCGCGGCATGGCCAATATCGCGCAAGGGCTCGAATCCTGCCTCTTCATGGGCAATATCGATGCCTTGCGCGACTGGGGCCACGCCAAGGATTATGTCCGCATGCAGTGGATGATGTTGCAGCAAGATGCGCCCGAGGATTTCGTCATCGCGACCGGCAAGCAATATTCCGTGAGGGAGTTCATCACTTGGACGGGCAAGGAGCTTGGCGTCACCCTGCGCTTTGAAGGCGAGGGGCTCGATGAGGTTGGTATTGTCGAGGCGGTCGAAGGCAATATGGCCCCGGCCCTGAAGGCAGGCGATGTGATCCTGAAGATCGATCCGCGCTATTTCCGCCCGGCTGAGGTGGAAACGCTTCTTGGTGATCCGTCCAAGGCGAAGGACAAGCTTGGTTGGGTGCCGCAGATCACGGCTGAGGAAATGTGCGCCGAGATGGTGGCTGAGGACTTCAAGGCGGCCCAGCGTGTCGCCCTGCTTAAGGAACATGGGCTCGACCTGCCGGTCAGCCTCGAGAACTGATTTTAGGGAGGCGTCATGCGATATTATGTGGCCGGACACCGGGGCATGGTTGGCGGTGCCATTCTGCGTCAGCTTGAGGCGCGCGGCGTGGATGTCATCGCCCGCACCCATGCCGAGCTTGATCTCAGCGATCAGCTTGCGGTGAAGCAGTTCTTTGCCGACGAGAAGCCTGACGCGGTCATTCTGGCGGCGGCCAAGGTCGGCGGGATCCTCGCCAACAACAGCTATCCGGCGGATTTCATCTATCAGAACCTGATGATCGAGGGGAATGTCATCCATCAGGCCTATGAGGCAGGGGTGCAGTCGCTGCTGTTCCTTGGCTCTTCCTGCATCTATCCACGTGCGGTTGCCCAGCCGATGCGCGAAGACGCGCTGCTGACCGGCATTCTCGAGCCGACCAACGAGCCTTATGCCATCGCCAAGATCGCGGGCATCAAACTGTGCGAGAGCTACAATCGGCAATATGGCACCGACTATCGCTCGGTGATGCCGACCAACCTTTATGGTCCCGGCGACAATTTCCACCCTCAGAACAGCCATGTGCTGCCTGCTCTGTTGAGGCGCTTTCATGAAGCGGCGCGCGACGGGCTGGACGAAGTCGTCATCTGGGGGACGGGGACACCACGTCGGGAGTTCCTGCATGTTGACGATATGGCGGCAGCCTCACTGTTCGTCATGGATCTCGACAAGGAAACCTATGAGGCAAACACCGAGCCGATGCTCAGCCATATCAATGTGGGCTCTGGAACGGATGTGTCCATCGGCGAATTGGCGGCGATGATCGCCGAGGTGACCGGGTTTGAGGGGAGCATTGGCTTCGACACCTCCAAGCCGGACGGCACCGCTCGCAAGCTGATGGATGTGGCGCGCCTGAAGACCATGGGATGGCAGGCATCAATTGATTTGCAAGATGGTGTTCGAACCACCTATGAATGGTTTTTGAACAACAATGACAGTTTGCGCGAGAAGTAGGGCACGGCCCGAACCGGATCCGGTATGATTGTGCAGGAGTGACCATGACCGATATGCAAATTACACCCGTCCTTCTGTGTGGCGGTTCCGGCACGCGGCTCTGGCCCCTGTCGCGCAAGAGCTATCCCAAGCAGTTTGCGCCCCTGATCGGGGACAAGACCCTGTTTCAGGCATCGGCGCTACGTCTGAGCGGCGAACACTTCACCCAGCCGCTGATCCTGACCAATTCGGATTTCCGCTTCATTGTCACCGAGCAGCTGAGTGAGATCGGCGTCGACCCGTCGGCGATTCTGATCGAGCCGGAAGGGCGCAACACGGCCCCGGCCATTCTGGCCGCTGCCTTCTGGCTGCAACAGTCCGATCCCGATGCCCTGATGCTGGTGGCCCCGTCCGACCATGTCATCGCCGATGCGCCAGCTTTCCGTTCTGCGGTCTGCGCCGGTGTCGAGGCGGCAAGGGCAGGCAATCTTGTTACCTTCGGTATCAAGCCGACCTATCCCGAGACCGGTTACGGCTATCTGGAGGTCGAGGATCCATCCGCCTGTCAGGTGCAGAGCGTCACGCCGCTCAGTCGCTTTGTCGAGAAGCCGGATCTCGCCAATGCCGAAGCCATGCTGGCCTCTGGTAACTATCTCTGGAACGCGGGGATTTTCCTTTTCTCGGTCCGCCATCTCATCGAGGCGTTCGAACGGACGGCGAGCCAGATGCTCGAACCGGTCAAACAGTCCGTTGTTGATGGCAAGCACGACCTTGGGTTTCTCAGGCTCGATCCCATCGCCTGGAGCCAAGCCGATGACATTTCCATCGACTATGCGGTGATGGAGAAGGCCGACAATCTCTCCGTTGTTCCCTTCCTTGCAGGCTGGTCCGATCTGGGTGGTTGGGATGCGGTCTGGCGCGAGAGTGAGCAGACCGAGGGGCGGGTTGCTCTGTCGGGGGACGCCACGGCGATTGACTGCAACAACACGCTTTTGCGCTCCGAGGACAGTGGGCTGGCGCTGGTTGGCGTCGGGCTTGAGAATATCATGGCAATTGCCATGCCGGACGCGGTGTTGGTGGCGGACATGTCGCGGGCTCAGGACGTGCGTAAGGCGGTGGATGCGCTCAAGGTCAAAAAGGTGCGTCAGGCCGAGACTTTCCCGGTCGACCACCGGCCATGGGGTTGGTTCGAGACGCTGATCCTTGCTGACCGGTTTCAGGTCAAGCGGATCGTGGTCAATCCGGGCGCTGCGCTCAGCCTTCAGAGCCATTTTCATCGCTCCGAGCACTGGATCGTGGTGCAGGGCACGGCCAAGGTCACGGTCGGGGATGAGATCAAGCTGCTGACCGAAAACCAGTCGGTCTATATCCCCCTCGGCTCCGTCCACCGGATGGAGAACCCGGGCAAGCTGCCCATGGTTCTCATCGAGATCCAGACCGGCGCCTATCTGGGCGAGGACGACATCGTCAGGTATGAAGATGTCTATGCGCGCGGGTGAGGCGTCCGACATCTGCAACAAGTGCTTGGCAGGATCGCACGTCGGCATCCTGCCTGTCGAACTGGACTTAGAAGCGAACAGGTATGATTGAGAGAGTCAAAGACAGCATTCAGACAGGGTATGCCGCTCTGTCGAAGGAGCAATTGCTTATTCTGTCCATCATCCTGCTACCAATCGTCATTCTGTGGCTATACACCTACCTGATTCTAACGGACCGGTATGAGAGCCATGCGTCGGTCTACATTACTGAAGAGCAGCAAAAATCCAGCTCGCTGGATCTGGAGATGTTCGGTGCGACGAGCTTGGGGTCGAGGGACATTCTTGTTCTGAAAACCTTCATCGACTCGCAAGTGATGATGAAGCAGCTCGACAAGGATCTCAATCTGCTCGATCACTTTGCCAGTGACCATGCGGACTTCTTCTCGCGGCTGCCGTCGGATGCGCCCATTGAAGTGGCCTATGGTCATTATCTCTCCCGGATCATCACCACCTATAATGAAGAGGCCCAGTTGCTCGAAATTTCGGTGCAAACCTTTGACAAGGATTTTTCCAAGAAGGTTCTGGACCGGATCATGCTGCATTCGCAAACCTTCGTTGATGAGCTCAATGACAAGATCCAGACCTCGTCGCTGCTTTTCTATGAAAAGGCCGTGAAAGAGTCCGAGGCTGATATGATCAAGGTGCGCAAGAAACTGACGGACTTCCAGCGTGAAAACTCGATCTTCTCAACCGAGATCGCCTCCAAGACCATTGCCGGGACGATTTCAGGTCTCGAAGCAAATCTGGCTAGAAAACAAGCCGAACTGCGCTCCCGCATCAGCGTGCTGAACGAGAATGCACCCACGGTTTTGCGGATCAAGGCCGAGATCGAGGCCTTGCGGGAGCAGATCGCCAAGGAGACTGCGCGTCTTGCCTCGGGCGATGAGGGCGCGCTGAGCCAGCTCGATTCCACTTTCAAGGAAATCGAGCTTGAGATTGAGTCCAAAGCTGCGCGTTATCAATCGAATTTACAGGCCTATGAAAAGGCAAGGCTGGACGCTGCACGGCAGTTCCGTTTCCTGACTGTCGTTTCGGCTCCCACCATCGCCGAAAAGTCTCTGTTTCCGGACCGGCTGTATATCATGATTACCGGATCGATCATCGTGATTGCCTTGTATTTCATGGTGTCGATATCCCTGTCGGTCGTTCGCGAACGCGCCTGATCTGCCAAACGTTTGTCATCCAAATGTCTGGCAACGCCGACGGACAAGAAAAAGCCCCGCTCTGATATCAGGCGGGGCTTTTGTGTTTTGAAAATTGCGGTTTTCAGATCGCTCTAACCGATGGCGGCCTTGATCTTGTCGACCAGATCGATCTTTTCCCACGAGAAGCCGCCGTCGGCGTCCGGCTCGCGGCCAAAGTGACCATAGGCCGCAGTGCGTTCGTAAATCGGCTTGTTGAGGCCCAGATGGGTGCGGATGCCGCGAGGCGTCAGGGACATGCAGTCCCACAGAGCCTTCTCGATCACGCTCTCATCCACGGTGCTGGTGCCATAGCTGTCGACATAGAGCGACAGCGGCTCGGACACGCCGATGGCATAGGCCAGCTGGATGGAGCAGCGGTCGGCGTAACCTGCCGCAACGACGTTCTTGGCAAGATAACGGGCAGCATAGGCGGCCGAGCGGTCAACCTTGGTGGGGTCCTTGCCGGAGAAGGCGCCACCACCATGCGGGGCTGCGCCCCCATAGGTGTCAACGATGATCTTGCGGCCGGTCAGGCCCGCGTCACCGTCCGGGCCGCCAATGACGAACTTGCCGGTCGGGTTGACGTGCCAGACGGTCTTGTCGGTTAGCCAGCCTTCCGGCAGGGCAGCGGTAATATAAGGCGTGACGATATCCCGGATGGCTGAAGAGGAAAGCGAGCCATCGTAATGCTGGGTGGACAGCACGACCGAGGCGACTTCGACCGGCTTGCCGTTAGCGTATCGCAAGGTCAGCTGGCTCTTGGCGTCGGGGCCGAGGCGGGGCTCGCTGCCGTCGTGACGGGCTTCCGCAATCAGGCGCAGGATCTTGTGAGCATAAAGGATCGGGGCAGGCATCAGCTCGGGGGTTTCATTGACGGCATAGCCAAACATGATCCCCTGATCGCCAGCGCCTTCGTCCTTGCCTTCGGCTTCATCAACACCCTGAGCGATGTCAGCGGATTGCTCATGGACATAGATGTCGATGTCTGCCTTGTCCCAGTGGAAACCGTCCTGCTCATAGCCGATATCCTTGATGACCCGACGCGCAGCTTTTTCCATGATGTGGCTGTCGACTTCGGCAGGACCGCGCACTTCGCCCGACAGAATAACCTTGTTGGTCGTCGCCATGGTCTCGACGGCACATCGGGAATAGGGGTCCAGTTTCAGGAATTCATCGACGATGGCGTCGGAAATCCGGTCGCAAATTTTATCCGGATGTCCTTCGGACACGGACTCGCTTGTAAACAGGTAGTCTTCTCTAGACACGGCGGACCTACTCTTTGATATAAAGAAATCTTGATATCTTTGTACCTAATTCTCATGCTGGCATCAATTGACCCACCAACAATTTTTTCGCGAAACCCGGCTTATGAACAATTTGAACTGCCTGTCTTGGTTAATAATGCACTTGTTTGACACAGCATTCTCCTGAATTTTCCCGGAAGTCACTGGGGGATTGTCAGGACCTGACCGGCTTCTTAGGATAAGTCTTGAAAACGACGTAGCAATTGTGCGAAAGCGGGTATTCAGAGTTGTTGGGTGAATTCCACATGAGCGAGGCAGTGAATGTGGTTGCATTGTTTGCTGCAAAGCCTGTGGATGATGTGAGTATTTTCAACACCGTAAGACCACGTTGTCGCGTCACTGGGCTGATGTCAGAACGCTTTGCGGACTTGTACGGGTGTGTAAGAAATTTGGTAAGAGGTGTTGCGATGGCCGTTGCAGACACAGGGTTGCGAAGTGATTTTCTTCGCCGATCGAGCCTTTCGGCAGGAATTAATTGCTATTTCAAACCTCAAGAAGCGGCCATTCCCGTTAGGCTGAGAGGCGCGCCCTGAGGTGTTTGCTGACAGGGTCTCTTGCTCTCTACGCCTGAAATTCTGCGAAATGTAAAGTGATATTGACTATCTGTCACAACTGACGCAAAAGGCTTGCATAAATGGCCTGTTAAATCCTGATTAACCTAGACATCAGGACCTTTTGGGCAATTGGTGTTTGAAGTTTTGGCTCACTTTGTGCGATGTATTGTGTCTCCGGGACCGTGAAAGCAAAAAAGCAAAAACGATATGAATAAAAAGACCGTAGAAGTAATTGGGCGCGCTTGTCGCCTGCCAGGTGCCAACAGCGTGGCAGAATTCTGGGATCTGTTGATTTCCGGGACTTGCAGTGTTGGTGAAATCGGACCAGATCGTTTTTCTACATTTCGGTATTTGCACCCGTTGACCGGTCAGGAAGGCAAGGCCTACACCTTCCGCGCTGGGGTTCTTGATGATGTCTGGGCATTCGATCCGAGCGTCTTTTCGGTGTCGCCGCGTGAAGCCATGCAGATGGATCCGCAGCAGCGCCTTTTGCTGATGCTTGTCTGGGAGGCTCTGGAGGAGGCGGGCGTTCCGGCGTCTCAGATCGCCGGAACCAATGTCGGTGTCTTCGTTGGTAACTCGGGCAGTGACCACGCCAACCGCTTTTTCTTTGACCCGGCAAGCTCCGACAGTTTCATGATGACCGGCAACACAATGTCGCTGGTCTCGAACCGTATATCCTATATCTACGATCTGCACGGGCCCAGCTTTACGGTCGATACCGCCTGTTCGTCGTCTCTGGTTGCTCTTGATCTTGCCTTGAAACGCCTGCAATCCGGCGAGATTGATACCGCCATTGTCGCTGGCGTCAATATGCTGCTTTCTCCGTTCCCGTTCGTTGGCTTTTCAGCGGCGTCGATGCTGTCCCCTCAGGGGCTTTGCCGACCGTTTGACGAGAATGCCCCAACGGGTACGTCCGGGCCGAGGGCGCCGTGGTGCTTGTGCTGCAGAACAGCGATGCTTTTGATGGCTCGCAGCAAAAGAGCTTTGGCCGGATTGTTGAGGCTGGCATCAACTCAGATGGGCGCACGTCCGGTGTGGCGCTGCCATCCTCTGAATTTCAGGCAGAGTTGCTTGAGAAAGTCTACAAGGACGCTGCAATCGACCCCGATCAGGTCGCCTTTATCGAGGCGCATGGCACGGGCACGCGCGTCGGCGATCCTGCCGAAACCTTCGCGCTGGGCAAGGTGCTAGGCAGCAAGCGCAAGGACCTGTTGCCAATCGGTTCGGTCAAGTCGAACGTGGGGCATCTTGAGCCCGCCTCCGGCATGGTCAGCGTTCTCAAATCACTGTTGGCGCTTGAGCATGACGTCCTGCCGCCAAGCCTTCACATCGTGACGCCCAACCCGGATATTCCGTTCGAAGATCTCAAGCTCTCCCTGACCCGCGAAGCCTTGCCGCTTGAGCGAGGTGACGGGGTTCGCTACGCGGGGATCAACAACTTCGGCTTCGGCGGAACCAACGCCCACGTTCTGGTATCCGACAGCGAGCAGGCTGTTGGTAAGGCCCAGTCCGCCAAGGCCAAGGCGTCCAAAGCTCAGCCGACGGCAGACGAGCAGTCCAAACTGGTGTTGGTGTCCGCGCGCGCGCCGGATGCACTGCGCAGCCTTGCTGGCAGCTATGCCGATGCGGTCAAGGCCAACGAGGCTGCTTCGGTCGTCGATTGGGGCAATGCCATTTCATGGCATCGCGAATTGATGGACGAGCGTGTTGCTGTCGTTGCGAAGAGCTCTGAAGAGCTGGCCGAGAAGCTGTCCAACTTTGCCAATGAGAAAGGCTCTGAGGGTCTCGTGTCCGGCAGTGCGCCGCGCACAGCTCAGGATCCTGTCTTCGTCTTTTCGGGCAATGGCTCGCAATTTGCCGGAATGGGGGCAGGAAGCCTTCCGTCTCAATCCGGTGTTCAAGGCCCAGTTCGAAGCGGTTGATGCCTTGTTCGTGCCGATCTCGGGCTGGTCCCTGAAAGAAAAGCTTTTCTCCGATGATCTGAAAGAAGCGCTGAAGAGCACTTCGATTGCCCAGCCGCTGCTGTTCGCCCTGCAGGTTTCCATCACCGAGGCTCTGCGCAAGAGCGGCATCGCTGCCAGCGGCGTTGTCGGGCATTCGGTTGGTGAAGTGGCTGCGGCCTGGGCTTGTGGCGCGCTGACGCTCGAGCAGGCGGTCAAAGTCATCTATGTGCGCTCGCACCATCAGGAAGCCGTGCGCGGCGTCGGCAAGATGGCTGTTATCAAACTGTCCGAAGCCGATGCGCTGGCGCAGATCGAAGCCTCCGGGTTCGAGGGTGTTGAGATTTCCGCGATCAACACCTCCACGTCGCTGACGCTGTCCGGGCCGACCGAAACCTTGCAGTCCTTTATGAAGGCAGCCAAGAAAAAACGCCTTCCGGGCAAGCTCTTGGACATTGAATATCCGTTCCATTCCAAGCAGATCGATCCGATCGAAGAGGGCGTGATCCGGGATCTGTCCGGCATCAAGGCCGAGGCATCGACCATTCCGTTCTTCTCTGCGGTGACCGGTGCCGAGATCGAGGGGGCCAAGCTTGATGGCAATTACTGGTGGAACAACGTTCGCAAGCCGGTGCATTTCTTTGATGCGATCCAGTCCGCCTTCAAGGAAGGCAAGACGCAGTTCATCGAAATTGGTCCGCGCCCGATCCTGAAAGGCTATGTGGCCGAGATCGCTCGTGATGAAGGCCTCACCGTCAGCGTTGTCGAGAGCCTCGTGCAGAAAACGGACGGGGTCACCGATCCTGTGCTTCTGGCTGTCGGGCGCGCCATCGTCAACGGCGCTGCCTTTGATCGCGAAACGGTGTTCGGTGCCAAGGCTCAGACGGACGTCGCTCTGCCGTCCTATCCGTGGCAGATCAAGTCCTTCAAGATCGATTCGAGCAGCGAAGCCTTCGAGGTCTTCAACAGCGCCGTGTCGCCCCATGCGCTCCTCGGGCAGCAGCTGCGCCCGGATGATCATGTCTGGGATACCGAGCTTGATACGGCACTGATCCCCTATCTGTCCGATCACCGGGTCGATGGCAAGGTCATCCTGCCTGGCGCGGCCTTTGCGGAAATGTGCCTTAGCGCCGCCCAGATCGTCTATAAGAGTGATCAGGTCGAACTGCGGGACATGGACCTCCTGCAGGCGCTGCAATTGTCCGACGACAAGCCGATTTCGGTGCGCACGCGGCTTGATGAAGAAACCGGCGTGGTCGAGATCTTCAGCCGCAAGCGTCTTGTCGACGACGAATGGCAGCTGCACACCAAATGCCGCGTGGCAAAGATTCCGGGCAATGTCGGTGTCGAGAATGCAGACCATGCGCTTGTCGCTCCTGTCTCCGGGCGCACCATCGCTCAGTCCGACATCGACGAGCTTTACCAGACCTCGCGTGAATTCGGGCTCGACTTTGGCCCGGCCTTCCAGCGCGTGACCTATTTCGAGCGCTTTGGCGACGATTATGTCGAGGTTCTGCTCGACGAGCGGGCGCCGACCGAGATCAAGCGTGAACTGGTGGCTTCGCCCTATGCCCTGCATCCGCTCGACTTTGACGCCAGTTTCCACGGCCTGAACGCGCTTTATGGCGACCTTGATACCGGGCCGGACAAGATGGCGTTCATCCCCGTACGCCTCGGGTCCTTGCGCGTGTATCAAAGTGCGACGCCGGTCCGTTCGGCTCGCATCCATATCATCAGGCACAATAATCGTGGTATCCAGGCCGATATCAACCTGTTTGCCGAGGATGGTTCGCTGGTTGCTGCCCTGCGTGATGGCCGGTTCCGGGCCTCGGCTCTGGTGCAGAGACAGGGCCTTGATCGCCTGACCTACAGCTACGATTCCATTCGTATGCCGGTTCCGGTTGCTGATCTCTCTCTTCCGGCTATTGATGTCGTCAAGATGAAGGCTGCGATTGCCGGTCTGCCATCAGCTGATCGCCAGCGGGCTGAAGACGGCCAGTTGCTGTTGCAGGCCGCGGCCCGTCGCGGGGCCTATGACATTCTCGTCGGTCTTGCGGATGATGCCGGTGTACTGAAGCCGTCGGCACTGGCTCCTCTGGCGGAGCTTGATGGTCTTGATGGAGATGCTGCGGCTGAGGATCGGCGTGCTCGCGACGATCGGCGTGCTCGCGACGATCATCGTCTCAAGCTGGTCCATGCCCTGATTGCGATCTGTGTGCAGGCCGGATTGGCCGAAGCGCTCGAAGACGGCTGGAAGATGGCATCTGAGAGCGACTTGCCAGATGTGGACGTGGTCCTGCAGCTGCTGCTGACCGAAGATCCCAAGTGGGCGGCCGAATGCGTGATGCTGAACCACGCGCTCAACACGCTGCCTGCCGATCTTTTTTCCATGTCGACCCCGTTTGGCGAATGCCCGTTGCCGCAGTCGCTCTATTCGCAGGATCTGTATGACCAGCATTTTGCCTCATCGCCACTGGCTGAAGCGCATGTGTCGCAGGTTGCCCGTGCTATCGGGGCTGTGCTCGCCAACTGGCCGGAAGGCCGTCCGCTGCGGGTGCTGGAATTCGGCATCGCCGGGGCGAGCCTGACCAAGGTCCTGTTGCCGATGGTCGAAGATCTTGGCGGCATGCTGGTGTCGGTCGATACCAACAAGCTGATCGTTGACCGCCTTCAGATCCTGTTTGCCCGTTCGATCCATTTCTCGACCCTTGCGATCAAGGACGACCTGTCTGAACTGGCTGAACTCGAGCCGTTTGATCTGATCGTGTCTGCCAATGGCATCCAGATGATGGATCAGGCGTCCGATCTGCTGCCGGGTCTGAAAACCCTGATGGGGCCAGATGCGATGCTGATCGCCAGCCTGTCCGATGGCAACGTGTTCCAGGACGTCACCTTCGGGATGGCCGACAAATGGTTTGATGATGGCCTTGATCCCGCGAACCCGGTTTCCGCTCATGCGAGTGCGGAAGACTGGAAGGGCTGGATCGAGAGCGCCGGGATTGATGATGTGTCTCTTGATGCCTTTGTCAATGACGCTGGCGAAGCCGATCTGACCGGAGCCTATCTGCTGGTTGGCAGCAAGAAAGCGGACGAGGCTATTGCTGCCGATGTGGCCGAAGCCTCAACGGCCGCTCGCCAGTGCATCATTCTCGTCAATGAGGGCAGTACGACCGAGAGCGCTTTTGCCAAGGCGCTTGTGACAGGACTTGGCGATCTCGAAGGACGCCAGATCGCCTTCTCGACGGATGAAACCGCGGAGACCCGCGAAGCACGTGTTGCGGCCCTTGCAGATGCCACCAAGGCGGGTGTGCTTGATCTTGTCTGTCTTGCCGGTGCGTTCGATGTTTCCAAGGAGCCGATGGCCAGCCTGTCGCCGCGCCTCAAATGTCTGGCGCAGCTGCTGCGTGATGTTGCCGAACTGTCCTTGCGGATCTGGATTCCTGCTCCGGGCGGTTTCCCGCACGTGAATGGCCATGCCATCGATCCGGTGCAGAGTGGTGTCTGGGCCTTTGGCCGCACCGCGGGCAACGAATATGGCAACAAGGACATGCGCCTTGTTGATTTCTCTGGTGATCTTGACAGTGATCAGCAGGCAGTTCGGCTGGCTCAGACCATTCTTGAGCCGGGCGAAGAACGCGAGCTTCTGCTTGAGCCTTGTGGTGTTCGCGCCATGCGGGCCGTGCGTGGGGTTGCCAAACCTGCCGCCAAGCAGCAGCAGGCGAGTGAAGACGCTGCCTGCCGCCTCTATCATCCGCGCAACGGCTCTCTTGATCGCCTGAAATGGATCCCGGTCGAGCGCCGCATTCCCGGCCCAGGCGAGGTTGAGATCGAGGTTGTTGGCACGGGCCTGAACTTCCGCGATGTGATGTGGGCGCAAGGGCTATTGCCAGAAGAGGCGCTGGAAGATGGCTTCGCCGGCCCGACGCTCGGCTTCGAATGCTCCGGTCGTGTTGTGCGCATCGGTGCGGGCGTTGATCGCTTCAAGATCGGTGATCCGGTCATGGCGCTGGCGCCTGCCTGTTTCGCCTCGCATGTGACAGTGGTCGAGACCGGTGTGTCGCGTCTGCCTGACAGCATGGATCTGACGGCGGCGGCAACCATGCCGGTGGCCTTCCTGACAAGCTATTATGCGCTTCATTATCTAGCGCAGCTGGAAGAAGACGAATGGGTGCTGATCCATGGTGCCGCTGGTGCTGTCGGTCTGGCTGCTCTCCAGATTGCCAAGTGGCGTGGTGCCCGCATCATCGCAACGGCGGGTAACCCGGAGAAACGCGAGTTCCTCAAGCTGCTCGGTGCCGATCATGTGCTTGATACCCGTTCGCTCAATTTCGTTGACGAAGTGCGGGCGATCACGCGGGCTGCGGACGGTCCGGGCCGTGAAGGCGTCGATGTGGTGCTCAACTCGCTGTTCGGCGAGGCCATGGAGCGCAGTCTTGAACTGGTGCGCCCGTTCGGTCGTTTCCTTGAGCTCGGCAAACGCGATTTCTACGGCAACACCAAGATTGGCCTGCGTCCCTTCCGGCGCAACATCAGCTATTTCGGCATTGATGCCGACCAGTTGCTGAACCATCAACCCAAGCGGGCCCGTCGTCTCTTCTCGGAGCTGTCGGATCTGTTTGAGGAAGAGCAGTTCTCGTTGCTGCCTTATCGCCTGTTCGAAAGCGACGACATCGTTGATGCCTTCCGCCTGATGCAGCGCTCAGGCCACATCGGCAAGATCGTCGTCAAGGCACCGGTCCCTACGGCACTACCCGCTGACAATGCCGGGTTTGAGGTCGCCAGCAAGGGGCATCACGTCATTGTCGGTGGTCTTGGTGGTTTCGGTCTTGAAACAGCAGCATGGCTCGCGGATCAGGGGGCGAGCTCCGTCGTTCTGACCAGCCGCTCGGGCAAGATGACCGATGAGGTGAAAGCGCTTCAGGGCCGTCTCGCTGCCAAGGGCTGTACCCTGTCGGTCAAGGCCTGTGACGTGACTGATGAGGCCGCTCTGGGGGCTCTGCTGGACGCCTTGCGCGCCGAGGCTCCTGTGAAGGGCATCATGCATTCGGCAGTGGTGCTTGAGGATATCCTCATCGCCAATATGAGCGACGAGCAGATCGATGCGGTCCTCATGCCGAAGGTTGTCGGCGGTGACAATCTCGACCGGGCCACGCGGGCGGATGACCTTGATTACTTCTGGCTCTTCTCGTCGGTTTCTGTCCTGATGGGCAACCCCGGTCAGTCCAACTATGTGGCGGCCAACGCCTATCTTGATGGTCTGGCCCGTCGCCGCAGACAGGAAGGCCTTCCAGCCCTTTCCATCGGCTGGGGTCCAATCACCGACGTGGGGATTCTTGCGCGCGACACGCAGACCGCTGAAATCCTTGCCAAGACAACGGGTGGCGCGGAATTCAAGGCCCGTCAAGCGCTTGATCGTCTTGCCGAGTTCATCGCCGAGCAACCGGCGGGTGCCGAGCCTGCGACGATCACTATCGCGCCGATGAACTGGGGCTTTGCGCTCGACAATCTGGCGGTGCTCAAAACGCCAGCCTATGCGCTGCTGGCTCGCGAAGCCAAGCAGTCCTCCAGCCGGGACACGCAGGCGGTTGACGTGGCAACACTCATCGACGGGCTTGATGATGTGGCCGCACGGACGGAGATCGCCAAGATCCTCGCACAGGAAGTTGCGGCCATCTTCCGCATGCCGGTCGAGGAAGTACAGCTCAACCGGTCCCTGTCTGACATCGGCATGGACAGTCTTATGGGCATGGAGCTTCGCTCCGCGGCCCAGCAAAAACTGGATATCGAAATTCCGATGGGTGCCATCGCCGATGGCACCACCATCGAGGATATTGCCGGCAGCGTGGTGCAGCGCATCCGCAAGGGTGCAGATAAGAGCCTGAGCTTCACCGAAGAGACCCTCATTCATCAGCATATTGGTGGCGATGATGATGTTGAAGGCATGAAGAGCAAACTGTCCGATCTGAGACAGGCTGGCTAACGAACAGTCTCATGCGGCGGACCATCATTGCGGCCCGTCGCTTTCCCCGCATTTTATTTGTTCACCGATTTCATAATGAACTGGAGCCAGCCATGAGCAAGTCGCCGATTGATCGCGATGCCATTCTGAACATGTCCCGATCCCTAGCCAAGAATGCCCCGGCGAAGGCTGCTCCCAAGCGCGCCAGCCGCCCGAAGGTCGATCCCGGCAAAACCGACTTCTCCACCCTTGAACTCTACCAGCAGATCAAGGTGCAGCGCGACATGGCCGAGCTGCTGCAGACCCGCGACCCCTATTTCATCCTGCATGAGAAACGGGCTGGCGCGACGACGGTCGTGGATGGCAAGGAGCTGATCAACTTCGCGTCCTATGACTATCTGGGGCTGAACGGTCTTGATGAGGTGCACGAAGCAGCCAAAGAGGCGATTGATGCCTTCGGTACGTCGGTCTCCGGCTCCCGTCCGACGTCTGGTGAGCGTCCGTTCCACAGAAAGCTCGAGCAGCAGCTGTGTGAGCTTTATGAAAGCGAAGCGTCGCTGGTTTTCGTCTCCGGTCATGCGACCAACGTGTCGACCATCGGCGAGCTGCTGGGCTCGCAGGATCTGGTGCTCTTTGATGCCTACAGCCACAATTCGGTGACCACGGGCTGTAAATTGTCTGGTGCGACCCGCCGCTCCTTCAAGCATAACAATTTCGATGATCTCGAGCGCATCATTGCGGAGACCCGCGACAAGCATGATAGGGTGATGATCGTTGTCGAGGGCCTCTATTCGATGGATGGCGATACGCCGGATCTGGCCCGCCTTGTCGACATCAAGGAGCGGTATGGCGCGTGGCTGATGGTCGATGAGGCCCATTCCCTCGGTATTCTAGGGGCCACCGGGCGCGGCCTGTTCGAACAGCAGGGTGTTGACCCCAAGAAAGTCGACATCTGGATGGGCACCATGAGCAAGACCATGAGTGGCTGCGGTGGTTATATCTGCGGGGTTCAGCCTCTCATCGAAGTGCTCAAGTTCTTTGCCTCGGGCTTCATGTATAGCGTCGGGCTGTCGGCTCCGCTTTGCGTGGCCGGATCCAAGTCGCTCGAAATCATGAAGCGTGAGCCATGGCGTGTCGAGAAGCTGCAGTCCAACGGGCAGTATTTCCTGAAAAATGCTCAGGCTGTGGGCCTCAATACCGGGCTTAGCGAAGGTTTTTGTGTTGTTCCGGTGATCGTGGGTGACAGCCTCCGCGCCGTGAAACTGAGCAACAATCTTCTGGATCGCGGAATCTATGCCTTCCCGATCACCTATCCGGCTGTGCCCATGAACGAAGCGCGGCTACGCTTCTTCATCACTTCCGAGCACAGTGAAGAGCAATTGCAGACAGCGATCGATGTGACCGCCGAAGAGCTTCGAAAACTCGAGGAAGCCAATTTCTCGCTTGCCGGTTCCATCAGCTCGCTGCATGAAAGCAAATAGTCATGAGCGCTCGCACCATCTTGATCACAGGGGCGAGCAGGGGCTTGGGAGCGGCTCTGGCGCGGGCCTATGCTCAGCCGGATGTGCATCTGATCCTGACGGCGCGGACGCTTACGGCACTTGAGGGTGTCAGCGGCGATTGCGGTGCAAAGGGCGCTGTCGTCAGTCCATTGGTTCTCGATCTTGTGCGGCCAGAAAGCATTGAGCAGATGCTTGAGGCCCTTGCGTCACTGGATTTACCGGATCTGGTGATTTCCAATGCCGGTGTCTTTTCAGGACGGCACGAGACGGGCGAGCTTGAAGACGTTGCTGAGCAGGCCTTTCAGCTTGATGTCAATCTCGGTGGCACGATCCGATTGGTCGACCCGCTCATTCGGCGCATGCAAGCGCGCCGCTCCGGCCATGTGGTTTTGATCAGCTCGCTGGCGGCCCTGCAACCGCAGCCAGACAGTCCTGCCTATAGTGCGAGCAAGGCCGGCATCGCCACTTGGGGTCTGGCGATCAGGGATGATCTTGCCGATCACAATGTGCGCATAAGCGTCGTCTATCCGGGACACGTAGAGAGCGATCAGACCGCCGTGCATGTTGGTGCCCTGCCGGGGATTATATCTGCGGACAAGGCTGCGGCGATCATCTGCAAGGGGATCGCGCGGAACCGCGACCGAATTATTTTCCCGCAGCATTTGCGGTTCCTCATCGGCATCAGCAATCTGTTGCCCGGCTGGCTTCGGCGCTGGTCGAACAGGCCGTTTCGCTATCGGGTGAGGCGCGAAGGCACATCCTCCCATTCTGGCGATGGGGGAGAGCCGTCGTGACCGACTTGCAACGTGATTTGCAACGCAGCTGGGAGCAGCGACCGGCGGTCGTCTATGGTCTTGGTTTCTGGAACCAGAAATCGATGCAAGGCATGCTGGCTCATCTTCCCGGCGAGGTAATTTTCAGCCGGTCGTTCGACAAGGCTTTGAAGCGCGCTCAGCGGGATGGGGCAAGTCTCTTTTGCTGGACCACCCGTCTCAGTGAAGATCAAAGACGTCAAGCGGATGAAGCTGATGTGCCTATTGTCAATGTCGAGGATGGCTTCATTCGTTCTGTCGGTCTCGGGGCAGCGCTGGTTCCTGCGTCCTCGCTCATTCTTGATGGCCGCGGCATCTATTACGATCCCAGCCAGCCGAGCGATCTGGAATGGATGCTTGAGACTTGGGAGCTGACGGATGAGGAACGGGCACGGGGCGCTCGCATGCGCACGCTTGCGGTTGAGTACAAGGTGTCGAAGTATAATCTTGGCTCACGAGAGGTGGTCGACCATTTCCCCTCCGAGAGAGAGAAAATCCTCGTTCCCGGGCAGGTTAGCGATGATGCCGCGATCCTCAAGACCCGCAGTGACAGCCTGCCGCTGTCGAGCGGTGAAAATCCCAATCTTTTGTTGCTGAAACGCGTCCGGCAAGACAATCCCGATGCCTATATCGTCTATAAGCCGCATCCGGATGTGACCAGCGGACTGCGGAATGGTACCATTGCCGAGCGCGAGGTTCTGGCGCTGGCGGACCGGCAGGAAACTGCGGCGGACATCATCGGCTTGATCGAGCAATGCGACGTGGTGGAGACCATCAGTTCGCTATCCGGATTCGAAGCGCTCCTGCGCGGAAAGCAGGTGGTTGTCCACGGTCAGCCCTTCTATGCAGGGTGGGGTGTGACGAAAGATCACACCTCCTTTGTTAGAAGGACCAAAAGAAGACAACTAGACGATTTGGTTTACTTGACTCTCGTCCAATATCCAAGCTATGTCAGCCCTATTGATTTTCGCTCCTGTCAGGGAGAAGACGTCATTTTTGCTCTGTCAGAATTACGGTTAACCAATCGTAAAAAAATCATTGGTTATATTAATTTCTGGATTGCAAAGATGGCTGCTCTGCTGGGATGGTAACGGTCAGATTTGTATAGAATTTTTGTGCAGTTCGGGGGGATTGGTGCGCGTCTGAATTTGGTGTTAAGTGATTGATTTGACTTTGCTGGCCCGGTGTATGTGACTTCAGTGCAACTGTTTGTTAAAAAAGCCCTGCTATAGCTTTGCCGAATCACGCGGGAGAAGCCAAACTCCTGTACACGATGCCAGTCAGGTGTTAACCAGTTGGTGACGTAACGAAGACAGGTTCGTGATCTCCGAATTCACGAGTGAGTGATTTTGTGATGACAAGACTTTTGGGTGTTTTCCTTCTTTCTCTTACTCTTTCCGCTTGCGCGATTACGCCTCGGGAAGGGCCGATGTCACTGGAGATCGAAGAGCAAAGCAAACAGAATGACTATGTGACCGTCGATGTCAATTCTGACGTTGTCGATGGGCTTTCGGCGTTCAACCCGGTCGGTCTCAATCAGCAGTTCGCAAGTTCCCAGCGTCGCTCGCCCATCTCCACGGTTGGGGTTGGCGATGTTCTGTCCGTGACCGTCTTCGAGGCCGACGAGGGCGGATTGTTCTCCGGCAAGAGCGGAAACCGCGCCGAATTCCCGCGCGTTGAAGTGAACAATCAGGGCTATATCTCTCTGCCTTACACCGGCACGATCAAGGTCAACGGCAAAACCCCGTTGCAGATTCAGGAGCTGGTGGTCGAAAACCTTGAAGGCAAGGCCATTCAGCCTCAGGCGCTGGTCAATGTTGTTCGCAACGAGAGCAATCTTGTTACCATGAGCGGTGACGTTGCCAAGCCGGGGCTCTACCCCGTTACCTCGAAGGCAGAGCGGTTGCTGGATGTGGTGGCTGAGGCTGGCGGCACCAAGTTCCCGGCTCGTGAGACCTACATCACCCTGATGCGCGGCGAGCAGCAGGGAATCCAGCTGATGAAAACGGTCATCGAGCAGCCCAGCGAGAATATCTATGTGTCTCGTGGCGACCGTATCTATCTGTCGCACGATCCGCAGCGCTACACCGTGCTTGGTGCGGTTCTGAAGCCTTCCATCTATACGTTCGATGCCGCGACCATTTCCGTGCTTGAAGCCATTGCTGCTGCCGGTGGTCTGATGGATGAACGTGCTGATGCAACCGGTGTGTTTGTCTTCCGCTATGAGGATCCCAAGGTTCTCGATACCCTTGGCATACCCTACAAGCGTCTGGTGCGTGGTCAGGTTCCGACCATCTATCGCATCAACATGAAACACGCGCAGTCCTACTTCTATGCCCAATCGTTCCACTTGAGAGACAAAGACTCTGTTTTTGTCACGAATGCTCGTAGTGTTGAAATTAGCAAGGTGCTAATGTTGCTCAACCAAGCGACGTCGTCGGTCGGGAATGTGGCCAGGACATCTAACCGTTTTGATTGATCCGAGGTCGGATTTCTCCCTTGCCAAATCAGAAAAAGAAATGGGCGAAAAATCCGCGTGAGACAGGGTTCTATTGCAAATTCGGACAAGCGTGAGGCACGGGTCTTTCTGTTTTTGCAGGGGCACCCGTCCTTTTTCGCGCGGAATGTTGCACGCAATCTTGACGGCCGCGGCTATCAATGTCTGCGGATCAATTTCTGCCTCGGTGACAAGATCGCCTGGTGGGGGGAAGAGTCCTACAATTATCGCGATCGCTTCTCGAACTGGGAAGCCTATTTGCGGGCCTTCATCGCAGAGCATGGCGTAACGGACATCGTTTATTATGCTGACCGCAAGCCCTATCATCAGGTGGCCGCGAAAGTCGCATACGAACTCGATATTCCCACCTATGCCTATGAGTTCGGCTATTTGCGCCCCGATTGGATCACGCTTGAGCGGGGCGGCATGTCCGCCTTCTCGCATTTTCCCAATGATCCGGACCAGATCCGACAAGTGGCCGCGCGGTGCGGGCAGCCTGATCTGAAGGCGCGTTTCCCCTATACCAAGCCGCGGGAGATCTTCTATGAGGTCACCTATAACCTCATGAGCTATTTCCTGTGGTTCTTCTATCCCTTCTATAAGGCGGACCGGTATTACAATCCGCTGCTTGAATATATTTCCGGCATTCCGGGCCTGTTTGTGGAGAAGCGGCGACACGCCATTGCACGAAGGCTCGTCACCCGCATGGGGCGCCGGAGTCGGTCCTTCTTCATTTTCTCGCTCCAGCTCCAAAGCGATTATCAGTTGCGTTCTAACGCGCCCTTCGGGCACCAGAAGGAAGCGATTGAGCTGACCTTGCGTTCGTTCGCTGAGCATTCCCACAAACGCAGCAATCTGGTTTTCAAGGCGCATCCGCTGGACAATGGTTGGGAAGGCTGGGGTGGCTATATTCGCAAGCGGGCGCGTGATCTGGGCGTTGGCAGCCGGGTGCATTTCATCGTTGGCGGCAACCTGACCTTTATGCTCAAGCATGCGAAGGGCTGCATTCTGATCAACAGCACGGTCGGCATGCATGCGGTCAAGATCGGCTGTCCGGTCAAGGTGCTGGGCCATGCCCTATATGACATCAAGGGCCTCACCCATCAGGACAGCATCGACACCTTCTGGACCGAGCCTTTGAAGCCCGACGAGCAATTGTGTGAGGATCTGATCAAGGCGCTGGCGGGCAGCATTCAGGTCAAGGGCAACTTTTTCACCACCAGAGGTCTCCGGGCTGCCGTCCCGACCTTTGCGACCAAGCTCATCGAACGCAGTGTCAACGCGCATGGGGCCTTTGTTCCGATCCCGCCGCGGCTGGCAACCCTCAAGGCCAAGGAGCCACCCCTGTTCGATTTTTCATCGCCAGCCGGGGGAGCCGAGCTGCCGCGTGATGGCGACGGGGATGGCAAGGTGACGGAATTCGAGGCAGCGTCAACGACGCTTCAGTCTCATTGATCCGTTGCGATGAACCGGGATTGGGAAGGGCGTTGAGCCCGCAGGTGAGAGCCGACAAGAGGCTGTCACAATGCTTCGGGCCGATGGGCTCAACGGTTTGGTGCCCTATTGCGGAATATGCCGCTTTTTGAGGTGATTTCCACTTCAAGTTGTTTGCTTGCCAGTGTTTTCTCGCTTTTCGGGGACTTTAGGGCACTATTCGCTTGTGTCACAGTCGTGAGACGATTACGTGGTTTGTGTCTATGGTGTATCTTCGAAACATGCGTAATGGTTTCGGGCAGGGATACGCAGTTGAAACGCGTGAGAGATCAGATCGGATGGTTGTTCGGTCACGGCGCCTTGGTAAGAAAACCTTGTTTCTTGAGAGCATGAAATGACATCCATTCTATTCTGGTCGGGTTCGAGCGCAGTCGCCTGGCTGTGGGGCTTGGGAATGTTCTTCTCGCTCCATTTTACGGCGAGCTACGGCATGACGGGTCTTCTGGCGTTTGCCATTCCCAATGCCCTCGGCCTTGCCGCTTTCGGGTTTGTCCTGTCACGGCGCAAGGATCCGACGAAGCTAAAAGCGATCGCGGATCGTTTGACGGATCGCTATTTCGGACCTTTCATTCTCTACCAGTTGCTGGCGGTCTCTCTCACCCTGTTTGCCCTTGCACGCTATCTGTTCATGCCGCTTGAAGTGCCTGCGCCACTCGTGCTGATGGTCTGTGTTCTGCTGGCCGCTCTCACCCTCGCAGACCGCCTGTCGCTTCAAGGGCTGGTCAGGCTCCACGCAGGCTATCTGCTGGTCATGGCCATTGCCTATATCGCCGTGCAAGGCCTGATGCCCTGGACCGGTTATGGCGCGTCCGGGTTGGCGGTTAAGGATGATGTCTTTCTTGCCTATCTGCCACCGGTGGCGCTGGGGTTGCTGTTTGGCCCCTGGCTCGATCTGCAGCAATGGCAGCGTGCGGTTGCCATGGAAGAGCGGGGCCTGTCCGTGTCGAAGGGATATGCGCTCGCCGCTGTCGGATTCTTCATTCTGCTGCTGGCCAATGGCTTTCTCGTGCTTGGCATCGATCCGCAGCTCGTCACCGGGCTGGCTCCGGGCACCCTCGGCTCAGACCTTGGTGGACTTGTTGCGTTGAGCGTTCATGCGCTTGGAATGCCATCACTGACTGTCGCGCTGGCCGTCTGGTGCCTGGTGGGGCTGTTCGCGACGCTCGACAGCAGTCGGCTGGCGCTTAACTGGCTCGTTGGCCAGAAGGCAGCCGACAAGCTCGGACCCCTAGCAGCCTTCCTGCCGCTGTCACTGGTCAAAAGCTCGACACCGCTGTTCGCTTTGGCTGCCGGTCTGGCCGCCCTTGGCGTCGTGACCGGGGTCGATCTGCAATACTACATGCTGTTCTTTGCATCGTTGTTTCTTGCCTATGGCGTCGTGCTGGTATCTGAGTTGCTCACGGGGCGCCGGGTTGATCATGGGGTCCAGCCGGGTTTCTTCGGATTGATGGCGCTCTGCCTTCTGGCTGCGGGCTATCTTGGCGAAGCGCCGGTGCTTGTTGCCATCTCGCCAGTCGTCGCTCTGCTGGCTCTTTTGCCGCGTGGTGAGGGGGCTTCCGATGGTATGGAGAGCGAGAAAAGCGGTGAGTCGGCAACCAGAAATGCGGATTCCGTTACGAATCAGCTTGTTCCCGCGGTGCAAAACGGGCCTTTGGGGGCCTCTTCTGATCACATTTCCCAGCAAAATGTAACAGTCCCGGCGGTTCAGGGAACCGATCCCACGACACTCAGCTGGGCCGAAGGCTGGTTCGATGAGCGCTGGTTCAACATCAAGCTGATCTCGACCTATAATGAGACAAATTCTGTCGGCAATGTATATTTTGCTAACTATATCAGTTGGGTAGGGAAGGTCCGAGAACTCTTCTTTCGGCGCTGCATGCCGGGATTTGATCTCAAGGAGACGCCCTTTTACATCCTGACCCGGAGCATTTCACACAAGTTCATTCGCGAAACGAGAGAGTTCGATGAGCTGCTTGTTCGTGTTCGAGTTGATGCACTCAATAGAAAATTTGTCACACTGAAGCATGAAATCCGTGATAATAAGGATAATCTCGTAGGGAAGGGTGAGCAGACGTTGATGTTTGTAAATGCCAAATCCTATGGCCTTGTAGATGTGCCTGCTTCGGTGATTTCGAGCTTCACCGCCACCATGCCGGAGACACATCTTCGTGGTTTAAAGTAGCGGGTTGAACAGCAATGAGTTGGCAAGGACAAGTGTCGAAATACAGCTCCCTTCTTGACAAACGATATAATCTCTCCGTGATCTCCAATCTGATGCCCGAGGCCATAACGCAGCCCGCCAAGGCTCCGGCCAACGAGCCCAAGCCCGTCGGCAAGGCATTGGTGGTTGGCGTGTCTTCGCGCAGATCTATCGGCTTTGGCATTGCCGAGCATCTCGCCGACAATGGATGGGAGACTGTGGTCACGACCCGTCGCAAGGACAAGTTCCAGCAGTTTTCCGAACGCCATGATGTTCGTGAGCTCGATTATTCGCAGTCCTATGCGAATATCGATGATCTGAATGATGTGACCGGTCTGGTCTTCTGCATCGCCAAGTCGAGCGTCATCGTGCCCAAGGGCCTGCTCGAGACAAGCCGCGATGAATTCTCCCAGACCATGCTCGACAGCTGCTATTCCTACATTTCGGTGATCCGGGAAGCGGTAAAGCGCAATCCCAATCTCAAGTCGATTGTCGGGTTGTCCTTCCTTGGGGGCGAGAAGGTGGTGCCGGGCTATGATGCCATCGGTGTTGCCAAGGCTGCTCTCGAACATGCCAACCGCATCATTGCGTCCGAGCTGGGAGAAATGGGCATTCGTGCCAACATCGTCTCTGCCGGATCGCTCAGAACGCCAGCCTCACGCGTGCTGCCCGATTTCAGCCGGGTTCATGCGATGCTGAGCCGCCGGTCCTTCCTCAAGCGCCCTGTGACGACCGACGAGGTCGCCGGTGCCGTCGAATTCCTGCTCAGCGATGCTTCGGGCGGCATGACCGGCGAAGTGCTTCAGGTCAATGGCGGGATCAACCATTCCCTCGCTATGTGAGCTCAGGGTCTGCCTGCCCGTTCCTCCTCATTCCATCATGATTGACTGCCTGAGCTCTTTCGCGCCTCAGGCTGGATCGATCTGTGGCGGCTGATTGATGCTGAGCGGAGGGAGATCCTTGTCCCAAGGCTCGACAAACACTAGCGTCGTGTGGCCGATGTTTCCCTGTCCGAGCCCCGAGGTTCCCTGATCCAGCGTGACAGCATTTGGGTTGCCTGCCAGATCGATCCATTCACCATCGATCACCGCAGGGTCGAACCAGGCCCCGGTTGGCAGGGCGATGCAATCCTTGCGCAGGGCGGCATCGAAACGCACGCCTGCAAGGGTTGCGCCCCGTCTGTTGTGGATGCGGACGATGGTTCCTTCCGCGATGTCGCGGGATGCTGCGGTCTCGGGGTGCAGATAGCAGGCCTCCCGGCCCTTGATCTTGTCGCTCTGGGCCTCGCTGCCGCGGTCATTCTGACTGTGCAGGCGTGTGTCCGGCTGGGCCGAGATGAGATGGAGTGCGCCTCCAGGGGTGTCGATCAGGCTTTCGACCGGTTCCATCCATGAGGGTAACCCCGGACAGTCGGCGAGATCCATCGCCGCGATGGTTTCATTGAAAAGGGTGAACCGGCCGCTTTCGGTCTTGAGCGGGTTGCTGATCGGGTCCTCGATGAAGTCGGCAAAGGCGATGCGGTCGCTTGCGGCGTCGAGGATGTCAAAGCGGCCATCGGCGATAAATTGTTCGAAGTCGGGCATGGCGATGCCCTCTGCCGCACCAATCGCGCGGGCTTCGTCCCATAGCCAGCGGAGCCAGCCGTCCTTGTCGCGTCCTTCAGTGAAGGCCTCTTCCAGCTCCAGTTTGCCCGCCACCAGACGCCAGATATCGTGGTCGTCTTTTGCCTCTCCAATTGGCTCGAACATGGGGCTCATGTAGATGAGGGCCGGTTCGGACTTGTTCATCATGATGTCGGCGCGTTCCAGCGGGCTTGTCGCGGGCAGGATGATGTCGCCACGGCGGGCTGTTGCGGTCCAACTGTGGTCGCAGACGACGACCGTCTCGGGTCGTGTCCAGGCGTTCGAGAGCCGTTTGAGATCCTGATGATGATGATAAGGATTACCACCGGACCAGACGACGAGGCGGATGTCGGGATAGGCGCGTGTCCCGCCGTTATACTGGTACTCGCCGCCAGGATTGAGCAGCATGTCGGCAATGCGAGCCACCGGGATGAAGTCCGCAACGGCATTTTTGCCGAGCGGCAGCCCCGGCCATGGGAAGCGCTTGGTGGGGCGGGCGAAATTGCCGACGCAGCCATAACCGAAGCCGAACCCGGCACCGGGTTGGCCGATTTTCCCGAGCATGGTCGAGAGGGCCAGTCCAGCCCAGACGGCCTGTTCGCCGTGGTCGCTGCGTTGCAGCCCCCATGCGATGTTGATGAAGGTCTCGTTGCGTGCCATGTCGGAGGCCAGCGTATAGATTTCAGCGGCATCCACGTCGCAGAGGCTTGCGGCCCAGACCGCAGATTTGGGGATACCGTCCTGAATGCCCATCAGATAGTCGCGCAGCACCGGCCAGCCACTGGTGTAGGTCGTCACAAAGTCGTCGTCATAGAGGTCATTGACCAGCAGCGTGTGGCAGAGGGCCAGCATCAGGGCGACGTCGGGTGCCGGGTCGGATCGACAGCCAGTCGGCGCTGGGCATGTCGCTCTTGCGCGGCGAAATGTTCACCTTGCGGGCGGGCATGGTCTCGAGCCAGCCTTCGGTTTCGTGACGCAGGGTACCGGATGACGAGGTCTGGCTGTTGCGTCCTGAAATACCGCCAAAGGCGACGAGCAAGGTGCAGTGCTTTGCGAGCAGTGACCATGTTGTTGAGGTCTGCTGCACAGCGTCCTGACCGAGGCCGGTGATGTGGGGAAGAATGACCTCGCCGGCGGCGTGGGAATAGGTGTTGCGGCCGCTGACAAAACCGCCTGCGAGATTGAGGAGGCGCTTCAACTGGCTCTGGGCATGATGGAAGCGGCCAGCGCTCGCCCAGCCATAGGAGCCGCCATAGATCGCGCCGTTGCCGTGCTCTGAACGCACGCGTTTGATCTCGTCGGCGACAAGGCTGACGGCACGGTCCCACGAAATCTCGACAAAGCTGTCGGAGCAGCGGTTGGTACCGCCATCTCCATCGAGCCAGCCACGGCGGACGACGGGTTTGAGGATGCGGCTGTTGGTATCGCGGGCGGCGGAGACCCAACCCCTGCCAATGCGGGAGGGAGCGGGATCGTCGGATACCGGCTTCAGTTGTTCGCCGTCAATTTCGTAGCTGCCCCAGTGTGCTGCGGTGTATTTCATCCCCGTTCCCTCTTCTTGATCTGATCGGACGTGCCTATTCGCTGACTTTCTTGACGAATTCCGACTTCAGCCCCATGGGGCCTATGCCGGGCACCCTGCAATCAATGTCGTGGTCTCCATCGACAATCCGGATATTCTTCACCTTTGTGCCGACTTTGACAACATCGTTGGTGCCCTTGATCTTGAGATCCTTGATTACGGTCACGGTGTCGCCATCGGCAAGGGGAGTGCCATTGGCGTCGCGGACCATCGGGGTGGTGTCCTCATCGCCTGATGCAGACCATTCATGGGCGCATTCGGGGCAGATCAGCAGCGGGCCGTCTTCGTAGGTGAAGGTGCTGTTGCACTGGGGGCAGGGAGGGAGCTCGCTCATCGGATGAGCCTTTCTTGGAAGGGGATGGCAGGCTCACGAGACGCGCTCACGGATGATGCCATTGTTGAGTGATAATGTTCCTCTCTTCCCTTGCATGTTTGGCATGAGCTGGCAAGCAATGAGACGATCCAGCAGAGGTGGATCGTCTCATTTGTGGTCAAGCGTGATCAATCCTTGCGGAAGGCCCCTTCGGGGCGATAGCGATCCATGACCTGATCAAGCTTGCGGTTGGTGATCGAGGGGTTCGCCTTCTGCAGGCATGGCAACAGGATGGCTTTGTTCTGGCGCTGCTTGGCGCCGCTCGGGTTTTTGCCCGGCTCGGGGCGCACCGGCTTGAAGCAGCGAATGAAAGCTGCTTCGGGAATGCCGAGGTCCCGTGCGATCTTGCCGGTGGGTCTGTTAGGGTCCTGATCGGCAAGGGCTGGTGTTGCCAGACAGATCATCAGCATGACGAGTGTTTTCTTCATCTCTTCAATCTCCTCTTCGGTCTTGTGCAGTCGTGTTCGGTTGTTCGCGATTGTGAAGGGGGAGTGTGGTTGCAGAAAGCAGCAAAAATGGTGAAGGTGAGGAGATGTGTGCCAAAGGGTCGGGGCGAGGCTGAGCTCATATAAAAAGAGCCGCTGATGGGCGGCTCTTCTTGCTAATCGGGTGCCGTCTGATTGACGGGCACAGGCCCTGGTCAAGCGGCGCTGACGATGTTCCGGATGTCCGTGAGGAACTTGTGCACGTCGGTGCGCAGGCTGTCCGCTTCGCCTTTGAGGCTGGACGCGGAGCCATTGACCATGCGGGCTGCTGCTCCGGTGTCATTGGCCGAGTTGGAAACGCCGACGATGTTGCTGGAGACTTCCTTGGTGCCGATGGAGGCTTCCTGAATGTTACGGGCGATTTCCTTGGTGGCGAGGCCCTGTTGTTGTACGGCTTCTGAAATCGCGGCTGCGATCCGGTTCATCTCTTCGATCGTATCGGTGATGGCCTTGATGGCCTCGACGGCGCCGATGGTTTCATTCTGTACGGCCTGAATCTGCTGCGAGATCTCGTCGGTGGCCTTGGAGGTCTGGTTCGCCAGTTCTTTCACTTCGGCGGCCACGACGGCAAAGCCTCTGCCTGCCTCTCCCGCGCGAGCCGCTTCGATGGTGGCGTTGAGGGCCAGAAGGTTCGTCTGCTCGGCAATGTCCGTGATCAGACTGACCACTTCGCCGATACGATTGGCAGCGGTGGAAAGACCCTCGATCTTTTCGTTGGTGTGCATCGCCTGAGAGACCGCATTCTCGGCGATCTTGTTGGACTGTCCGACCTGACGGTCGATTTCATTGACCGAGGAGAAGAGCTCTTCTGCCGCGGAGGCGACGGTTTCAACATTGCTGGTCGCTTCCTCGGAGGCTGCAGCCACTGCATTGGAACGGTAGGACGTGTCATCGGCACCCTTGGTCAGGGTGATCGATGCGGATGTCAGCTCATCAACGGACCGGGCGACTGTTTCCAGAAGTCCCGAGATCTGCTGGTCGAATTGTTTGGCGATGTCGTTGACCAGTGCGGCCTTGCGCAATTGTTCGCGCTGCTCTTCTTTTTGAGCATTGCTGAGCTGTTCTGCCTTCTGAGAGCTTTCGCGGAAAACTTCCAGTGCCTGATTGATCTGCCCGATCTCGTCCTGTCGGTCCAGATAGTGGAGCTTGGCGTCATAGTTGCGGTTGACCAGTGCGCGGATGCTTTCGATGGTCAGGGTGAGCGGTTTGCTGATGACTGACCGGCCGACAAAGAACAGAGCTGCGCCGACAGTGATCATCAGAACGAGGCCAACAAGCAATACGGCATTGAGGATATGCTGGCTTTCTGCGGACAGGGTGCTGACAGGCACATTGACGACCAGAGCCATAGAAGCCCCGGTATCGCCGAAGGTGACGGGCTCGATGATCCGGATGACGTCTTTACCCAGACTGTTCGAATAGCCCTGATAGCTGTAACTCGTGGCGGTTTTTGCAGCCTTCAGAACGTCGGCCTGATGGCTGAGGTCCGCCTCAGAACGGCCCTCGGACCAGTCCTTGCCAAGTAGGGCTCCATCCGGATGGGCAACCCATTTGCCGGCCTGCGAGATCAAATGTACAGATCCGGTTCCGAGTGGCTCTTCGGCCGCCAGCATGTTGGACAGATCGGTCAGGATTAGATCGGTGCCAGCGACACCAATGGTGGCGGATGACGCATCCTTGATGGGTATTGCCAAAGATACGCCGACCACGGTTCTTCCACCCATATCCCAACTGTAGGGCTCCGTCATGAAGCTTTTGCCGCTGTTGTAGGCACCATAGAACCAGGACAGTTCTTCCTGCGACTTGGAATCCATGTCGGCAATAGTGCGGAAGCCGATCGTGCCGTCCGGATTGCGGAAGAAGTAGGGACGCCAGATGCCGCTGGCGTCGTGATGCTCGGCGTTAACGAAGTCCTTGTCCTTGCCATCCAGTTTGTCGCCGATCACGGCGCCCCAGGTGCCGGATAGCTTCTTGTTGTCCTTGAGGGTCTTCTCGAGGATGGCTGTCCACGAATTCCGGGAGGCTTGTCCCTCTTGCTTGAGCGCCGCCAGAGCGTGGGTCATGTTGGATGCGGAGACCAGACCATATTCAAGAGCAATCTTGACCTCGGCCGCCTCTTTTTGCGCAATTGCCTCCGCCTGCTTGAACGAAATCTCGTGTGTGATGGTCGCACTCTGCCATCCGATCACGGCGATCCCAAGAGCCAGAACGACTGTAAGTGTCAAAATGCTTGCTATCAGCATTTTTGTTGTAATCATCATACGGGAAAACATGGTTCTTCCTTGCTCATCACTGCCGAGAACGTTTGCGAAATACTTGGCCGACTTTAGATAATGTTCCTTAATTTTTTCTTTTTTGGCGACTGTTTGGTGAGGCACAGCAAGTAGATTTCGATAAGCTGTAAGTGATTTCTCTTGTGTCATCTGTTGCCGAAGGTTGTGTAAGGTATAAATTGCACTTCAATTGGGGTGCCTGTTCTTGTGACCGGCCGTTTTGGAGCGTGAATCCTGCCTTTTCCGGCTTTGGAGCTTTTTATGGAAATCGAAATGGCGAAATGGAGTTTGTGACCACGAAAGGCACTTTTGCCTTTCATGCGACAGATGTTCTATTTCAATGACTTCTGCATGGGACTAAAGACGCCTGAAGTGAGGAAACAGGTGACAATTTGTGGCAAGTGCAGGCTTTGAGCGCAGTCCTTGCTTGAATGTCCATGGTTGATTTCGCATAGTGCGCACGCGTCAGCTGGTTTGCCTTTCTTCGTGCTCATGCCTGCCTTGCGGTCTTTAGGACTGATGGGCGGGCGATTAAGGCGGGTCTCTTGACACGACATCACTTACACCTCTGCGCCAGACCGCTTATTGCAGGCGATGCGCTGGCAGGGGGATCGCAGCATCGCTGCACAGAAGCCCGGCCCCTTTGACAAGTCGTCGGGTATTCGGAATTCGGGAACCGGAAAGGTAAACACATGGCCGATCAATCCAATCCAGACATCATTTATACCATCGTGGACGAAGCGCCCGAGCTTGCAAGCGCGTCGCTTCTGCCGATCATCCGCTCCTTTGCGTCAGCTGCCGATATTGCAATCGGTACCAAGGACATTTCGCTGGCTGGCCGTATCATTGCCACGTTCCCCGAGAAGCTGACCGCAGAACAGCGTCAGAGCGATGATCTCGCCGAATTGGGTGAGTTGGTGAAAACGCCTGATGCCAACGTGATCAAGCTGCCGAACGTCTCCGCCTCGGTGCCGCAGCTGGTGGCTGCCATCGCCGAATTGCAGGCACAGGGCTACGATCTGCCGGCTTATCCCGAAGAGCCGAAGACAGATGAGGAAAAGAACATCCGCGCGCGCTACGACAGCATCAAGGGTTCTGCCGTGAACCCTGTGCTGCGCGAGGGCAACTCCGACCGCCGGGCTGCCAAGGCCGTCAAGAACTTTGCTCAGAAGAACCCGCATTCCATGGGTGCCTGGGTCAAGGACAGCAAGACCCACGTTTCGTCCATGTCGGGCGATGATTTCTATGCCAATGAGAAATCCGCAACCATCACCGCCGCTCAGGCCGGCAAGGCGAAGATTGAGTTTGTTGCCAAGGACGGGTCCGTTTCCGTGCTCAAGGACGGCTGGGATCTGACCGAAGGCACCGTGACCGATGCGACCTTCATGTCCGCCAAGGCACTCAGCGCGTTTCTTGCCGATGAGATCGAAAAAACCAAACAGGACGGCATCATGTTCTCCCTTCACATGAAGGCGACCATGATGAAAGTCTCCGACCCGATCATCTTCGGCTATGCGGTCAAGGCATGGATGGCTCCGATCTTCGAGAAATATGGCGAGGCTCTGGCCGCCGCTGGTGTCAGCGCCAACTCCGGCATGGGTGATGTGCTCAAGCGCATCGACGGGATGCCGAATGCCGCCGAGATCAAGGCTGACATTGCAGCGCTCGACGCAGAGCGTCCGGCGATCTATATGGTGGATAGCGACAAGGGCATCACCAACCTGCATGTCCCGTCAGACGTCATCATCGATGCCTCCATGCCTGCGCTCATCCGCGCTGGCGGCAAGGGCTGGGATGCAAACGGCACCAAGGGCGACGTCAACTGCGTTATCCCGGACAATTGCTATGCAACCGTCTATGACGAGACCATCAAATTCTTCAAGGAAAACGGGGCACTCAACCCCGCCACCGCCGGTGCTGTTGCCAACGTTGGTCTGATGGCCCAGAAGGCCGAGGAATATGGCTCCCATCCGACCACCTTTGAAGTTCCTGCTGATGGCTCCATCCGCATCGTTCTGGCCAATGGCGAGATCCTGCACGAGCATGCTGTTGAAGGTGGTGACATCTGGCGCGCCTGCACCGTGAAAAAGGCTCCCATCGAGAACTGGATCCAGCTGGCCATGGACCGTCAGCGCCTCACTGGTTCGGAATCGATCTTCTGGCTTGATGCCAACCGTGCCCACGATGCGGAACTGCTCAAGTTCGTAGTCCCTGCGCTCGAGGCTGCCGGTGTTGCCGACAAGTTCCAGATCATGGCACCGCGTGAAGCAACCCGTCAGTCGTTCGAGACCATCACCGCAGGCAAGGACAGCATCGCCATCACCGGCAACGTGCTGCGCGACTATCTAACCGACCTGTTCCCGATCCTCGAGCTTGGCACCTCTGCCAAGATGCTCTCGATCGTCAAGCTGATGAATGGTGGCGGTCTGTTTGAAACCGGTGCCGGTGGATCTGCTCCCAAGCATGTGCAGCAGCTTGTTGCCGAGAACCATTTGCGTTGGGACTCCATGGGCGAGTTCTGTGCCCTTGGTGAAAGCTTCAACTTCCTTGCCGATAGCAAGGGGAACAAGAAGGCAGGCGTGCTAGGCGCTGCTGCCGAAGCCGCGACGCAAGGCGTGCTCGATTACAACCGGTCGCCTTCTCGCAAGGTGGGTGAGCCGGACAACCGCGACAGCCATTACTGGTTCGCACGTTACTGGGCCGAGGCTCTGGCGTCACAGACCGAGGATGCGGCTCTTGCTGCCCACTTCGCTCCCATCGCGGCATCGCTTGCCGAGAAGGAAGCTGCGATCCTTGCCGAGTTCGCTGCGGTACAGGGTGCTCCTGCCGATATCGGTGGCTACTACCATCCGAGCATCGAGAAAAAGGCTGCCGTGATGCGCGCAAGCGCAACGCTGAATGCCATCATCGGCTGATCGGTCGCAGACTGAATAGCGTACAAAGGGGCGTCCGGTCTTGTCGGGCGCCTTTTTCTTTGATCTTCTAGGCATCATGACATCCATACCGATTTTTCCCTTCAGCAATGCGCACGTCAACACGATCCTTGCCAATCACGGACCGCGCAAGTGGCTGATCAATCGACGCGCCAAGGCGCTGAATGCCAGAAGTGAAGAGGTGATCCTCGAGTGTGGCGACGGCGTCCGGCTGCATGGCGTCTACACGTCGGGGCGGGAGCTTGGCAAGGTGCTTGTGACACTGATCCATGGCTGGGAAGGCACCGCCTGGTCGACCTATCTGCAGTCTGCCGCCATCCGGCTGGAGGAGGCTGGGCATTCGGTTTTCCGCCTGCATCTGAGGGATCACGGACCGAGCCATCATCTCAATGCAGAGCCCTTCCTCGCGATCCGGCTTGATGAAGTGCTTGATGCATTCGAGCAGATCAATCGGCGCTTTCCTCATGAGCGAGCCTATCTTGGCGGCTATTCGCTCGGGGCCAATTTCGTTGTCCGGGTGGCAGCCTTCGCGTCGGAGCGGGATATTCATCTGGATGGCGCGATCGCCTTCTCGCCGCCCATCGACCCCGAAAGCGCGGCATTGGCAATCCGATCCTACTCGGTCTACAATCGCTACTTCACAGACAAATGGCAGAAGTCGTTCCGCAAGAAGATTGTCGTCTTTAAAGATCTGGCCGAGCATGACACTTTGCTGAAGCATCATGACATCTTTGCCATGCATGAGGATTTCATTCCGCGCTTCTCGGAGCATCCCAATGCATCGAGTTATTTCCGTGCCTATGCGCTGACGGCAGAAAATCTTTCCCGCATGGATGTGCCCTGTCATGTGGTGATGGTCGAGGATGATCCGATCATCCCGGTCGGCTCGGTCGATCTCTTGCCAGTGCTTGACGGGCTGAGCCTTGAGGTGCGTCCCTATGGTGGTCATTGCGGCTTTGTCGAGCGCCTGCAGCTGAACAGCTGGGCAGACGATATGCTGCTTGCGCTCGTGGAGCATAATGCAGCAAAGTGAGCGTTCCTGCTGTCGGGGTGTGACATCTTGTCCACCTCTCAGAGCGCAATTCGGGTGCGACGAATTTGACTGTTCGCCGCGTTTGGTGCAAATGAAGCAAGACTAAAGGCGAACTCTCCCTGCGGCACCATGATGCCCAGGCAGAAGACGCATCGCCGGTCGTGATGGATATGCAATCATTCTGCCGTATAGATGGCAGAGCATTATCGCATCATTTGTACGTACGCATTGGAGAAAAACATATGATCCGTATCGGTCTATTGGGAGCCGGCCGCATTGGCCAAATGCACGCAAGAGCAGTGAGTGACCTCGACAAGGTTGAAATCGTCGCTGTTCACGATCCGCGCGACGAGGCTGCCGCCTGGGTTCAGGCAATGACCGGCGCCGCCCGTGCCAGCACGATGGAAATTGTTGACGATCCGGATATCGATGCCGTGATCATCGCCTCCCCGACCGACCATCATGCCGAACAGATTCTGGAAGCAGCACATGGTGGCAAGCATATCTTCTGCGAAAAGCCCATCGACATGAACCTTGGCAGGGTTCGTGAATGTGTCACGGCAGTTGAGAAGGCTGGCGTCATCATGATGATGGGCTTCAACCGTCGTTTCGATACCAACTTCGACGCGGTCAAGCGCAACATTCTCAACGGCGAAGTGGGCGAAGTGGAACTGGTTCAGATCACCTCGCGTGACCCGTCAGCCCCATCCATCGACTATCTGAAGACGTCCGGCGGCATTTTTGTCGACATGATGATCCACGATTTCGACATGGCCCGCTATGTGCTCGATGACGAGATCGAAGAAGTCTATGCGACCGGTTCGGTTCTGACCGATCCGGAAATCGGCAAGATCGGCGATCTCGACACCGTTGCCGTCACGCTGAAATCGAAAACCGGCAAGATCGCTGTGATCACCAACAGCCGCCGCTCGAGCTATGGCTATGACCAGCGCGTCGAGGTTCATGGATCAAAAGGCATGGTGCGCGCCAACAACCTGCGCGGCACCGCGGTGACGCTCGCCAACAAACAGGGCTACCGCAGTGATCCGCTGCTCGACTTCTTCATGGAGCGCTATGCTCTTGCCTACAAGAAAGAGCTGCAGACCTTCTGTCGCCTCGTGACCGGTCAGGTCGAAGAGCATTATCCGGACCATATCGATGGTCTGAAGGCTCAGGAACTGGCCATGGCCGCCTGGGAATCCTTCAAGAAGGGCAAAGCCGTCAAAGTCGGCAAATAACTGGAGACGATGGGGCTGGCCAAGATTTTGCCAGCATCTTGTCGGAACAATCAAGGCACGGTCGGTCCCTTTCATTCAGGGGTGGCCGTGCCTTTTGTTTATCCGGCGGCGAGTTTGGTTGGTGCCGGGCTGTCCATCTCACTCACCAGATGCTGGGTGAATTCGAGCTGGCTCATGGGTTTGCCAAAGAAATATCCCTGACCGATCTGACACCCGGCGATGCGCAGGGCTTCGGCTTGCGCCTCGTTTTCCATCCCCTCTGCGACAATGCTCATGTCGAAGCCGCGAGCAAGGGCTGTGACCGCGTTGATCACGGCGAGCGAATCGAGCGAATGAGGCAGATCCTTGACGAAGGCCCGGTCGATCTTGATCTTGTCGAGCGGGAACTGGTGGATGTAGCTGAGGGACGAGTAGCCCGTGCCGAAGTCGTCGAGCGCGATTTTGATACCGTCTTCGCGAATGGCATTGAGCTGGGTGATGATGGCATCGGGATCTGCAATGAACAGGGATTCTGTGATCTCGATATGGAGCCGTTCTTTTGGCAGCCCGGTTATCTTCAGGGCCTGCCGGATGTCTTGAAGAACATCGGAGCGAACGAACTGAACCGCTGACACGTTGACTGCCACCGTGACATCCTTTGGCCAGCTCATGGCATCGCGGCAGGCGGTTTCGATGATCCAGCGGCCGAGATCGACAATCATGCCGTTCTCCTCGACAATCGGGATAAAGAGATCGGGTCGGATGAGGCCGAGATCGGCATGATGCCAGCGGATGAGGGCCTCACAGCCGATGGTTTCGCCGGTTCTGAGGTTGACCTGTGGCTGGTAGCAGAGCTGGAATTCGTCACGCTCGAGCGCTCCGAGGACTTCTCGTTCCAGCTCACGGCGCTGCATAACATCGGCGGCAAGGTCCGAGGTGTAGATCATGTGGTCGACACCGTCTTCTCTGGACCGATGCAAGGCGACGGTCGCGGCGCGGACGAGGTCGTGGGCGTCCGTGCCACCCTGCTGCAAATCCACCACGCCGACCTGGCATCCGATCATGATGTCGTGGCCTCGCACCGAGTAGGGGGCCTCGACGCACTGGCGGATCGTGGCAATCAGCTCCGGAGCTTTATCATCTGTCGCACCGTAGGCGAAGAGCAGGAAGACACTCTGTTCCGCGCTGCCGACGATATCAAACCCCTTGAGCTTCGACAGTCGTGCTGCGATGTCCCGGATCAATTGATCCAGATAGTCTGATCCAAGGGATTGCGCGACTTTCTGCATCCTGCTGCCCTGACAGGCGAAGATCAGTGCGCTCTGGTTTGTGGCTCCGTTCTCGTACGCGTCTTGCAAGCGTTCGGTCACGAGATTGCAGAAACTGGACCGGTTGAGCAGATCGGTTGCCGGGTCATGGTCGGCCAAATACTCGAGGCGCATCTGCTCCTTGTGGGCGTCCGTGATGTCGTGGAACATCATCGTGATGACACGGCGATCGTGGGCATCTTCCTGCTGATTGGTGGTCACGACCGATGGCGTGATGGAATATTCCAGATAACAGCAGTCGCCGCCGGACTGTATCTCAAGGGTTCGGAGCATCTGCTCGGAGGCATCCTCAAGGGACGATACGACCATGTCGAAGAGGACATCGATCATCTCTCCGGGCAGGGTTCGGTCGATCATCTCTCCCTCGTCCACGACATATCCCAGACGCTTCAGAATGGTTTTCGCCTGCTCGCTGATTTCAAGGATGAGGCCTTCTTCGGTGATGATGATGATGCCGGAGAAGCTGTCCTTGATGATGGTCTGCAGGAAAGCCGAAATGCTCTGGTTGCGGCGCAGGGTGAGCGTGAGCAGCAGATCCTTGAAGCGGATTTCGAACAGGGTGAGCATCACCGCAGACCCGACGATCTGAGCCTGCACCATGCCGGTTTGAAGAATCAGTGGCTGTTTGAAATAGATGATCAGGGCGACGAGTTCGACCCCGAGGGAAAGACCGATCAGGCCGGCAAATTTCAGATAGGAACTTGCCTTTTTGCTCATCACCAGCACGAGCAATATGGCAAAGACGCAGCCGGACAGCAGCATGGTCCAGAGGGTCGGCGCCATGGTCAGGGCTCTGCCCATGAGAAGGTTCTCGGCGGCGAGGATCTGCATTTTCGGACCGGAAATCATTCCGACCACGGGCACTGCCAACGTATCGCGCAGTTCCGCAGCGCCTGCTCCGATCAGCACCTTGCGCGATTGCAACGCATCGGCTGGCAATCGGCCCTCCAACAGGTCAATGACCGAATAGGTCGGGATGGTGTCCGGATCGAGGCCGTAATCGACGATGAAGGTTCCGGGCGTGATGGTCTGCACGCCGCCAAGCACGCTGGTCAGGGACAGATAAGAGACGCCGTCCACTTCCTGCGCGAGGGGGAAGTTGCGGATCACGCCATCGGGATCGGCGAGCACATTGACGGTTGCGAGCCAGGCGCTCTCCTCCAGCGCTGCGATGGGGCGGTTGGTCTGGATGGTCGCCTTCGAGGTGTCTGAGATGTTGTGCTGCTGAAACAGGGCCAGCGTGACGGGCCCTTCTGCATTTTCCAGAGCTTTCTGAAAGGCCTGATCCTCCTTAGGGGAAGATGAGGCGCTAAAGTCGATATCGAAGGCCAGTTCTTCGGCCCCTGCTGAGAAGGCCTTCTCGACGATGTCGGCGTAGATCGAACGCTTCCATGGCCATGTGCCGATGGCGGTCAGGCTCTTGTTGTCGATTTCCAGCAGAGCAATGCGACCAGTGGACGGTTTCTTGTCCAGCGACATGCGCTTTTCGGCCAGCGTATGGTTTAAATAATAGAAATACCCATTGTTGCTGGCGATGGCGCAGCCAAGGAAAACTGCCAATATGGCCAGAAATCGATAGGGAGCGAAGGTCTTCATGCCGGTCCGTTGCTGCGCTGACTTGGTTCAGGTCGCACCACTATAGGCTTGAAGTCTTTGCCAATTCCTAGGCTTTGGACAGAGGGGTCCTGTTTCTCGCCTCATGGCAAACAAACTCTTAACCAAGGCCGGTTAGGGCTTGTCTTCCATCGCCCGGATCAGGTCCCTGACGCGCTCCGTATTGGAGGTAGCAAGCGAGCCGTCCTGATTGAACAGGTTGTTTTCAAAGCCGATCCGAACCTTGCCGCCCAATGCCATTGCCCGCAACAGGCAGTCGGTCTCGCCCTGCCCGAAGGCGCAGCAAGACCAGTCGGCCTTTATTTCGAGCTTTTCTTCCAGTCGGGCGAGGGATGACATGAACGGGTCAAGATCGCTTGGGGATGATTGTTGTCCGGTCGTGTAGCGTCCCAGAACAAAGAGCAGTTGCAGGCCGTCGGCCGGGATGAGGCCCGACGCGCAGGCATCTGTCAGGTGATCAACGTCCGCCACATCATAGAGAATATGCTGGATCGCGACGCCCCGGTCTCGTTGCTCATGATAGAAAGCTGAAACTTCCGGGGTGTCCCCTTCGCTGGTCATTTCCCTGAGGCCGATGGAGACCGCCCTGGGTTCAATCGCTCTTACCAAGTCTCGCTGCTCGAGCGGGCTGTAGCGCCCGACCGCCTCGGTGGTGATCTGGGCAAACATGTCTGGCACCACGAGAGCTAGTTCGCTCAGCAATTCGCGATAGAGTCCGGCATCAAGGCAGTGTCGTTGATGTTCGTCCCGGACGTGGGTATGGAGGCCATCGGCACCGGCCTCGAATGCGGAGCGTGCTGCCTCGACGGTTTCGGAAATGGTGACCGGCAGGGCGGGATGATCCGCCTTGGTGCGTCGCGCCCCGTTGGGCGCGAGCATGATTTTGGGCAAGTACGTGTAGTCGGGCAGGCTCACGACAGCACCTGATCGAAGGCAGTCTGGAGCTTGCTGACGATCTCGGCCACATGTTTGTCCTCGATGATGAAGGCGGGAGCCAGCAGGATGTGGTCCCCGTTGCCGCCATCGATGGTGCCGCTCATCGGATAACAGATGAGACCGGCCTCGAAAGTGGCTTTCTTCAGAGCCTTGGCGACGGCCTTTGACGGATCGAACGGCTTCTTGCTTTCCCTGTCCTCGACGATCTCAATGCCGATAAAGAGGCCACGGCCACGGATGTCGCCGATATTGGGATGCTGGCCGAAGGCCTCGGACAGTGCGTTGCGCAGTTTGTCGCCCATGACGCGACTGCGGTCGGCGAGGCCGCCATCGGTCAGTTTGGTCAGCACGGCAAGGGCTGCCGCACTGGCGGTCGGATGCCCGATGTAGGTGTGGCCGTGCTGGAAGAAGCCGCTGCCATCCTCAATCGCCTTGTAGATAGTGCCGGTGCAGAGCATGGCCCCGATGGGCTGATAGCCTGCGCCAAGGCCCTTGGCGATGGTCAGAATATCGGGGGCGATGCCGTCCTGTTCGCAGGCGAACAGGGTGCCGGTGCGTCCCATGCCGCACATGACCTCGTCCAGAATGAGCAGGATGCCATAGTGATCGCAGATCTCGCGGATGCGTTTGAAATACCCCTCGACCGGTGCAAGAGCACCAGCGGTCGCACCGACGACAGGCTCGGCAATGAAGGCCATGACCTGATCGGCCCCGACGCGTTGGATTTCGGCTTCTAGTTCATTGGCGACGCGCTGGCCATAGTCAAAAGCGGTCTCATCGGGCTTTCTATCGCGATACTCATAGCAGGGGCTGACGTGGCTGGTCTCGATCATCAGGGGAGCGAAGGGTTCGCGACGCCAGAGGTTGCCACCTGCAGCCAGAGCTCCAAGCGTGTTGCCATGATAGCTCTGCCGACGGGCGATGATGCGGTGGCGTTCCGGTTGGCCGATCTCGAGGAAATATTGTCTCGCCAGCTTGATTGCCGCTTCCACGGCTTCGGACCCGCCGGAGACGAGATAGACGCGATCCAACCCTTCCGGAGCGTGGGCGATCAGCTTATCGGCGAGGGCCTCGGCAGGCTTGGAGGTAAAGAAGCCGGTGTGCGCAAAGGGGATGACATCAATCTGCTCATGAATGGCCTTGAGGACATCGGGGTCGCTGTGACCAAGGCAGGAGACGGCAGCGCCACCCGAGCCATCGAGGTATTTTTTGCCATTGACATCAAATAAGTAGACCCCTTCTCCATGGTCAATGGTCGGAGGAAGGGCTTTTGTATGGCGGGGAAACAAATGTGACATGGCGATGTCCAATATGAAACGTTTGATTTCTGGCGTTTGTGCCGGTCATGAGAGAGGGCCGTGGGGTCGGATTTATAACCTATAGAAACATTTGTTTCAAGTGTTGACTTTAAGTAAAACAATTGGAATTTTATACGATGAAAAAGACCTCTGAAACGGGGCGCCCATAAAGAGGTTTGGGGATGCTGGGAACGTCAACAATACAGGACCGGATTGCTGGCCAATATGGCGAGCTGAGCGAGCGCCTCAGACAGGCGGCGGACTATGTTGTTGAGCATGAAATCGAAGTCGCGACCCGCTCCTTGCGCACGGTGGCAGCCAATGCGGGGCTTGCGCCTGCAACTTTTTCCCGTTTGTCTCAGGCCCTTGGTTTTGCCAGCTACGAGAGCATGCGCGATCTCTGCCGCGATGCTGTCGGGCGTCAGGCGATGTCGTTTGCGCAGCGGGCCGAGTTGCTGACGAGCGAGGAAGATGACGACACGCGTCTGCCGTTCCTCGACAGGCAATTGTCTGCCAGCGTGGATAATCTCGCCAAGCTCGGACAGGACGTGGATCGCAAGCGTCTTTCTGATGTTGTCGAGCGGTTGAACAGCGCGCGGGAAGTCCATCTCCTTGGTGCGTTCAGCTCGACCGGGCTCATCGAATATTTCGGCTATCTCGCCCGTTATTTTGCCAAGAACTGGAAAGTAGCGGGGCGCATGGGCGCGTCCATAAGTTCTGCTTTTGCCGGGCTCGGCAAAGAGGACGCCGTTATCATTCTGACCAAGAAGCCCTATGCACGCCGCTCCGTCATCGCTGCCGAGATGGCAGCCGAATCTGGCGCCTATGTTGTTGTAATCACTGATCGTCATTCCTGCCCGGCGCTGGAACATGCCTCTGCGCATTTCATCGTCGCAACCGAAAGCCCGCAATTCTTTTCTTCTTATGTCGCTACTCTTGTGCTAATTGAAACCTTGGTAGGAATGCTGGTTGCACGAGCGGGAGTTGCAGCGCGCGACCGGATCGAAAGCATTGAAACCCGCAATCACCGACTGGGTGAATTCTGGGACTGAAATCAATCCAAAACCTTTCTTGCTAAACAGGGAGAAACCAATGCTCAAAAAAATCTCACTTACAGCCGTTGCACTCGCAGCAGGCGTGGCCTTTTCTCCGGCCGCATTTGCTGAAGAGTTCATCACGATCGGCACCGGCGGTGTAACCGGCGTTTACTACCCGACCGGTGGCGCGATCTGCCGTCTGGTCAACAAGGGCCGCAAGGAACACGGCGTACGCTGCTCCGTCGAGTCCACCGGTGGTTCTGTTTACAACATCAACACCATCCGCGAAGGCGAGCTGGAATTCGGTGTGGCTCAGTCCGACTGGCAGTATCATGCTTATCATGGTACGTCCCAGTTTGAAGAAAAAGGCCCGTTTGAAGATCTGCGCGCCGTCTTCTCCGTCCATCCGGAGCCGTTCACCGTTGTTGCCCGTGCAGACGCTGGCATCAAGAATTTCCAGGACCTCAAAGGCAAACGCGTCAACATCGGCAACCCCGGTTCCGGTCAGCGCGGCACCATGGAAGTTGTCATGGAAGCCCTCGGCTGGACCAAGGACGATTTCGCTCTTGCAACCGAGCTGAAAGCGGCTGAACAGTCTGCTGCTCTTTGCGACAACCAAATCGATGCTATGGTTTACACCGTTGGCCATCCGTCCGGTTCCATTCAGGAAGCCACCACCGCCTGTGATTCCGTTCTCGTGGCTGTCGATGGTCCTGCCATCGAAAAATTGATCGCGGACAACAGCTACTATCGCTCCGCTGTCATTCCGGGCGGCATGTATCGTGGTAACGACGCAGACACCAATACCTTCGGTGTTGGCGCGACTTTCGTGACCTCTGCCAAAGTGTCTGAAGACACCGTATACACGCTTGTCAAAGCCGTGTTTGACAATTTCGATGCCTTCAAGAAACTGCATCCTGCCTTTGCCAACCTGAAGCCTGAAGAAATGGCAACGGCTGGTCTTTCTGCACCGCTGCATGACGGCGCTGCAAAATATTACAAAGAAAAAGGCTGGATTAAATAATCCAACGTGATTTGCGGTCTCGAGGCGTCTGCCCCGAGACCGTTTTTGCTTTCTAGAGAGGTCGCTGCTCCTTGTCTGTCGTATGCACCGGCCAGATAAAAACAAATAATTAAAGCCATCCTCGGCCTGTTCTGGATATTTTGTCAGCTCATTGCTGGATTCGGTTCTGGCCATAGACCAAGGCGAAAGCCCTGGACGGTGATGGCCGGGAGCTCAATTGATGTCTGACAAGCAAGCGTCCGGGCGCCCTCTGAGCGAAGAGGAGCTGCAAGATCTTGTTGCCTCTTCCGATGCAGGGTCGCGTAATCCGGTTGGCATGGTGGGGACGTTTCTGGCGACAGTCGCCCTGATCTGGTCCGTGTTCCAGGTTGTTCTCGCTTCCCCTGTGTCCAACTATATTCTTCCCGCTGATCTCATCAATAACTCGCGTCAGTTCCATCTGGCCTTCGCTATTTTCCTTGCCTATATGGCCTATCCGGCCTTTGCCAACAGCCCACGCCATCACATCCCCTGGCAGGACTGGCTGTTCGGGCTGGCAGGCACTTTCGTGGCGCTTTACGGTTTCTTCTTCTATCAGAAGGTCGTCGACAACGGCGGGCTTGCTGATGACGTGGACAAATGGTTCGCGCTTGCCGGTCTTATCCTGCTGTTCGAGGCCGCGCGCCGTGCTCTTGGCCCGGCCATGGCGATCATCGCGACCATCTTCCTGTGTTATGTCTTCTTTGGTTCGTCCGAGTGGATGCCTGAAGTCATTCGCTGGAAAGGTGCATCACTGACGAAAGCCATGAGCCACATGTGGATCACGTCCGAAGGCGTGTTCGGCATCGCGCTCGGGGTTTCGACCAAATTCGTCTTCCTCTTTGTGCTGTTCGGGGCTCTGCTCGACAAGGCCGGGGCGGGCAACTATTTCATCAAGATGGCCTTTGGCGCACTTGGTCACCTCAAGGGTGGACCGGCCAAGGCTGCCGTTGTGGGCTCGGCTGCGACCGGCCTCATCTCCGGCTCCTCGATTGCCAACGTTGTGACCACCGGCACCTTCACTATCCCGCTGATGAAGCGGGTGGGCTTCACCTCCGAGCAGGCTGGCTCGGTTGAGGTTGCCTCTTCGGTGAATGGTCAGATCATGCCGCCGGTCATGGGGGCTGCGGCCTTCCTGATGGTGGAATATGTGGGCATTTCCTATGTGGAAGTCATCACGCATGCCTTCCTGCCCGCCATCATTTCCTACATTGCGCTCGTCTATATCGTGCATCTGGAAGCGGTGAAGCGGAATATGCCGACCATCGGTCACAAGACCGTTTCGACCTTGCGCACCGTGATCAGCATGCTGCTGTTCTTCATCGGTTTTGCGGCGCTGTGCTACGGCGTCAAATATCCCATTGGCTGGATTGTTGCTGCGGTTCCGAGCGGGGCAAGCTGGATTTTGGCATTGCTGGTGTTTGTGGCCTATCTGGCGCTGTTGAAGCTCGCGGCTTCCGGGCCAGACCTCGAGCCGGATGATCCCAATGCGGAAGAAGTCGTGCTTCCCGAGATTTCGGAAATCTACAAGACAGGTCTCTATTATCTGCTGCCGATCGTGGTGCTCGTCTACTTTTTGATGATCGAGCAGAAATCGCCCGGTCTGTCGGCTTTCTGGGCCACCACCCTGTTGTTCGTCATCCTGCTCACCCAACGCCCGATGAAGGCGATCTTCCGCGGTGAGAGCGAAATGGCAAATGCCTTCAAGGAAGGGGTTAAGGATCTCGGAGTCGGACTCATCGACGGCGCGCGCAACATGATCGGCATCGGCCTTGCTACGGCGACCGCCGGGGTGATTGTGGGGACCGTGACGCTCACTGGTATCGGTCAGGTTATGGCCGATCTCGTCGAGCTGATCTCGGGCGGCAACCTCGTTCTCATGCTGATCTTCGTGGGCCTGTTGTCGCTGGTGCTTGGCATGGGTCTGCCGACGACGGCAAACTATATCGTGGTGTCGTCGCTGATGGCCGGTGTTGTCGTGACACTCGGTGCCCAGTCCGGGCTGGTGGTGCCACTGATTGCCGTGCATCTGTTCGTCTTCTACTTCGGCATCATGGCGGACGTCACACCGCCCGTGGGGCTTGCATCCTTTGCCGCGGCGGCCGTGTCCGGCGGGGATGCCATCAAGACCGGGTTCACGGCCTTCTTTTACAGTCTCAGAACAGTTGCGTTGCCGTTCGTGTTCATCTTCAACACGGATCTGTTGTTGATTGACGTGACCTGGTATCAGGGCATTCTGGTGGCCGTCATCGCGACGATTGCGATTCTGGTGTTCACTGCTGGCACCATGAACTATTTCGTCACACGCAACCGGATCTACGAGAGCATTGCCCTCGTGCTGATCTCCTTCGTCCTGTTCCGTCCTGATTTCTTCATGGATCGCATCCAGCCTCCGTATGAGAGGATCGAACCGGCCGGGATCACCGAAGCGCTTGGGGCTCTGACGCCGGGTCATGAAATGCGGGTCAAACTGTCCGGCCCGGACTTCGATACCGGCAGCATCAAGGACACGACAATCGTGCTTGAAGCCGGTCCAGAGACCGGAGGAGAAGAGCGTCTGTCTGCGATGGGACTTGCCGTCTTGGAAGAGGACGGCGTCGTCAAGCTCGACGAACCGTTCCCGGGCACACCCTATTTCGAGGATCTCGGCTCGTTTGACTTCTATGGCGATACGCCGGTCACCATCGAGCGGGTTCAAGTCAAGGCTGATCAGCTTCCCAAGGAACTCCTGTTCATTCCGGGGCTTCTGTTGCTGGGTCTGGTCTACATGCTGCAGCGCGCCCGTGTGGGCCGTAGGGAGGAAACTGCTTCATGACCAAAAACATCCTTTGTGCGATCGATATCTCGCAGGATAATGACACCAACGTTCTGCAAATCGCCGACAAGCTGGCAAAGGTCGATGACGCCAGTCTGGATGTCGTGACCGTCGTGCCGAACTTTGGCATGACGCTCGTCGGGAGTTTCTTCGACGAGAATTTCCAGAAGCAGGCGGTGGCCGATGCCAAGAGTGCGCTCAAGGTTCGCGTCGAACAGATCCTCGGGCCTGAGCGCAACACGGCCATCCGGCACATCGTGGCGACCGGGTCCGTCTATGAGGAGATTCTCGAGGTCGCGTCTCAGGTGACAGCCGATCTGATCGTGATCGGTGCTCACAAGCCGGATCTCAAGGAGTTTCTCATCGGTCCCAATGCGGCACGCGTGGTGCGCCATTCGACCTGTTCGGTCTATGTGGTGCGGGACAGCTAGAAGTCGCCTCTGGTTCTATCGGACAATCAGGGCCGCTCCTTGTTGGGAGCGGCCTTTTTCATGTCATAGCCCAAAAGAAAAGCGGCTCACGCTCGGTGACCCGCCTTTTTGTTTCATTCACTTTGCTTGTGCCAGCGATCAGCGGGGCAACCGCTAAGCCGCTGCGATGCTCTTGCGCTTTTCCTCGATGAGGCCACGCATGATGAAGTTGGCCGAGCTGGGGCTGTAGGCCACCGGCAGGTCATAGACCGTTGCGAGGCGGTTGAGGGCCTTCACGTCCACGTCGTGCGGCATGGGGGAGAGCGGGTCGACAAAGAAGATCAGACCATCGAGGCGTTTTTCGGCAATCATCGCCCCGATCTGCTGGTCGCCGCCAAGCGGGCCGGAGAAGAGCGGGGTCAGATTGAGGTTCGGGTAAGCCTTGAGGATCCTGCCGCCGGTGGTTCCGGTGCCAACCAGTTGCGCCCCTTCCAGCATGGCCAGGTGCGCGCCGACCCATTCGATCAGATCGTCTTTCTTGGCGTCATGGGCAACCAGGGCGATGCGCAGCGGCGCGTTCGGGTCGGCTTTGGTCTCTTGCATTGGTGCATTTCCTCAAGTGGTTTAGCCGTTGGCTGTTTTGAAGAGAGGGTCTCGTTCCCTCCGGTCTGGCAAAACAGGCAGCCTTTTCATGTTGGCGCAACAATACAGTGAAGGAACGCTAACTGTCCACCCGTCATAACCCTGACCTCGCCCTTTGACCGCCCCTGATCGTAGCAATCAGAGCGGCCCGGTGCGAGGGCCTGGGTGGCGGGTTGGACGGTCGAAGATCTTGCGCCCGAACAAGGAGGCGGTGAGGTCGGTGATGAGCTCTGCAGTTCGCCCGCGATGATCGAGAAACGGGTTGAGCTCAACGAGATCGAGAGAGGTGACGCAGCCGCTCTCATGGAGCAGCTCCATGATCAGGTGGGCTTCGCGGAAGGTCGCGCCGCCCGGCACCGTGGTGCCGACAGCCGGGGCGATGGACGGGTCGAGAAAGTCGACGTCAAGGCTGACGTGGAGCATGGCCCCCTTGGTTCGCACTTCGTCGATGAGCTGTTGCAGGGGGCGGATCACGCCGACCTCATCGAGCACGCGCATGTCATTGACCAGTACGCGCTGGTCCTGAAGTCTGGTGCGTTCGTGCTGATCGACGCTGCGGATGCCGATCATGTGGACATGGGCCGGGTCGACCGGATGGGCCAGCGGTGCGTCATACAATCCGGCCAGCTCCGGATGGCCGCAAAAGGCGGCGACGGACATGCCGTGGATGTTGCCGGTCTCGGAGGTCGTGGGGATGTTGAAATCGGGGTGGGCATCAAGCCAGAGTACATAGAGTGGCCGTCCACGCTCTGCGGCATGGCGGGCGATGCCTGCGACCGAGCCGATGGAGAGCGCATGATCACCTCCCAGAAAGATCGGGAAGCTGTCCCGTGCCATCTCATAGGCCTTGTCGCTAAGGGTTCGGGTCCAGCTTGCGATGGTTGCGAAATTGCGCGCGTTGCCCTCTTGCGGCGGGGTCGCATCGGTGCTCGCTGGTGTGAGGTTGCCGCGATCCTCGCAGTGATAGCCAAGCCCTTGAAGCGTGTCGATGATGCCAGCTGTTCGAAGCGCATCGGGGCCCATGAGGCAGCCCTTTTCGTGGGTGCCGTCCTGCAAGGGGACGCCAAGAAGCGAGATGGATTGGGATATGGTGTCTTGTCTGTTCACTGGCTGGCCCCTTGCGCCCGAAATCGATTTGTCTAGATGAGGCCAGATAATCGGAACGGGGTGACAAGGGGTAGCCGCCATCTTTGGCAAATTTGCAAGGTCGATTGGCGAAATGATCAAGCTGATTGCGCAAATTGTCATCATGGCGGCTGTCCTTCCGCTTCAGTAAGGCACGGAGTGGAAGGACAGGTAGGGCCATGATGCCTGTGTGCGGATCAGATCCTAGTTGCCAAAGAGGCCCTTGGTGACGTCGCGCAGGATCTGCTGCTCAAGGCTCGGCTTCTTCTGCTCATTGTTGTTATTGTTGTTATTTTGCTGGTTCAAAACCTTGTTGAGATCGATGCCGAGCTTGTCGGTCTGCTTTTTGATCTCCTTGGTCACATTCTTCTCGACATTCTTCAGACCCTTGGCTGCAGCCTTGCCGACATCGCCCATTTGCTCGAGGCTCTTCAGCACGGCTTCCGGATTTTCGAGGATGCCGGGGATGTCGGGATAGATGCGCGGATTGTCGAGGCTGCCCCTGATGATGATCGGAATGGGCACGCCATCGGCATCAACAGGCCCGCCCTGACCCTCGAGTTTGGCAATGAGCTTGGGTGTGGCAAGGTAATCGATGCGTTTGTTGGGCAGGTCGATTGTGCCTCTGCCATCAAGGCGCAGGAGCGGGCTCAGCATTTGCAGATCGGAATTCTTCACCTGCCCCTTGTCGAAGACGAAGCTTGCCGTGAGAGAGGAGAAATCCGTGCTCTGGGCCTCTGATGAGGTCCAGCCTTCCAGAATGTTGCCTCTCAGGCGGCGCAGCATCTGGGGGATGTTGATGCCCTGTATCGCACCATCGCGAATGGCGAGCTTGCCCGTGCCATCGAGCGCCTGAATGATCTGTGCCTGACTGGCGCCGCGGGTGGTCAGATCGATTTCCAGACCACCGGTGCCGCTGAGGGAATTCATGCCGATGGAATCGTTCAGAAAGCCCCTCATCTTCATATCATTGAGAGCGAAGCGGGCCGCGATCTGTGCTGGCTGGGTCGTCGAATTGATCGAGAAGGCTCCGGTGCCCTGACCGCTGTAAAGGCTTAGCTGATCAAGAGATCCGGTCAGTTGGCCATTTTCCACCTTGGTCTTGATGGTCACCGGGCCGGTGACGATGTCTCGTGCCACCAGAGATTTGGCGGCAAACTGCAGGTCGGCGTTGAAGGTGGAGAGGCCGGTGAAGTCGATCGGGCTGGTGTCCCAACCGCTGTTGTTGCGGGCCTTTTTCGTGCCGGTCGAGGCTGTCTGGGCGGTTCGTCCCTTGGCAGTGCCGTCGCCCATGAAGGGGGTCACGTCGAGCTTCTCGAACGTCAGCTTGCCAACGATGGACGGAATGGCGGTCGTTGTCAGGGTGATATCACCGCGCCCCTGCGACTGGCCGAAGGTTGCCGTCAGATCGCTGAGGCCGACCTTCTGGGGGGCGAGGATCAATTGCGTTGTCAGTTGCAACGGCATGTCGGGCGTGCCGGTCGAGACATCCTGTCCAAGCCACGAGAGCAGGGCGCGGCTCGAAGGGGAATGGATCGACAGCTTGCTGCCGGATAGACTTGTTTGTGCTGCATCGAAGCGACCGGCGAGGCCGATGGAGAGTTGTTTGGAATCGACCGACAGGCTCGTCGGGATCGGATTGCCGCTCAATGCCTCACCAAGTCCGAGATTGCTGGTGTAGCGCAGCGTCTCCCCATTCCAGTGGAAAGATCCCTTCACGTCGAGGGGGGCATCAAGGCTCTTGATGGTGACGACGCTACTCAACTGGGAAATGGAGCCGGTTTCGCGGTTGGGTATGGCCGACTGCAGGGCTGGGTGGGAGAATTGGCCCTGATCGAGGGTCAGTGTCCCTGCGACGTTGCCCTTCTTGAGGATCTCGTCGCTGGTCAGGCCCTGTGCGGCAAAATTGAGGTTGGTTGAAAGGGTTCCCGTGAGCGGGCTGGTCTGGCCTGCAAGATGGGCGAGATCTGTGATGTCGAGCTGATGGGTCTCGAGCGATCCCTGCCAGATCTCACGGGTCAAGGACCCGTTGAGACTGACCTTGAGGCTGCCCTTGGCGATGTTGACGTTCTTCAGGTTGAGCTTGAGATCGCCATTCTGCAGTTGGCCGATCAGCACCGCCTGTCGGACGGCTTCGCCCTGATAGGCGAGATGATCGACGCGGGCGTCAAGGGTCATGTCGATGGCGGAAAGGGCCGACAGGTCGGGCTTGTCTGTGTCGGCTGTTGTGTCGGTGGGCGTGGCGGCTGGCGCGTCCGCTTCATCATTGGTGCTGGTGGCGACGCTATCTGCCGAGTGCAAAGCCTCCTGATCGAGGATCTGGTCGAGATCGATCATCGCGCTTTCCATGGCGATGCGCACCAGCGGCTTGCCGGAGCCGTTCTTGGGGAAGACGCGCACGGCGGATTCGATTGCCTGCTCTCCGATCTTGAGGCTGAGCATGGGCAGGCGGATCTCGTCGTTGCTGACGATGACCGAGCCCTGAAGGTTGAGCTTCTCTTCCATCACCGGGGCAGAGGCGGCTCCAAGCCATGTCAACAGGGCCTTCAAGCTGCCTGAGTTGGCGGCATAATTGGCGAGGAACAGCGTTTCCCCCTTCAGTGCCAGTTCCCCTTGCAAGGCTGCCTTGAGCACGTCGCTGTCGATCTCGAGATCGACCCGGCTGGCACCGCCATTGATGGTTCTGGCGACGTTGGCGAGGGTGCCGCTGAAGGTCAGCGTCTCGTCCTGATAGGGTAGTGTGCCGGAAAGATCCGCGGGGCCGTCGAACTCGGGAATGCTGATGGTGGCATCAAGCCCTGAGAGCAGCGTGGTGGCATTGCCATCGGCTGCCCGGCTGATCAGTGTTGCCTCGCGCACGGCAAGGCGGCGCAGGCTGAGGGCAGACAGGTCGATGGGATCGCCGGAGCCTCTTTCAAGCGCGGCTTCAGCGGTGTCGGGCGTTGCCGCGGGCGGGATGGCATTTGAGTTGTCGGCCGCTGTCTCAGAGACATCATCGGCGATGGCTGCAGCTTGACTGAGTGTCAGGATGGGCTTGTTGAGCGTAATCCCGGTGATGTCCGCCTTGCCCGACAGGAGAGGAGAGAGAGCGAGGGCAAAATCGATCCGCTCCACATCGAACAGGGGATTATCCGAGGTATCCCGCAGGGACACATTTTCGGCGGACAGCTTGAGACCGGTGATCAGGGACAGGGAGACATCGCCATCGATATCAAGGCGCATGTCCGTCTGGTTCAGAACGAAGGCTTCAACCTGGGTCTTGAGAAATCCGGTGGAGATGAAAAAGGGCACCACGAGCAGCGCCAGAAGCACCAGAAACAGCGTCGAGACGAGTGAAATCAGGAGGTTGCGCATTCAGTCTCTCGTATTAGTGGTTTCAAGATGTCTCGCCCGGATGGGAGCAAAAGCCAGCACGGTTGCAATCAACCATGCGAATCAAACGCAGGTCATTCTAGCCGCATGGCAGGGTGGGCTTCAAACTGCTGTGGGGATGGGGCGATATTTTGTCTGCACCATTTGGTGAAAGACAGTTCATTCTGGCCAATGGCCGGTCACTGGCCGGTTGATGGCATTGAAGCTGCGAGGGGTGGAAAACAGAGGCAAGGTGACAAGCCCGTGTGACTAATCATATACTTTCGACATAAAATCGGCCTAAAACACCAGCGTTCAAATCATCTAGTGAATGGGGAAATTCATGAGCTCTATGGAAGTCATCTGGACTGATCTGGTCCATCACCGTCAGGATTTCGATTCCTTTCACCTGCGCGATGCCTTTGCCAAGGACCCGACGCGTTTTGAGCGCTATTCCGCCGAAATGGATGGCTGCCTGACGCTTGATTATTCTCGCAACCGGGTTGACGAGAAAACCATGCAGCTGTTGGAAGACCTCATCGAGGCCGCCGGTGTGCGGGCGCGCTATGCCGAAATGAAGGGGGGCGCGACCATCAACAACACCGAAGGCCGGGCCGTGTTGCATGTGGCCCTTCGCGGTTCTGTTGCGGCCAATCTGGAAGTTGGCGGGCAGAATGTCACCGATGATATCAACGCGGTGAAGAAGCGACTCTATGCCTTTGCCAGCGGTGTGCGGGATGGCTCGATTGCCGCAAAGGATGGCCAGCCCTTCACGGATGTGGTCAACATCGGTATCGGTGGTTCGGACCTCGGTCCCCACATGGTGGCGCGGGCGCTCTCTGCCTTCCATGACGGACCGCGCGTGCATTTTGTCTCCAACGTTGATGGCGCCCATATGGGCGACACGCTGAAGACCCTCGATCCGGCTCGCACCCTGTTCCTTGTCGCTTCCAAGACCTTCACCACGCAGGAAACCATGACCAACGCCCGGGCCGCCAAGGACTGGATCACTGCGGCGATTGGCGATGATGCGGTGGCCGATCACTTCGCTGCCCTCTCCACCAACAAGGAAGGGGTTGCCGGCTTTGGCATCAACACCGACCGTATGTTTGAATTCTGGGACTGGGTTGGCGGTCGCTATTCGGTCTGGTCGGCGATTGGCCTTCCGGTGATGATCGCCATCGGGCCGGATGGCTTTGAGGCGTTTCTCGCCGGTGCGCGCGCCATGGATAGCCATTTCGGCTCGGCTCCGTTCCGCGAGAACCTGCCGATGCTGATGGCGGCTCTGGGGCTGTGGTATCGCAATGTCTGGGGCTGTGCCTCGATGGCGGTGCTGCCCTATGACCAGCGGCTCGAATATTTTGCCGATTTCCTGCAGCAGCTCGACATGGAATCGAACGGCAAGTCGGTCCGCAATGACGGCTCGCCCGTGCCGCGTGCAACCGGCCCGGTGATCTGGGGGGCGTCTGGCACCAACGGCCAGCATGCCTTCTATCAGGAACTGCATCAGGGCACCGACATCACGCCGTGCGAATTTCTTGTAGCGGCCAAGCCGACCGAGGCGGATGCCTATCAGCATGAGCTGCTGCTGGCCAACTGTCTTGCTCAGGTCGAGGCGCTGGCGCTCGGACGCACCGCCGAGGAAGCAAAGGCCCAGCTTGAGGTATCGGGCAAATCGGCAGAAGAAGTTGAGGCGCTGGTGCCGCACAAGGTGTTCGAGGGCAACCGTCCAAGCTCGCTGCTGTTCTATGATCAGCTGACGCCGATGATGCTCGGTCGCCTGATCGCCCTTTATGAGCAGAAGGTGTTTGTGCAGGGCGTTGTCTGGGGCGTGAACCCCTACGACCAGTGGGGTGTCGAGCTTGGAAAGGAGCTCGCCAACAAGCTGGCCCCGGCCGTCAAGTCCGGCGATCGCGGCGCAGGCGACCCGGCGATCCTCGACCGCCTCAAAGCCTATCGCGCCAAATAGGCTCGGTCCGATTTTGATGAAGAAAACTCAGCCCGCCGGAACGCTCTGGCGGGCTGTTTTATTTGGGGGGGATGTCTGTTTGGAGGCCATTGAGGACCTTCCTTCATGCGAAATGCTCAATACTAATTTGGAAGATAGACCATTGGTAGAAAATCTCCATATCTTTGTGGACATGCTCTTGGTCGTCGGCAACTGTAGGTCGTGAATTCAACAAGAGGGGCTGGCAATGCCGACAAAACCGTTCCATAGGATCTATCGCAAAGTAAAAAGTGGTCATCCGAACGCTGGAAGTAGCAGCATTTCATACATTCAAGATCCTGATTATGCACAATCTCCTACTCATTACGTAAGGGCATACAACCTGATCCAAAACGATCTGCAAAAATTGTTTGAGTATATTGAACCGAGCATGCAGAGCCGCGAAGCCTATTCATTTCGAATACATGAGCTATTAATGCGGACTTGTATAGAGATCGAAGCAAACTTCAAAGCTATATTAAGTGAAAATACATTTACTCCGGAAGTTGGCCGATTTGGACCAATCTTCAACATGTCTGTTTACAAAAAAGTCAATCATTCTCATCACTTATCAGACTATGAAATACTACTCCCTGAATGGAATGGAGATCGCCGAATTTGGAAGCCATTCGAAGCGTGGGGCAATGGGGAAAGCATAGAGTGGTACCAGTCCTACAATGCAAGTAAACACGATAGGAAGGAAGCTTTCAGCGAGGCGAACCTAGAGGTTTTGATTAATGCTGTTGCCGGATTGTTAGTTTTGCTGTCTTCGCAATTCGAAACGCAAGACTTCTCTGCAGGAAGCGTTCTTCTGTCGGTTGGAGGGTATGACTACCATGAATTAGAACCTGCGATCGGATCTATGTTTCGTATCAAGTTCCCTGATACTTGGGCCGAAGATGAGTTATATGACTTCGACTGGCGAGATTTAAAAGACCAAGAAAATCGTTTTCAAAAATTCAATTATGACGAAGTCTAGCACGAAATTACATTAGAGGGAGCGTGCCTTCACACGGTGATGCGAATGTCCGGAAGGTCCGGATTCCGTTGAAAAAGGCCCGCACTCAAATTGCTTACCGAAATCCTAGAATTTGATTTCTCATAATGGCGCTGGTGCAGACTGAAATCCAGATTTTCAAGACCACAGGAATGAAGTTCTGCAAAACCTGACGTAAAGTAATGACCATCGACTTTTTCAACGGAATCTCCGCAAAGCGGACTTTAAAGGCACGCTAACCAATCTTTCCCCTTCGCCGCGCAATAGCTTCTTCGAGGTTCGGGGCGGCTTCGATTAGGGTGCGGGTGTAGGCTTCTTGTGGGTTGGCGAAGACTGTCTCTGTCCTTCCGCGCTCGATGATCTTGCCGCGATACATCACCATGACCTCGTCGGTGATGGCCCTGACGACCGACAGGTCGTGGCTGATGAAAAGGTAGGAGAGGTCGAGCTCCTCGCGCAGCTCCGTGAGCAGATCGAGGATCTGGGCGCGGATCGAGACATCGAGAGCCGAGACCGGCTCGTCGGCGATGATAATCTTGGGGCGGGTGATGAGGGCGCGGGCGATGGCGAGGCGCTGACGTTGTCCGCCGGAGAATTCGTGCGGGAAGCGCTCGGCGTCGTCCGGGTCGAGTCCGACCTGTTGCAAGCTCTCGGCAATACGGCGGTTGCGTTCGCCCTCCTCAAGTCCATGGCGATAGAGATGGAGTGGTTCGGCAACCGAGCGGCCCACCTTGTGGCGGGGATTGAAGGAACCGTTCGGGTCCTGAAAGATGATCTGGATGTCCTTGCGCACGTCGAGAAGCTCGGCCTTGCCTGCCGCGTAGGGATCATGTTTGCCGATGGTGACGGCCCCTTCCTGCGGCGCCTCAAGGCCCAGAAGGGAGCGGGCGAGGGTGGACTTGCCACAGCCTGACTCGCCGACCAGTCCGATGCTCTGGCCTTTATGGATGGTCAGATCCACCTGATCAACGGCGCGGAAGCTGCGTCGCTCCAGATAGGGGAAGGTGCGCGGCAGGGGATAGGTGCGCACCAGAGCGCGGGTCTGAAGAATTGGCTTTTGTCCCTTCAGTGCCGGATCATCGGAGAAGAGCGGCGGCTTCTGGCGCGCCGGGACATGGGTCGAGGCCTCAAACAGGCTGAGGCTATAGGGATGCTTCAGCGTCTCAAAGAGGTCCGGCAGCGGTCCCTGCTCGACGATTTTCCCCTCACGCATGATGGCAATCTGGTCGGCCATGTCGGCGACCACGGCGAGGTCGTGGGAGATGAGCATCAGGGCGCACTGGTCCTCGGCCATCAGGTCCTTCAGCAGGGTGAGGATCTCGGCCTGACTGGTGACGTCGAGGGCGGTGGTCGGCTCGTCCGCGATGATGAGGTCGGGCTTCATGGCAATGGCCATGGCGATGACGACCCGCTGGCGCTGTCCGCCCGACAGCTGATGGGGGAAGCGATCAAGGCCGATGCGGTCAAGGGGCAGGCCGACCCGGTCGAGGAGGGCGCGGGCGCGGGTCTCAGACTCCTTGCGGGTGATGTCGGTGTGCAGCAACAGGCTTTCGGCGACCTGAGCTCCGATGGATTTGAGTGGGTTGAGGGCGGTCATCGGTTCCTGGAACACCATGCTCATCATGTCGCCGCGCCGGGCGCAGAGCGCTTTCTCGGAGAGGCTGACATGATCCTCGCCCTTGAGGCGGATCGCGCCGCTCAGCCGGGCGGCTCTGGGCAGAAGACGCATGATCGACAGGGCCGTCAGGCTCTTGCCCGACCCGGATTCCCCAACCAGACCAAGGCATTGACCGGCCTCGAGCGAGACACTCACGTCCTTGAGGATGCCCTTGTCGCCGATTGACAGGCAGACCTTGTCCAGCTCGAGAAGGCTCATGCGATCTTGCTCCCGCCGATGTCGAGGCTGGAACGGGTTTTGGGGTCGAGCATGTCGCGCAGGCCATCGCCAAGCAGGTTGAGGCCGAGGACCGTGAGGATGATGGCGAGGCCGGGAATGATGGCAAGCTGCGGGGCGAACGCCATCATCGTCTGGGCTGCCGAGAGCATCTGACCCCAGCTAGGCATCGGCGGCTGGGTGCCTAGGCCGACATAGCTGAGTCCTGCCTCAGCGAGAATGCCGAGAGAGAACTGGATGGTTCCCTGCACGATGAGCAGGTTGGCGATGTTGGGCAGGATATGTTCGATGGTGATACGGGCCGAGCCCTTGCCAGAGAGGCGGGCCGCGAGAATGAATTCGCGGGTCCAGAGGCTGAGCGCCGCACCGCGCGAGAGGCGGGCGAAGACCGGGATGTTGAAGATGCCGATGGCAATGATGGCGTTGATCGCCCCGGGGCCTGCAAGCGCTGTGATCATGATGGCCGAAATGATGGCGGGGAAGGCGAAGATGAAGTCGCCGGTGCGCATCAGGGCCTCGTCGAGCCAGCCGCCTTTCGCCGCCGCCCATGTGCCGATGGGGACGCCAAGGCCCATGCCGATGCCGACGGCAACCAGAGCAACGGCGATGGAATTTCGCGCGCCCAGCATGATCATCGAGAAGAGATCATGCCCGAACTGATCCGTGCCGAGCCAGTAGGTGCTGCTCATGGGCTTGAGCCGATCGGCGATGTTCACCGACAGGGCGTCATGGGGCGTCCAGACGAAGGACAGCAGCGCTATCGCGACAAAGAACAGGGTGATCAACCCGCCGATGACAAAGGAGGGCGAGCGAAGGCCGCGTTGGATAAAGCCGCGCTCCCGGTCCGACTGGGAGGCAAAGAGACGGGGCTTGTTCATGCTGACCGTCCCTTCCTGAGGCGCGGATCGATCACGGCATAGGTGAGGTCGACGAGGAAATTGACGGCGATGACGGTGGCCACCAGAAGGATGATGATGGCCTTGACCGTGATGAGGTCGCGCTGGTTGATAGCCTGAAAGACGAGACGCCCGAGGCCGGGCAGCGAGAAGACATTCTCGATGATGACGGTGCCTGCCAGAAGGAATGAGAATTGCAGCCCCATGATGGTGACGACAGGAATGAGGGCATTGCGCAGGCCATGATGGCGCAGGGTGCCGGTGAAGCTGAGGCCCTTGGCGCGGGCGGTGCGCATGTAATCCTCGTGCATGACCTCAAGCATCGAGGAGCGCATGATGCGGGCAAGGATCGAGGCCTGCGGCAGGGCTAGTGCAACGGCGGGCAGCGTGAGCGCCTTCAGGGCTGGCCATAGCCCGTCCTGCCAGCCGGGAAAACCTCCCGACGGGAACCAGTGCAGGGTCACCGCAAAACTCATGATCAAGAGGAGGGCAAACCAGAAATTGGGGACGGCGATGCCGAGCTGGGTCGCGCCGATGAGGCTGACGTCGGGCCAGCGACCGTGATTGCCCGCCGCGATGATGCCAAGGGGCAGGGCGATGAGGGTCGAGAGCAGGAGCGCGAGCAGGGCGAGCGGTAGCGATACGGTCAGGCGCTCTGCGATCAATTCGGTGACGGGCACCGAATAGGTGTAGCTGATGCCGAAGTCGCCCTGAAACATGCCTGCGATCCAGTGCCAGTAGCGCTCGACAAGGGGCAGGTTGAGGCCCATCTGCTCGCGCAAGGTCGCGAGCGTGTCTTCCTGTGCGTTGATGCCAAGAATCAACTGGGCCGGATCGCCGGGCAGGATTTCCATCACCGCGAAGACGAACAGGGAGGCTGCGAACAGCGTCAGACACAGGGACGCCAAACGGCGTAGCGAATAGAAGAGCATCAATCAACTGTGCGCCGAACCGGTTCGGCAAAAGGGCCATGTGAAAAAGGCACGGCGATGATCGCCATGCCTTCTGATCTTTTAGCTCGAATGGCGCGGTTAGTCCATCCACTCCACCGCAGTCAGGTCGTTTGCCTGCACCGGAGCGTTGGCCCAAAGGCCCTTGATTTTCTTGTTCCAGACGCCGGTTTTTGCGAGCTGGAAGAGGAAGCCGTTGACCGCGTCGTCATTGAGCTTGCGCTGGGCTTTCTGCAGCAGCTCCGTGCGTTTGGCTTCGTCCGCCGTTGCGTTGAGCTCGGTGATGATCGCGTTGAAGTCGTCATTGTGATAGTTGAAATAATAGTCATCGCGGGCATAGATGCCGATGTCCATCGGCTCCGTATGGGAGACGATGGAAAGGTCATAATCCTTGCCCTTGAAGACCTGCTGCAGCCACTGGCCCCATTCCACGTTGATGATTTCGAGGTCAATGCCGATCTTCTTGAGGTCGGAGGCGATGATCAGGCCGGAGCGGCGGGCATAGTCGGTCGGTGGCAGATGCAGGCGAGCCTTGAAGCCGCCTTCGAGACCGGCTTCCTTCAGCAGGGCCTTGGCCTTGTCGATATCGTAGTCATAGACCTTTGACAGATCCACATAGGCCGGGTTGTGCGGTGCAAAGTGCGAACCGATGAGGGTGCCGTAACCGAACATGGCACCGTCAACGATGGCCTGCCGGTCGATGGCGTGAGCCATTGCCTTGCGGACGCGGACGTCATCAAAGGGCTTCTGGGCATTGTTGGTGGCAAGAACCGTTTCGCCTTCGGTTGTGCCGACGACAACATCAAAGCGGCCATCGGCTTCGAGTTGCGGCAGCATTTCAGGCGCAGAGAAAATCGGATAGGCATCGACATCACCAGCCATCAGCGAAGCAAGCTGGGCGGAAGCGTCGGGGACGATCTTGAAGGTGGCCTTGTCGAGGGCAACCGCCGATCCCCAATAGTCGGGGTTCTTCTCCAGGGTGATGGAATCGCCCTTCACCCATTTCGACAGTTTGAAGGGCCCGGTGCCGATCGGCTTGGTCTTGTTGGTCTCGGCACTTTCCGGCGCGACGATGATGGCATCACCCCAGGCGAGGTTGAAAAGCATGTTGCCGGTCGGGCGCTTCAGGGTGATCTCGACGGTCAGGGGATCTTTGGCCGTTACGGACTCGATGGGTTCGAACAGGGCTTTCTGAGCGTTGACGGATTCTTCTCCACGGGCGCGATCAAGCGAGAAGACCACATCGTCGGCATCAAAGGTCGTGCCGTCGTGGAAGGTCACCCCGTCGTGGAGCTTAAACGTGTAGGTCTTGCCATCCTCGGAAATGGTCCAGCTTTCTGCGAGGGCGGGAACGACCGAGCCATCGCCGATGATACGGGTCAGACCTTCGAAGACGTTGGTGTAGACGATTTCGTCAATCGCGGCGGCAGCCCCGGCTGTGGGGTCAAGGTGCGGTGGCTCAAGGCGTACGCCGATGGTGATGTCCGTGCGGGCCGCCAGTGCTCCGGTTGCCAGAAAGCCGCTTGCCACAACCAAAGCAGCGGTCCATTTCAGTGCAGACTTGATCATATAAATTCTCCCCGACCTGAGGTTTGTCGAATTTTGTTTTTGCTAAACAGTGTTCTGTGCTGTTTAAGATCCGAATTTGAATTTTACTGCTTTGTATTGCCTAAAAGTCCGTGGATAGCAAGAGCCATGATCTTGGCAGAATCGAGCATATCCCGAATGCCGACATATTCGTCCGGCTGATGGGCCAGATCCAGTATACCCGGACCATATGCGATGCAATCCTTCAACTTACCAATTCGGTCAATATGCTTTTGGTCATAGGTGCCGGGCGAGATGACGAAGTCCGGAGCCTGTCCCAGAATGTCCGCCATGGCCTTCTCTACCGCCTTGACGACCGGCTGGTCGCGGTCGGTCATGGTGGGCATGACTTCAAAAAGATCGCGGATATCATAGCGGAAGGACTGCCGGTTGGACTTGAGATCCTCAAGCAGATCCGTGATCTCCCGCTTGACGGTCGGCAGATCTTCCTCGATCAGGAAACGGCGGTCGATCACTATGCGGCAGCTGTCTGGCACGCATGGGGATGGAAGGCCTTCGTAACTCTCGCTCTGGCCACCATGTAGGGAATTGATGTTAAGGGTCGATTGCTTTGCCCCTTCCGGGACCACTGGCATGTCGGTGTGCTTTTGCTGCAAGGCTGGGAAAAGCGTGTCCTCGAATCGCTCCAGCACGGCCCCCATGTGCCGGACAGCGCAATCGCCAAGAAACGGCATCGAGCCATGGGCGATGGCGCCATGGGTTTCGATTTCCGCCCACCAGACGCCGCGATGACCAAGGCAGATGCGGTCCTTGTTGAGCGGCTCGGGGATGATGACGTGATTGACCCTGTTGGGGGCGAAATAGCCCCGTTCGGCAAGATAGGCAACGCCGCCGTAACCACCGGATTCCTCGTCACAGGTAGCCGAGATCTCTATGGCCCCGTTGAAATCGGGGTGGCAGGCGATGAAGCTCTCAGCGGCGATGATCGAGGCGGCAAGACCGCCCTTCATGTCGCAGGCACCACGGCCATAGACCTTGCCATCCTCAACGATGCCTTCAAAGGGTGGTTTGGTCCAGCCTTTGCCGACCTCGACCACGTCGATGTGGGAATTGAAATGGATGCAGGGGCCCGGGCCTCGGCCTTCCCGTCGGGCGACGAGATTGACGCGGGGGTAGCGCTCGCTGTCGCCGGGGGTGCCTGTGGCGCGGACATAGTCCAGCGCGAAGCCGGAGCGTTGAAGGCGCTCGCCGACATATCGGGCACAGGGCTCATAGGCCTCCCCGGGTGGATTTATGGTGGGGAAGCGAATGAGATCGCGGGTGAGGGCGACGAGATCCTGTTCTCTGTCCTCGATATGATCGACGAGGTTTGTCACGCTACGGCCCTCCTTCTGAACTCTACTGCCGGTTCAGAATGGGCCTTGTGTCCCGATCTGTCGAGAGGGAAGCGGCAAATCAGCCGCCGCTTCTCAGATCCTCGACGGTCTTGACCGGCGTGACCGCGTTCTCGTCGGTGATGATCTCGATGAGTGCCGGGCCGTTGTGGGCCATCATGCGGGCGAAGGCATCCGCGAACTCTTCGGTCTTTCGCACCGTTTCCGCGTGTCCCCCCATGGCCCGTGCCATGGCGGCAAAATCGGGATTGACGAGGCTGGTGCCGGAAATGCGGGCCGGATAGGTGCGTTCCTGATGCATTCGGATGGTGCCGTAGCAGCCATTGTTGACGACGATCACCCGAATGGGGGCGCCTTCCTGTGCTGCGGTGGCGAATTCCTGACAGGTCATCTGAAAGCAGCCATCCCCGGCAAAGCAGATCACGGTGCGCTCAGGCCGTGCGATGGAAGCGGCAACGGCGGCGGGAAGACCATAGCCCATGGAGCCCGATGTGGGTGCAAGCTGGGTGCGCCAGCTGCCGTAGGTCAGGAAGCGGTGAGCCCAGATGGCATAGTTGCCCGCCCCGTTGGTGTAGATCACATCGTCCGGCGTGTTGGCCTCGATATGTTTCATCACTTCGGCGAGCTGGACGTCGCCGGGGCTCTTGCGCTCGGGGATGGCAAAGAAGGCTTGGAAAGCCTGATGAAGCCCCTCGACCCAACCGGCTGTGCTCTCGTCGCGAACCTTGCCGAGGGAGGCAAGCGCAAGGGCTGCGGTCTCATGGCGCGCTGCGATGGCGAGCGCGGGATCATAGACCCGGCCCAATTCTTCCGGGTCGGCATGAATGTGGATCAGCGGTTGGGCAGGGACCGGGCAATCGATGAGGGTGTAGCTCGATGTGGTGCAGTCGCCAAGGCGTGCGCCGAGCACCAGCAGCAGATCGCTCTGTCTGATCTTTTCGGCAAGCGCGGGATTGATGCCAAGGCCGACATGACCGGCATAATTGGGGTGATGATTGGGAAAGTAATCCTGACAGCGGAAAGAGACGCCGACGGGCAGGGCGTTGGCTTCGGCAAAGGAGACGACAGCATTGCGGGCGGTCTCGGACCAGCCGCCCCCACCGATGATCATGAAGGGACGTTCAGCGTGTGACAGTCGTTCCTTGATTTCTTTGAGCGCTTGAGGCGAGGGAGCGCTGTCTGCTGGCATGGCCTTGGCGGGCAGTTTGACCGGGGTGGTGACCTCGTCACGCAGCATGTCCTCGGGCAACGCCAGCACCACAGGGCCGGGGCGGCCGGACAGAGCGGTGTGATAGGCCCGGGCGATGAATTCGGGCACACGGGTCGCGTCATCGATCTTGGCCACCCATTTGGCCATCTGGCCGAACATGCGCCGGTAGTCGATTTCCTGAAAGGCCTCACGCTCGATCTGATCGCGGGCGACCTGACCGATGAAGAGGATCATCGGGGTGGAATCCTGAAAGGCAACATGAACGCCTGAGCTGGCGTTGGTCGCGCCGGGGCCGCGGGTAACCATGCAGAGGCCGACCTCACCGGTCAGCTTTGCATGGGCGTCGGCCATCATCGAGGCGCCTCCCTCCTGCCTGGCATTGACGAACCTTAACTCCGGCGCGTCACACAGCGCGTCAAGGACGGCGAGGTAGCTCTCTCCCGGAACGCCGAAAATGGTGGTTGCGCCTTGCCTGACGAGGCTCTGGACGAGTAGGGTTGCCCCGGTTGTCCGGCTCATGATGTTTCTCCTCCCCTTGATCTTCGGCCTTTTGATTGAGCCCGGGCCTGTTTACGGGCTTTCTGCGCCCACAACGCCGTCGGTGATCAGCCTTTTTATATCTTTGTCGCTCAATCCCAGTTCTCCTGCAAGGATGGCGATGCTGTGTTCACCCAGTTTCGGCGGTGGGGCATTGTATGTCGCTGGTGTCTGGCTCATGCAGATGGGGTTGGCGACCCCCGGCACCTGAGTGCCGTCTTCTCGCTGAAGGGCGATTTGCATGCCGCGATGGATGACCTGCGGTTCGGCAAAGACCTGATCGATGGTGTTGATCGGGCCGCATGGAATGCCGGCGTCATTGAGCAGCGACAGCCAGTCCCGTGCGGATCTGTCGACGGTGACGGCGGCGATCTTGGCGGCGAGGGCTTCGCGGTTTTTCACCCTTGCGCGATTGGTGGCGAAGCGTTCGTCCGCGATCAGGGCATCAAGGCCTGACAGTGAGCAGAAGCGGGCGAACTGGCTGTCGTTGCCAATGGCGATGATGAAATGCCCGTCCGAAGATGGAAAGGCGGAATAGGGCATCAGGTTGGGATGGTTGTTGCCCATCTGGGTCGGTGCCTTGCCGCTGACCAGATAATTGGTCGCCTGATTGGCAAGGGCCGCGACCTGAACATCGAGCAAGGCCATGTCGATATATTGCCCTTCGCCGGTTTCCCTGCGATGGGCAAGCGCGGCGAGTATGCCGATGGTGGCATAAAGGCCGGTCATGATGTCAACGAGCGCAACGCCCACCTTGACGGGGCCACCGCCGGGGGTGCCTTGCGGTTGGCCGGTGACGCTCATCAGACCGCCCATGGCCTGAATCATGAAGTCATAGCCCGCCTTTGATGCATCGGGGCCGGTCTGGCCAAAGCCGGTGATCGAGCAATAGACAATGTCGGGCTTGATGGCCTTCAGGCTGTTGTAGTCGAGGCCATATTTGGCAAGGCCTCCAACCTTGAAATTTTCCAACACTACGTCGGACCGGGCCACCAGTTGATGGATTAGGGCTTGTCCTTCTTTGGATGTGATGTCGATGGCGAGGGAGCGCTTGTTGCGGTTGGCACAGGCGAAATAGGCGGCGTCGGTGGTCTCTGAGCCTTCCACTCCCTTGAGGTAGGGCGGTCCCCAGCCGCGGGTGTCATCGCCGCCGGTGGGGCGTTCGATCTTGATTACGTCCGCGCCGAGATCTCCCAGAATCTGGCTCGCCCACGGGCCAGCCAGAATGCGCGAGAGATCGAGCACACGGATGTTGGACAGTGCCCCACCCGAGGCAGTGTCTGTTTTCGGCTTGGTTTCGCTTGCGCGGTCTTGCATCAGAAGAAGGCCTGCAAACCAGTCTGGGCACGGCCGAGGATCAGCGCGTGGATGTCGTGGGTGCCCTCATAGGTGTTGACGGTCTCCAGATTGACCATGTGGCGGATGACATGGAATTCGTCCGAGATGCCGTTGCCACCGTGCATGTCGCGGGCGAGGCGGGCCACATTGAGGGCCTTGCCGCAGTTGTTGCGCTTGATCAGTGAGACATTTTCGACCGGGCAATTGCCTTCGTCCATCATGTGGGCGACGCGCAGGGCTGCCTGAAGCCCGAGGGTGATCTCGGTCATCATGTCGGCGAGCTTCAATTGAATGAGCTGGGTCTGGGCGAGGGGGCGGCCGAACTGCTTGCGGTCGAGGGTATATTGGCGGGCTGCATGCCAGCAGAATTCCGCCGCACCCAGCACGCCCCAGGCAATGCCGTAGCGGGCCTTGTTGAGGCAGCCGAAGGGACCGGCGAGGCCCTGAACATTCGGCAGCAGGTTGTCATCGGGCACGAAGGCATTGTCGAGGACGATTTCGCCGGTGATGGAGCCTCTGAGGCTCATCTTGCCTTCGATCTTGGGGGCCGAGTAGCCGTCGGTATCCGCTTCGACGATGAAGCCCTTGATCTTGCCGTCATGGGCGTCCGATTTGGCCCAGACGATGGCGATGTCGGCGATCGGGGAATTGGTGATCCACATTTTGGCACCGGTCAGGCGATAGCCGCCGTCGACCTTGTGGGCGCGGGTGACCATGGAGCCGGGATCGGAGCCGTGATCGGGTTCGGTGAGGCCGAAGCAGCCGATCATCTCACCGGTGGCGAGCTTTGGCAGATATTTCTTCTTCTGCTCTTCGGTGCCGTAGGCATTGATAGGATGCATGACAAGGGAGGACTGGACCGACATGGCCGAGCGATAGCCCGAGTCGACGCGCTCCACCTCGCGTGCGATCAGACCGTAGGCGACGTGGTTGACCCCCGCTCCGCCGTATTCCTCCGGGATGGTCGAACCAAGAAAGCCAAGTTTGCCCATTTCCTTCATGATGGCGATGTCAAAAGTCTCGGCCCGGTTTGCTTCCAGCACGCGCGGCATCAGGCGATCATCACAATAGGCGCGGGCCGCGTCCATGATCATGCGCTCTTCTTCGGTCAATTGTTGGCTGAACAGGAAGGGGTCTTCCCAATTGAAGGTCGGTTTGGCGCACATATGCCGGGTTCCTCGATTGTTTTTGCTGCAACGGGGCCATGCATAGCTATTGGGATGGCCCTTTGTGATTTCGGACCATCCTAGTCTCGCCGTTGCTGACTGAAAAGCGAGGAAATTTCAGAGTGCCATGACAATAGGTCATGGCATCTGTGACTATTGTCGAGTTTCTGGTGTTTTGTCATGAATAGGGGTTATGACATGGCGGCCTTGTTCTGCTCCTTCTTGGTGATCTGGGCTTCGCGCATCACCCATGTGCGGAAAGTCTGAAGGTTGGGGTTGGCGCGCTTTGCCTGAGGATAGGCGAAGTAATAGTTGCCATTGGAGCGGACGAGCCGCTCCGTCAGCGGGACGAGATTTCCTGCGAGGATCTCGTCCTCGACGAGGAAGCGCGGCAGGAGGGCAACGCCCATCTTGGAGGCTGCGGCCCGGATGACCATGTGGAAATGTTCGAAGCGCGGGCCCGAATGGGGGCTGGGGTGCTCATATTCGGTCTCCCTCAGCCAGTGAATCCAGAAATTGGGCCGGGAGCTGGCCTGAAGCAGCGGATATTTCAGCAACAGGGCCTGAAGTCCGATGGCTTCCTTTTCTGCCAGCAGATCCGGGTGGCCGAGCGGGACAACATATTCGGGCATCAGGACATCAGTGAGGGCCCCCGCCCAGCTGCCTTCGCCGAAATGGAAGGCGGCGTCGATGTCCTTGTCGCCAAACTCGAAGGGTTCGATCTTTGTGATGAGGTGAATGAGGACTTCGGGATGGGCCGTGGTGAACTTGTTCAGTCGCGGCACGAGCCAGCGCGCGCCAAGGGTTGGCAGGCAAGCGATGGTCAGCTCTCCCCCCTGACCGCGATAGGCCAGAAGCTCGAGGGTTGCGGTTTCGATGTCCTGCAGCTTGCTGCGGATCTTCTGGGCATAGACGCCGCCAGCTTCCGTGAGAACGAGCCCGGCACCGGTCCGTTCGAACAGGCGCAGACCCAATTGTTCTTCCATTGTGCGCATTTGCCGGGAGATGGCGCTCTGGGTCACGCCCAGCTCACTGGCCGCTTTGGTGAAACTGAGATGCCTTGCTGCGGCTTCGAAGGCCCGCAAGGCGGAGAGGGAAGGAAGGTAATTCAGCATGGTTGTGCGTTTTGGTTATGTCTATTGACGCGCATTTGTTTTGGTTTGCCTTCAGAGAAACACGATATCACTCCGATCTAAAAGAGAAAAATCGCTTTTGCAGCGTGATTTTGATGAAATTTCCAAAGACATCGACAATGCAGACAGATCATGGATGGCATTCTGTCACATGAGGTTCTTTTGCATTGCTATGTTTTTCGTAGCGGTGTAGATAGAGATTGCTACGAAAAACGTAGCGAGTTGCAGTCGCCTGACGATGTGTCATGCGGCCTGGACACAGGAGACAGACATGCCAGTGATCACAATGACCTTGGGTAAGGAACAGATTAATGAGGCGCAGAAGAGGGCCTTCATTCAGGATGTGACGGCTCTTGGCGCCAAGATATCCGGAATAGCCGAGCAGAGCTTCATCGTCTTTGTCGAGGAGCTCGAGACCGACAATATCGGTGTTGGCGGGACGGTTCTGAGTGACAAGTTGCGTGGTCGCTGATCGCCAGCGCCGTGCAATGCGCTATCGGCCTCATTCGGTGCTTTCTTGAGTTGCCAGCGTGGCTTATGGTTGGCCAAAACAGGAAAGCAAGAGGAGGCGACAATGGCTATTCCAAGACCCGGACAACCGGTCAGGGGTTCCCATTCGGGGGCTCCGGTGATGGCGGCCTTCGATCTGCTAGGCCGCCGGTGGGCGATGGGGATCATTTGGAATCTCAGCAAGGGACCCGCCACCTTTCGCATGTTACAGGAGCAGTGCGAAACCATTTCGCCGTCAATCCTGAATAGCCGCACCAAGGATCTGCGCGAAGCCGGGCTTGTCCGTCTGACGGACAAGGGCTTTGAATTGACGCCGTTGGGTGATGAGCTTTACGCCTTGTTGAGGCCGGTTGCGGACTGGTCGATCCAGTGGGCGGAGCATCTTTCCCTTGAGGAGAGAGAGAATCAGTCCGATCAGGTTTCGGCAAAGGTGGGTGACCCGGGCTAGGGCATGTCGACGCAGATGAGGGTGTGACAGGCACCAACGGGGCCATCTGTCCTCGTGATCCGGCTATCTCTTAGGCTATTTGCGCAACATATTGATTAGCGGGATTGATGCGGGGGTTGAAAAGCAGTAGAAACATGATCAAATCTATTGCTGAAGATTTAGGGCAAGAATTCTAGAATCAGGTGGTGTGATCATGAGACTGACCCAGCAGGCAAATTACTCGGTGCGTATTTTGATGTATTGCGCCGCCAAGAAAGGCCAGTTCGCGAAGGTCAGTGAGATCGCGCGCGTTTATGACATTTCCGAGTATCACCTGTTCAAGATCCTGCCGATTCTGGTTTCCAACGGGTTCATCACGACGCACCGGGGCCGCAACGGCGGCCTTCTCCTGGCCAAGGACCCGTCCGAGATCACTCTTGGGCAGATCATCCGAGCAGCTGAAGAGAATTTCCATCTGGCCGATTGCTTCGATGAAGGCAGCTATGATTGTCCACTGCTCTCGATGTGTGACTTCAACCAGGCTCTGAATGATGCGCTGGAGTCCTTCTTGCAGGCGCTCGACAAATATACCCTTGCAGATCTGACGTCTCGCGAAGGGGATATCCGCAATCTGCTTCATATCGACGAGAAGGCGGCCAAGGCTGCCAACAAGGATAAGACCGCCGTTGCTGCGTCTGCCAACTGAGGCGATCTGGGGCTGTTACGCTTCTGAACATTCAACGGAGCGGGCAAGCCTGCTCCGTTTTTCGTTGTAAGGCGCCTGACCTATTTGCCTATTTGGCCGTCCAGCCCCCGTCCATCGAAATGGTGGTGCCGGTGATGGCGGATGCGCCGGTCCCAGACAGATAGAGCGCCAGTTCGGCAACCTGTTCGATGGTGACAAACTCCTTGGTCGGCTGAGCCAGCAGCAGCACGTCGCGCTTGACCTCTTCCTCGGTCATGTTGCGGGCTGCCATGGTGTCCGGGATCTGTCGCTCGACCAGAGGGGTCCAGACATAGCCCGGGGCGATGGCGTTGACTGTGACGCCCTGCTCGGCCACTTCTAGTGCGACAGTCTTGGTGAGGCCCGCTACTCCGTGTTTTGCCGCCACATAGGCGGATTTGAAGGGAGAGGCAACCAGCGAATGGGCCGAGGAAATGTTGATGATGCGGCCCCAGCCCTTGTCCTTCATCTTCGGCAGGGCGGCGCGGATGGTGTGAAAGTTCGAGCTGAGATTGATGGCGATGATGGCGTCCCATTTCTCGACCGGGAAGGCGTCGACCGGGCTGACATGCTGGATGCCGGCATTGTTGACGAGAATGTCGACCATGCCGAAAGCTTCCTCCGCTTCGGCAACCATTCCGGCAATTTCGTCCGGGCTCAGCATGTTTGCCGAACTGTAGAGGGCTTTGACACCGAAGTCGCTTTCAATGGAGGCACGGATGGTTTCGATTTCATCCGCATCGCCGAGGCCGTTGAGCATCACGTTGGCGCCCTCTGCGGCGAAGGCTCTGGCTACGCCAAGGCCAATGCCGCTGGTCGAGCCGGTGATGAGGGCTGTGCGTCCCTGATGTTGTTTGTTGGAAGATACCAAATCTCTCTCCTCTTGCTGTCCCTGAGATGGTATTTGTGCGTATTGTTGCGAGGCAGCATAATTGCCGCATGGTCCTTGGCAAGTCCCAAAGGATATGCTTAGTCCGAAAGTGGGGTGGGTGCGTGAATGGAAGGATTGAGACATGATTGAACTGGAAGCCCATGATCACACTCATTGCATCGATCATGTTCTCTCAACTGCCGAGGAGATTTGCCAGAAGCGCGGTGTCCGTCTGACCGAGCAGCGAAAGTCCGTGCTTGAGGTTCTGGCGGCGAGCCATGTTCCCTCGAGTGCCTATGATATTCTCGACCGGCTCAATCGCATCCGCAAGGACAAGGGCGAGGCTGCGCTGGCCCCGGTGGCGATCTATCGGGTGCTCGAGTTTCTGATGCAGAATGGCATCATTCACCGCATCGAAAGCCGCAATGCCTATGTCGCCTGCACCCATCAGGCGGGAGATCACGGAGATGTGACAATCTTTCTGCTCTGTGATCAGTGCGGACGCGCGGGAGAGTTCCAGAGCAAAAGCCTCAGTGGTCTCATCGAGACTATCGCAGCCAAGGTGCAGTTTCAGGCCAATGCGCCGGTGCTCGAGATCCGCGGGACCTGTGCGGAATGTCGGAGCTTTCCAGCCGGGGACGAGGAATCGCTCCCGGCCTCCTGAACAGTGTTGAGGATCAGGCACACCTTTTCCGATGTTGCACCAGCCTCGAGCATTTGCCATATAGACGCTAGCTGCATGAAAGATGCATGAAGGGTGGAGCGCTGTGTCCCGCATGAGGTTGACCGACGCGCTTTCCGCCCTGCCGATCCCAACGGGAAAGAGAGATAGCATGGAAATGTTGACCGCACCTCTGCCGCGCCGCATCACCAAAGCGGTGAAAGTGGGTTCCGTGACCGTTGGTGGCGGGGCGCCGATCGTGGTGCAATCCATGACCAATACTGACACTGCCGACGTCGACAGCACGGTTGCTCAGGTGGCCGCGCTTCACAAGGCAGGCTCGGAATTGGTGCGCATCACCGTGGATCGGGACGAGGCGGCCAAGGCGGTGCCGAAGATCAAGGAACGTCTGCTGCGTGTCGGTGTCGATGTGCCGTTGGTGGGCGACTTCCACTATATCGGTCACAAGCTTCTTGGTGAAAATCCGGCGTGCGCCGAGGCGCTCGACAAATATCGCATCAATCCGGGCAATGTCGGCTTCAAGGATCGCCGGGACAAGCAATTCTCCACCCTCATCGAGCTGGCCATGCAGTATGACAAGCCGGTGCGGATCGGTGTCAACTGGGGGTCACTCGATCAGGAACTCCTGACGCGGCTGATGGACGAGAATTCTACGAGCGCCAATCCACTGCCTGCCCAGAAGGTGATGCATGAGGCGATTATCCAGTCTGCGCTGCTGTCCGCGGCCCGGGCCGAAGAGCTGGGGCTGGGGGGCGACAAGATCATTCTGTCGGCCAAGGTTTCTCAGGTGCAGGATCTCGTCGCGGTGAACACCGAGCTCGCCTTGCGCTCTGACTATGCGCTGCATCTCGGCCTCACCGAAGCGGGCATGGGCACCAAGGGCATCGTCGCGTCTTCGGCTGCGATGGGCATGGTGTTGCAGCAGGGGATTGGCGACACCATCCGCGTCTCGCTGACGCCAGAGCCGGGCGGGGATCGGACCCGCGAGGTTCAGGTGGCGCAGGAGCTGTTGCAGAGCATGGGGTTCCGCTCCTTCATTCCCATCGTTGCGGCCTGTCCGGGCTGTGGCAGGACCACCTCGACGGTGTTTCAGGAGCTGGCGCAGAGCATCCAGACCGATATCCGCACCAACATGCCAATCTGGCGCGAGAAATATCCCGGCGTCGAGGCGCTCAATGTTGCGGTGATGGGCTGTATCGTCAATGGTCCGGGCGAATCCAAGCATGCCGACATCGGCATTTCGCTGCCCGGTACCGGTGAGACCCCGTCCGCTCCCGTGTTCATCGACGGCGAGAAAGCGGCGACCCTTAGGGGCGAGAATATCGCTGAGGAATTCCACACCATGGTTCTCGACTATATCGAGAAGCGCTTCGGGGCGTGATGTGATCGCCCCTAGTGGGTGCGCTTGGCGATGTAGTGGGCCGTGCTGATCAGGATGTCGGCCTTGTCGCCAAAAAGTTTGAGCAGGGTTTCTGCCTCTTCGATCAGATCATTGAGCTTTTGACGGGTCGCCTCGATGCCATAGAGGCTGACGAGGGTGGCCTTTTCCGATTTCAGATCCTTGCCTGCGGTCTTGCCGAGCTGCTCTGAGGTCGCGGTCACGTCGAGGAGATCGTCGGCAAGCTGGAAGGCGAGGCCGATGATGGTGCCAAAGCGGGTGACCCTTGCTCGGTCTTCAGTGCTCGCACAGGCGAGCGTTGCTCCCGCTTCGCAGGCATAGCGCAGCAGGGCCCCGGTCTTCATGGCCTGAAGGCGGAGGATTTCCTCTTCGGTTTTGGTCCTGTGCTCGGCTTCGATATCCAGAACCTGACCACCGACCATGCCTTTGAGCCCAGCGTTCCTTGCAAGACCGAGTACCAGCTCGGCGCGAACGCTGGCATCTGGATGGATGCTCTCTTCGGCCAGAACTTCAAACGCCAGTGTCAGCAGGCCATCTCCGGCAAGGATCGCCATTGCCTCACCGAACTCGACATGCACGGTCGGCTTGCCGCGGCGCAGATCGTCATCGTCCATCGCCGGCAGATCGTCGTGGATGAGGCTGTAGCAATGGACGCACTCAAGAGCGCAGGCCGCCTGCAACACGCCGGGTGCTTCATAGCCGAGCATGCGCGCGGTTTCGATCATCAGGAAGGGGCGAATGCGTTTGCCGCCATTGAGCGCACCATGTCGCATGGCGGCGAGAAGGCTCTCGGGGCTCTTCTGGTTTCCGTCCTCTCCCTCGCCAGACAACAGGGCATGCAAGGTTTCTTCGATGCGCCCGGCGCAATCGTGAAGGCGTTCCTTGAACGGATCCGGGCGGGATGAAGATGCGGGGGACGGTGAGCTGTCGGTCATTGCCTTTGCGACTTTCCGGGATTGACTTGTCATCGGACGCTTTATCCAAGGCGATGCCTCTTTTTGTCCGGTGCGTCAAGCCAAAAGGGAAAATTGCGGCGATCCGTCGACAGGCCGGGGGAGCTTGGCCTGTTGATGGTTCGAAATCGTTTCAGACGTGCAAGGGCTCGCCGCGGTCTGTGCGGCGAGCCGTGATGTCCTTGTCTCAGAGCCAAAGGCTCAGAGGGATTCGAGCGCGATGGCCGCAGACTGGATGATGGCGGCAAAGCGGATCGCGGTCTGGATCTGCTCCGTCGTCAGTCCCGCTTCACGCAGGATGCCTTCATGGGAATCGATGCACATGCCGCAGCCGTTCATGGCAGAAACCGCGAGGCTCCAGAGCTCGAAGTCGACCTTATCAACGCCGGGGCGGGCGATGAAGTTCATGCGCAGCTTGGCCGGCATGGTGCCGTAGTCCTTGTTGGACGCCAGATGAACAAAGCGGTAGTAGATGTTGTTCATGCCCATCAGGGTGGCTGCGCCCTTGGCGGCGGCGAGGGCTTCTGCGGACAGCTTGCCTTCTGCCTCGGCAAGGAAGGCTTCGCGCACGGTGCTGTTGCGCGAGGCGATGGAGCAGGCGACCATCAGGCCATATTTCTGCTGGTCGGTCAGGGCTTCATCGGAGGCGATGTTGGAGAGATTGAGTTTCACATCCTTGGCATAGTCCGGCATCTGGACTTGAGGCTGTCGATGGTCATGCTGCGTGATCCTTTAAATTCGATCGGGGCAATTCAATTGGGAAGGCGACATGGCTCCTCTGTTGCCGCGCCCTGATGGTCGCAGAGAGGGAGATTGTCGGAGCTATGGGGTGGAAGAAGAGAGGGAGGGCCGGTTTGGGCCCTCCCGAGAGCTTTGCCTGCGACAATTAGCCGAGGGTGGAACCGCCGACTTCGCGGTTGCACGGGCAGAGTTCGTCGGTCTGCAGTGCGTCAAGAACACGCAGGGTGTCTTTGGGGTTACGGCCAACGTTGAGGTTGGTGGCATAGACATGCTGGATGGTGTTGTCCGGATCGACAACATAGGTGTAGCGGTAGGCAACGCCGTCCGGATGGCGAACGCCGAGGCCATCAACCAGCGAGCCGTTGGTGTCAGCGAACATCCAGATCGGCAGTTTGTTGAGATCCGGGTGATCACGACGCCATGCGAGCTTGCAGAATTCGTTGTCGGTGGAGCCGCCAAGGATCACGGCGTCACGGTCTTCGAACTCGTCTTTCAGGCGAGCAAATTCGGCGATTTCGGTCGGGCAGACGAAGGTGAAGTCCTTGGGATAGAAGAAGATGACTTTCCATTTGCCTTCGAAGCTTTTCTCGTTGACGGCTTCAAATGCGTCTTCGCCATTCTCAACGATCTCGTTGAAGCCGGGCTTTACGCCAGTGACGGAAAATTCGGGAAGTTTATCGCCAATACCAAGCATATTATATCTCCAGATCCTTTGCGCATATGGGAGGTTATGCAGCAAATTTAGAATGATTCAAAATCAGATGATTTGTTCAACCATATCCAGCTTGATCAATCAAACCTCAAATTTCGAATTTCACAATCGATTTTTTCGATGATAAGGTGCGCCTTGGTTCTGCTCCTCACTCGAGCCTAGCGAATGGACATTTGATGACAATCCGGCCCACCCTCAGGCAGTTGCAATATCTTTGCGCACTCGCCGAAAAGCAGTCCTTTCGCGGGGCGGCGGAGGCCTGTCTCGTCTCCCAGTCGACACTGAGCGCGGGGATCCAACAGCTTGAGCAAATTCTGCAGGTGCGGCTTGTCGATCGGGAGAGTGATCACTTTCGCCTGACGCGGATCGGCAGCGAGATTCTGGCCCGGGCGCAGGTGCTGCTCCGCGATGCGGATGACCTTGTTGCCCTTGCTCAGCAACAGCAGGCGCCGCTGTCGGGGGAATTGCGTCTCGGGGTCATTCCCTCAATCGGGCCGTTCCTCCTGCCCCGTGCCTTGCCGGAGCTGAGAAGTTCTCATCCCAATCTCAGGCTCTTTCTGCGCGAGACGCTGACGAGGCATTTGCTTGATGATGTCAAGGCGGGGCGGCTCGATGCGGCGGTCATTGCGCTGCCCTATCACATCGAGGGATTTGGTGTGCAGTCGCTGGGAACCGATCAATTCTATGCGGCGCTGCCGCTTAATCATCCGCTGGCGGACAAGGATGTCATTTCGGCGCGGGATTTCCGGCACGAGCCGCTGGTCCTGCTCGAAGACGGCCACTGCATTCGGGATCATGTCCTGACGAGCCTCAAGCGTACGGGCCCAGTCGCCGGGGGATGAGCGCCGGGAACAGATCGACGCGACGAGCCTGATCACCATCGTGCAGATGGTGGCAAATGGCCTTGGCGTGACTCTGCTGCCCGAAATTGCGCTCCGCACGGGGCTGGTGGATGGGCTCGACATCATCATCCGGCCGCTCAGCGAGGAGCACAAGGAGCGGGAGATCGCGATGATCTGGCGCCGCAATTCGGCGATGGAAAGCAATGCCTGTCTGCTCGCCGAGCATCTGGCTCACTATGTCTGAGGTGCCGATCAGGCGGGTTTTCCCGTGAATGCCCACCGGTTTTTCCGCAGAAGAGGTGATTCCACCTTTGATTTTTGCTGCAAAAAGCGCTATCTGTCCCGAGACCTGCACGCTTTACCCAAAGAATCCAGAAAAAGCGGTCTTTTTTGAAAGATTGCTCTGGTCAAGTGCTTTGGGGTTCTGTATAAGGCGCGCAATCTCTTACATTAGAGTTGGATCCGCAACGGGGGTCTCCCCCGTAAGCCGGGCTATTGACGACGGAGTTTTGACCATGGCTGTGCCAAAAAGTAAAGTGACCCGCATGAAGCGTGGCTTTCGCCGCTCTGCGGACGCACTGAAACAGTCGGTCTATGTCGAAGACAAGGATTCTGGCGAGCTGCGCCGTCCTCATCATATCGACCTGAAGACCGGCATGTATCGTGGTCGTCAAGTTCTGGAAATCAAAGAGTAAGACTCTTTGGCTCCTTGACGATATCAATCAAAAAGGTCGGATTCGTCCGGCCTTTTTTTGTGCCCATTTTCATGCAAGACCTTAGCTCGGCCCTGATCTCTTAGAGCGGTGTCTAGCGACCTTCGGTGGAGGTTGGGTGTTGACGGGTTTGCGTGCCCGTCATTTTTTGCTTTTATGCTCTGTAGTTGTTCATCGCCAAGACGTTTCCGGAGACCCTCATGCTTTTCAACATTCCGCTGCTCATTGCTCCGCTGGTCGTCTACAACGCCTTTGCCTTCGGTCTGATGGGAACCACGATCGGGGATCCATGGAGCGCGCCGATCTTCACCATTCAGATGGTCTCTCAGGCGCGTTGGACGCTGACGCTCGGCGATCTGATGATCGTGGCTTCGCTTGTGCTGCTGTTTGTCGAAATCCTGAAGGCAACCCGCACGGGCATGGGGTCCATCGTCGATCACATTCTCTCGACGCTGTTGTTCGTGGCCTATTTGATCGAATTTCTGCTGGTGCGCGAAACGGCCACGTCGGTGTTCTTCATCCTGATGGTGATTTCGCTGATCGATGTGATCGCCGGATATTCGGTGACGATCCGGGGCGCTCGCAGGGACATGACCTTCGGTCCCGGCCCGCACGGCTGATACCAGCCGTCCTGTTTGCCGATCAGGTGTGGCTTGATCGGCTTTTCCAATTTACATGATCGCCTGAAGGCGTGGGACTTCGGACACTGTGTCCGGACGACGGCGCGTTTGGGCGTAGGCGCGGGCGGCTTCGCGCGGGCTGTTGACGGTCGGGCGGCGGAAGGTTCGGTAGCCTGATCCTGCAAGGATCTGTGCCTGGATATGGGCGTCGGCTCCGGTGATGGCGGGCGTGATGACAGGAGCAGCTTTGGGTGCTTCCTGTGCTGCATAGGCTGCCGTCGCGTCTTCGGACTTCCCAGAATGAGTCAACAGCGGCGTGCGGTAGGCATGCCGATCTGCAGGATTGTGCAATGCTGGGGCGATTTTCAGAGCGGACATTCCAGTGCCTTCCTGATCTGTCTCATTTCGAAACAGTTTTGGGTGAAATCTTGTTGTTTCACTGGAAAGGCAGCAAGAAGCGGGCCAGTCGTTAACACATCGTTAAGACATTGGTTAACGGATGGGCTGGGGAAGGACCACCCGGGTTCGGGAAAAATTAACCTTGTTTGAGTCTAATGGGAGGACCGGGCATGAGTGCGTGGCTGTGTGCGCATCTGTCTGGACCGGTTGCTGTTGACTTCTGGTCGGCCAGACCCTTCAAGCTGGAGAGAAGCCTGATGGAGGGAAGTCGCAGACGACAAATGATTACAAGGATTTACGGGTCCGGTTCCAGGCGAGAAGATGGCTGAAAAAGCAAGAGATATCCTGACGTCTATCGGTGAAGTCATCTATGAATGGCACTCCGGCGGGGATCGTTTGCGCTGGAGCAGCAATGCCTTTGAAGTGATGCAGTGCGACGTGGTCGCCACCTTCTCGACAGGACAGGCCTTTGCGGATCTGGTGACGCCGGACACAATCGGTGCCCGCTACCGGTCCATTTTCGGTTCGGGCCGAAGCGATGACGGCAGTGGTGTGCCGTTTGAATGCATCTTCTGTCTTGCACCACTGGGGTTCGAATCCGAGTTGCGGCTCTGGGTCGAGGAGAGCGGGCGCTGGTTCGCCGGGGCTGATGGCCGGGCCGAACGGGTGCACGGCATCATGCGCGTGGTCAACGAACGGCAGCATCGTGAACAGCGCCTCAGGTTCCTGTCCCAGTTTGATGAACTGACCGGTCTCTACAATCGTTCGGTTTTCTGCGACCAGTTGCGACAGACGCTTGAACGGCGCGAGAAATCAACGACCCAGACCTGTTATCTGGTTGCCCATATCGACAATTTCCGTGTCGTCAACGAGGCCTACGGTTTTGACATTGCCGATCAGGTCATCAAGGAAGTGGCGCGGCGCATCTCGCATCGCCTGCGCGATGGTGATCTGGTGGGGCGGATTTCAGGAACCAAGTTCGGCTTGCTGATCAATCATTGCTCCGAGAAGGAAATGACGGCGACGGCCGAGCGTTTTCTTGAGGCAGCACGCGACGAACTGATCAACACCGATGCGGGACCGGTGCATGTGACCCTGACCATGGGCGGTGTCTTCCTCGGGCCTGAAATCCCTGATTTGCGAACGGCGGAGGTCTGTGCGCTTGATGCGCTCGACCGTGCCAAGCAGCATAGTCGCGGCTCGTTCCGCTCCTTCAATAGCGTACCGTTTGCGCTTGATGAGCGGGAGAAGATGATCCGCATGGCCGATCAGGTGATTTCAGCCCTCAACGAGCGCCGGATCGAGCTTGCCTTTCAGCCCATCGTGATCAGCGATACACATGAGGTTGCCTTCCACGAAGTGCTGATGCGGGTCAATGATAGCGACGGCGAGCCGATTGATGCGGCCACGTTCGTGGACTTTGCAGAGCATCTGGGTCTGGCCACCATGCTGGACCATCGCATTCTCGAGATGACGCTCGACGCGCTCTTCACCTATCCTGATGCGCGGCTCAGCATCAATGTCTCGCCCGATGTGGGCATGGACAAGGAATGGTCGAGCTATCTGGAAGCACGGGTCAGAAGCTATCCGGAGGTGGCCAGTCGGCTGATCGTGGAAATCACGGAAAAAGCGGCAATCCGCAACATGGATGTGGCCGTCGGCTTTGTGAAGAATCTCAGAAGTCTGGGTGCCAAGATCGCCATTGATGACTTTGGTGCGGGCTATACCTCGTTCCGCAATTTGCAGGCGCTCGAAATCGATCTCGTCAAGATCGATGGCAGTTTTGTCGTCGACATCGACAGCAACGTCCAGAACCGGGCCTTTGTGAGGATGTTCGCCGACCTTGCCAAGGAACTCGGCGTCGATGTGGTCGCGGAGTGGGTGGAGAATGAAAAGATCGCCACGCTGCTCGCCGACATGAATGTCAAATATCTGCAAGGCTTCCATTTTGGTCGCGCCAGCAAAGATAAGCCCTGGGATGCGATTGAACCAGCCAAGGCCAAGGGCTAATCCGGGCCGATGACCGGCCAAATGAAGATGATTGCCTAAACAAAAAGGCGAGCCTCGGCCCGCCTCGTTCATCCATCATATCGTCCAATTGGCGCTATTTGCTGCCTGAGCTCTTGTCCGCCAGCTCGGTGATCTTCTTCTGCATTTCCGCAATCTGGTCTTTCAGGGTGTCAAGCTCGCTGGCGCGGGGCGCAGGCTCCGGCTCCTTGGCGGGTTGGGGCGTGACCTGAGAGAAGGGCATGAACATCTTCATGGCATTCTCGAACATTTCCGAGTTGCGCCGAACCTGTTCTTCCATGGCTTCGAAGGCCGAATTGCCAAACGAGTCCGTGAGCTTCTTGCGCAGGTTGTCCTGATCATTGGTCAGGTTCTGCATCGAGAACTCGAGATAGCTCGGCACGAGGGTCTGCATCGAATCGCCGTAGAAGCGGATCAGCTGCCTCAGAAACGCAATGGGCAGAAGATTCTGCCCCTTGTTCTCATGCTCGAAAATGATCTGTGTGAGGACCGACCGGGTTATATCCTCCCCGCTCTTTGCGTCAAAGACTACAAAGTCGTCCTCGGCCTTGACCATCTCGGACAGATCTTCGAGCGTGACATAGGTGCTTGTGCCCGTGTTGTAGAGCCTCCGGTTGGCATATTTCTTGATGACCGTCTGGTCTGACTTTTTCGTCATTGTGCGATTGCCTCACGATTGGGACAGAGTGGCGCACCTCCTCGTCGCGCCACATGTGAGAGCACAGCTTAAATTGTTCATGCTGCATTGCCAAGAGGGAGACGCAGCACTTCGCACTTGCGCAACAAATTCGATTATGCGCTGCAACATAAAGTCGCTCAAAGACCTTCGTCTTTGTGAGTAGATCAATGGCTTAATTGACATTTAAGTGCTTTATAACCAATTTTCGAAGCAAATGGGAAAAAGCCGTATCCTCGCAAGGCCCAACTGATGATAAAAAATGTTGCGAGTGCGAAGTAAATTTGACGAACAACAGGGAAACGTTATGACACAGGGCAATGATATCGTGATCGTGGCTGCGGCTCGAACACCGGTCGGATCTTTCTTGGGCTCTTTTGCCAACATGCCTGCATCGGATCTGGGCGCTGTCGCCATCAAGGGGGCGCTGGCTCAGGCCGGTGTGGATCCGGCTGACGTCGATGAAGTCATTCTGGGGCAGGTGCTGACCGGGGCTCAGGGGCAGAACCCGGCGCGTCAGGCTGCTTTGAAGGCCGGTGTGGGTGAGCGGGCTCCGGCATGGTTGATCAATCAGGTGTGCGGCTCGGGCCTCAGAACCGTGGCTCTCGGCATGCAGCAGATTGCCATGGGTGACGCCAAGATCGTTGTCGCAGGCGGGCAGGAGAACATGTCGCTTTCCGTCCATGCCGCGAACATGCGTGCAGGCACCAAGATGGGCGACGTGAAGTTCACCGACACCATGATCAAGGATGGTTTGTGGTGCGCCTTTAATGATTATCACATGGGCCAGACCGCCGAGAATGTTGCAGAGCAATGGGATATTTCTCGCGGGGTGCAGGACGAGTTTGCTGTGGCTTCCCAGAACAAGGCGGAAGCTGCTCAGAAAGCTGGCCGGTTCAAGGACGAGATCGTGCCGGTCACGGTCATCGAACGCCGCAAGGAACGCATCGTTGAGGATGACGAATATATCCGTCACGGCGCCGATCTTGCCGGAATGGAAAAGCTGCGTCCGGCCTTCACCAAAGATGGCACCGTGACTGCTGGCAATGCATCGGGCATCAATGACGGCGCTGCCGTGGTTGTTCTGATGAGCGCTGAGGAAGCCCAGAAGCGCGGCCTGACGCCGCTCGCGACGATCAAGTCCTGGGCGTCCATGGGGGTCGATCCCTCCATCATGGGGACTGGTCCGATCCCGGCGTCGACCAAGGCGCTGGAGAAGGCTGGCTGGAGCGCGGCCGATCTTGACCTCATTGAAGCCAACGAGGCTTTCGCTGCTCAGGCCTGCGCCGTGAACAAGGATATGGGCTGGGATGTCGAGAAGGTGAATGTGAATGGTGGCGCGATTGCCATCGGTCATCCGATTGGCGCATCCGGCTGCCGCGTGCTTGTCACGCTGCTGCATGAGATGAAACGCCGTGATGCCAAGAAGGGTCTTGCCACCCTCTGCATTGGCGGCGGCATGGGTGTCGCGCTCTGCGTCGAGCGCTAGGCCATGTGCCTGACTGCCTTTTGCAGTCCGAAACGAACAATGCGGGGCGGCCTTGTCGCCCTGCTCAAGCGAATTGGCCGTCTTGGCTTCGGTACCGGATATAATAACCTGTCAGAGGAGACAGGGGCGAGTAGGGCAGGTCATGCGACTGAACCCCTGCAAGCTGACAAAGACGGACCGGAGGCGGATGGATCGGAGAGTTGCAATGTCGGGCCCCCATCGGATCGGGAAGAGGTGGTGGGCAGAAAAGCCGACGATGGGAGGAGTAGTATGTCCAAAGTTGCTGTTGTCACCGGCGGAACCCGAGGGATCGGGGAAGCCATTTCCATTGCTCTGAAGGATGCAGGTTTCGTTGTTGCTGCCAACTATGCGGGCAATGATGATCGGGCGCGGGCCTTCACCGAGCGGACCGGGATCAAGGCCTTCAAATGGGATGTGGGTGATTTTGAAGCCTGCAAGGCTGGCCTCCGACAGGTCGAGGACGAGCTCGGCATCGTTGATATTGTCGTCAACAATGCGGGCATCACCCGTGACGGCATGATGCACAAGCTGGAGCTTGACCAGTGGCACGAGGTGATCAATACCAACCTCAATTCCATGTATTACATGACCAAGCCGGTCATCGATGAAATGCGGGCGCGGGGTCATGGCCGCATCATCAACATCTCGTCGATCAATGGCCAGAAGGGTCAGATGGGCCAGACCAACTATTCCGCCGCAAAGGCTGGTGTGATCGGGTTTACCAAGGCCATGGCGCAGGAAACCGCACGCAAGGGCATTACCGTCAACTGCATCTGTCCTGGCTATATCGATACCGACATGGTCGCTGCGGTGCCGGAAAAAGTGCTCGAGAGCATCGTTGCCGGTATTCCGGTTGGTCGCCTTGGTCAGGCCGAGGAAATCGCCGCCATGGTCGCCTTCCTTGCGTCCGAGAAAGCGGCCTTCATCACCGGCGCGGTGATGACCGTCAATGGCGGGCAATATATGGCCAACGGCTGATCCGGCTAAGGCATCAGGTGCCGAGCCGATAAATATCCTTTGATAACGGGCCGCGGGGCTTTTCACCCGCGGCCTTTGTCTATTTGATTGCCGGGCTGAAACAAGATGTACGGAGCCGGTATGCCAAGACGCCTGTTCGCCACCCTAGTGGGCTTCACCGCCATTCTGATGTGGGCCCTGCTTGCCCTGTTCACTGCTGCGAGTGGATCGGTGCCTCCGTTCCAGCTGACGGCGATGACCTTTCTGATCGGCGGCTCCATCGGTCTGGTGAGCTGGATGTTTCGGCCCGGTGCGATTCGGTCCCTGAAGCAACCGTGGCCGGTCTGGGCCCTCGGTGTGATCGGGCTGTTCGGTTACCACTTTTTCTATTACACCGCCTTGCGCCTTGCGCCGCCGGTGGAAGCGGGCCTCATCGCCTATCTCTGGCCCCTGCTGATCGTGGTGCTTTCGGCCCTGCTGCCGGGGGAACGCCTGCGCTGGTTCCATGGTGCCGGGGCGTTTCTGGGTCTTGCGGGGACGTTCCTCATCGTCTCCAAGGGGCAGGGGATCACCATCGATGCGCGCTATCTCAACGGCTATCTGGCCGCGATCGTCTGCGCCTTCACATGGTCGAGCTATTCGGTGCTGTCTCGCCGCTTTGCAGCTGTGCCCACCGACGTTGTGGTCGGTTTCTGCCTCGTTACGGCGATGCTGAGCGCTGGCGCGCATCTTCTCTTCGAGACGACCGTCTGGCCTGCTTCGGCGATGGAATGGCTCGCGGTTCTCGGCCTTGGCCTGATGCCGGTGGGGGCGGCCTTCTATGTCTGGGACTTTGGCGTCAAGCATGGCGACATTCAGGTGTTGGGCGCTGCGTCCTATGCAGCGCCGCTGTTGTCCACCACGGTGCTGGTCATCGCTGGATATGCCGACTTTTCCTGGATCATCGCGCTCGCGGCCTTCCTGATCACCTTCGGGGCCGTGCTGGCCTCGAAAGAGCTGATTTTCCGGTCGAAAGGCGCCAAACCGGCTTTACGGTGACGTCTGACCTCGCCTGATCCTAGCGCTGACGCAATTGCCGGATGAAGGGCGCGATGATCAGAGCGATAAGGAACAGCAGGAACGCGCTGAAGACGATGGTTGGTCCGGGCGCGGAATCCCACAGAAGTGATCCGTTGAGGCCCATCACGACGGCGAGGCACGAGAGAAGCGCGGCCATGATCGCCATCGTTTCCGGCCCACGGGAGAATTGACGGGCCGTGGCGGCGGGAATGATCAGCAGCGAGGTGATCAGCAAGACACCGATCAGCTTCATGGCAACCGCGATTACCAAGGCGATCAGCAGAATGAAGACCAGATTGGCGCGTCGTGTCGGCAGGCCTTCTGCCGCGGCGATGTCCGGGCTGATGGTGGTCGCCAGCAGGCTGCGCCAATGGCTGATCAGCAACAGAAGCACCAGAATACCGCCACCCCAGATGACACCCAGATCGGTGCGGTCAATTGCGAGGATATCGCCAAACAGCAGCGTCAGGATGTCTACGCGCAGCCATGTCATGAAGCCAAGGGCAAGGAGCCCGAGGGACAGGGACGCGTGAGACAGGATGCCGAGCAGGGTGTCGCTTGAGAGCCTGTCGAGGCGCTCAAGGCCATAAAGGGCGATAGCGATGGTGATCGAGACCGCGAAGACGCCAGTGACCGGGAAGAGTTCCATCATCAGGCTGAGAGCAATGCCGAGGAGAGCGGCATGGGCCATGGTCTCGCCGAAATAGGCCATCCGGCGCCAGACGATGAAACAGCCCAAAGGCCCGGTGACAAGGGCTATTCCGATGCCGCCGATCAGTGCGCGGGCGAAAAAGTCGTCAAGCATGATCGCCTCCGCTTTTCTTCAGATCCGACGGATGAGCATGGTCGTGGTGGGTGTGATCATGGCCGCAGGAGCAACCCGCCTCGTCCAGCATATCCGCATCGAGCGGATCGTGACTGTGGCTGTGATGATGGCTGTAGGGCGCCATGGTTTGCAGGCCCTTGGCTCCGAACAGGCGCTGATAGTCCGGGTTCATTTCCACATCGGCCGGTTGGCCGTAACAGCAGACATGGGTGTTGAGGCAAATGACCCGGGTCGAGGCGCGCATCACCATGTGCAGGTCGTGCGAGACCAGAAGAATGCCGCATTGGTGCCGGTCGCGGATCGTTTCGATGAGATTGTAGAGGGACAACTCGCCGACATAATCGACCCCCTGCACCGGTTCGTCCAGCACCATCAGATCCGGTTCGCGGACCAGCGCCCGGGCGAGCAGAACCCGCTGCATCTCGCCGCCTGACAAGGTGTGGATGTTGTCGTTGAGCTTGTGGGCGACACCGGTCTCCTCCAGCGCGGTAATGATCTTTGCCTCGCTGTTTGCTTCGGTGAGGGACATCAGGCGCTTGACGGTGAGTGGCAGGGTTCGGTCGATGACGAGTTTTTGTGGTACATATCCGACCTTGAGACCGGTCTTGCGGGTGACATGCCCTGCCGTGATCGGTCTGAGGCCCAGAAGCGATTTGACAAGCGTCGTCTTGCCTCCACCGTTGGGGCCGATGATGGTGACGATTTCGCCTTTGGCGACGGAGATGGAGACGGAGTCCAGCAGCGACTTGCCGTCGCTTTTGACAGTGATGTTCTCGCCGGAAATCAATTGTTCTGTTGTGGTCACGGAAACGCGGTGCCTGCTGATGCTGATCGGCTGTTGTTGAAAAACGTTACATTATAACATTTTCATCTCGGTTCAAGAGGCTCTTTTAAACGAGGGACAAAAATCCGGCAAATAAAAAGGGCCGTGACCGGCCCTTTGCTGTTCGCATTCTGAGATTGAACCATGTCAGACGTCGAAGGAGACGCCCTGAGCGAGCGGAAGCTCGGCCGAATAGTTGATCGTGTTGGTGGCGCGGCGCATGTAGCCTTTCCATGCGTCCGAGCCGGACTCGCGACCGCCGCCGGTCTCTTTCTCGCCGCCGAAGGCACCGCCGATTTCAGCGCCGGACGGGCCGATGTTGACGTTGCAGATGCCGCAGTCGGATCCTGCTGCGCTCATGAATTCCTCTGCCTCTCGCATGTTGAGGGTGAAGATGCAGGAAGACAGGCCCTGCGGCACGTCATTGTGCAGGGCGAGCGCATCGGCGAAGTCGCTATAGCGCATGACATAGAGGATCGGCGCGAAGGTCTCGGTTTTGACCACGTCGCTCTGGCCCGGCATTTCAACAAGAGCCGGGGTGACATAGCATCCGCCAAGACCTTCCTTCTCGACACGTACGCCACCGGTCACGTTGCCGCCTTGTTCGCGGGCCGCGGTGAGGGATGCCTGCATGGTGTTGAAGGCGGTCTCGTCGATCAGCGGACCAACCAGCGTCCCCGGCTCCAGCGGAGAGCCGACGGGGAGGGAGCTATAGGCTTTCTTGAGCTGATCGACGAGCTGGTCCGCGATGCTCTCATGCACGATCAGGCGGCGCAGGGATGTGCAGCGCTGACCGGCGGTGCCAACGGCAGAGAAGCAGATGGCGCGGACGGCCATTCCGAGATCGGCGCTCGGGGCGACAACCATGGCGTTGTTGCCACCTAGCTCGAGGATGGAGCGACCAAAGCGATCGGCAACACGCGGGCCAACGGCGCGACCCATGCGGGTGGAGCCGGTGGCTGAGATGATCGGGGCTTTGGGATTGTCGACGAGAGCTTCGCCAGCGGCCGGGCCGCCGATGACCAACTGGTGCAGTCCTTCGGGCGCGGCATCGAATTTTGCGATCACGCGGGCCAGAATGGCCTCACAGGCAAGCGCCGTCAGCGGGGTTTTCTCGGACGGTTTCCAGACCACGGCATCGCCACAGACCAGCGCAAGGCAGGTGTTCCACGACCAGACCGCGACGGGGAAGTTGAAGGCGGAAATGACGCCGCAGACTCCCATCGGATGCCAGGTTTCCATCATGCGATGGCCGGGGCGTTCGGAAGCGATTGTCTTGCCGTAGAGCTGGCGAGACTGACCGACGGCGAAATCGCAGATGTCGATCATTTCCTGCACCTCGCCAAGGCCTTCGGACAGGATCTTGCCAGCTTCGATGCTGACGAGGCGGCCAAGGGCTTCCTTGTGGGTGCGCAATTCTTCGCCGAGCAGACGGACGAGTTCACCGCGCACGGGAGCCGGGACGGTGCGCCATTTGAGATAGGCCTCATGGGCCGCGTCAACCGCGGCATTCATCGCGGCGGCGTCCTGTTCGGTCACGTTGGCAATAAAGCTGCCATCAATCGGGCTGTTGACGACCAGCGAACCGGTCAGTAAATCGCCAGACACACCGAGCTTTTCAAGCAGGGCGCTGGTTTCGTCATTGAGCGAAAGTTTCATGGAAACGTTCATCGGATTCTCCAAGGAAGGTGTTCGGCCTGCCGTCTCGGGAGGTTGCGGCGTGCCTTTAAATTATTGATTTATATTTGTTATTTTCATGGGCTGGCCGATAGTATAATGATGTGATGCGTGGCGCGACAGAGGTGGCGAAGATGGTCGCTATAGATTGTCGGAACACTTTGGCAAATTGCCGGAATCTTGTGATAATGTGTCAGTTTGTAGTTTGCCCCTGATGGAAAATCATGAATAAGTGAGCTCAGCGCATGGGGCATCCGAGGGCAGAGAGGGCTAGACTGTGCGATGTCAAAACCAAACAGGGGAGATGCGTCATGCGGCGTGCGCTTGATGATCTTGATCGACAACTGATCCGACTGCTGCAGGCGGACGCCCGGCTGTCAACATCCGAAATCGGTCGCAAGCTGTCCGTTGCCCGTTCGACCGTGCATGAGCGCATCGAGCGTCTCAAGCGGGAAGGGGTGATCGACGGCTTCACCGTGCTGCTGAACAGCGATCCGCTGGACGCGCTCAACCGGGCGATCGTGTTTGTCGAGATCGATCCCAAGATGCAGGCGGCTATCGTGCGCAAGCTGGAGGATTTTCCCGAGATTTCCTCCTGCTTCACGGTGAATGGCGCCTTCGATCTGGCGCTGATCGTGGAAATGCCGCAGCTTGAGGATCTGGATGCCCTGCTTGATGAAATTGGTGAGATCGAGGGTGTGGCGCGGACGATGACCAACATCATTCTGGCCAAAAAGTTTGATCGCCGTCACACGCTGATCAATGAGACGGCGAAGAAACTGTTCGGTCAGGAGCCGTTTTGAGCCCTGACAGGGCTTTGGCGGCGCTCAGAACTTGTCTTTTCTCGTGCGGATTTCGGCGAAGACCTCCGGGTCTTCTGCTTCTGACATGCCGAGGGAATCCTTGATGTCCTGATGGTTCGCACGGATGAAGCTGTTGGTGGTCAGCTCTTCAAGGATGCTGGTCGGGACGGTGGGCAGTCCCTTGGCGCGCAGCTCCCGAATGTCATTCACACGTTGCAGCAGCAGCTCATTGTCCGGCTCGATGGTCAGGCAGAATTCGGCGTTGGCGAGCGTATATTCGTGGCCGCAGAAAACGGTTGTTTCCGGCGGCAGCTTGGCGAGCTTGTCGACTGAGAACCACATGTCACGCAAAGTGCCTTCAAAGACGCGGCCGCAGCCTAGGGCGAAAACCGTATCGCCGGTGAAGGCCAGTTCCGCGTCGGGGATCCAGTAGCTGATGTGATCGAGGGTGTGGCCGGGGGTGCCAAGACAATAGATAGTCACCGCGCCGAATTTGAATTTGTCGCCGTCTTCGACGCCATGGTCAATATGCCCGATCTTCTCCCGGCTCATCTCCGGTCCCCAGACTGCCGCTCCGGTTGCAGCCTTGATTGCTGCGAGGCCGCCGACATGATCATGGTGATGATGGGTGATGAGAATGTGTGTCAGCGTCCAGCCGGTTTCTTGAAGGGCGGCCATGATCGGGCCTTCTTCGGGGGCATCGACCAACAGGGTGACATTCTCCTCCGGATCGTGGGCGAGAACCGCATAATTGTCGGACAGGCAAGGAATGAGTTTGGTTACGAGTGCATGTTTTGTCACGCGGTCTTTCTCCCCGGGATTGGCCGGTTTTGTCGTTTGGCGGAGTGTTGCACAGATTATAACGTTTCTGTAGTGAAAATATGTTTTTCTGATCTCACCTCCCATCCTTGCCAACAGGGCGAGGCGAGGTGGCAATCGCTGTCGGCAAGGGTTGGAATCGGCGACTGTCGGTGCCACATTAGAGAGATGACAGGAGCCGAAAGGCGCTTGGCGCGCTTGCGGGCCGGGCATGGCGACCAAAAGTGAGCGCGCATGTTTCTTGATGTACTTGATTTGCGGAATTTCTACGCCCAGCCACTCGGCGGGGTGACTGCGCAGCACATCAATCTCGGAATTCGCCAGCATTGGCCAAACCTCAACGGCCTGACTGTTCTTGGTATGGGCTATGCGCCACCCTATCTCAGAGAGCTGCGGGGAGAGGCCGAGCGCACCCTGTCGCTGATGCCAGCCCAGCAAGGGGCGGTCTATTGGCCCTCCACGGGGGCATCCCTGACCAGTCTGGTTGATGCCAATGCGCTGCCGCTACCCGATTCCTGCATTGACCGGATCCTGCTTGTTCACATGCTCGAGCTCGTTGACAATCCGGCAGATCATCTCAGGGAGATCTGGCGGGTGCTGACACCGGGCGGGCGATTGCTCGTTGTCGTTCCAAACCGTCGCGGCGTCTGGGCGCGTCTGGAGCATTCCCCCTTTGCCTATGGTCGTCCCTTCTCGAAAGGGCAGCTCACCCATCTCATGCGGGATACGATGTTCACACCCGTGCGCTGGAGCGAGGCTCTCCATTTCGGACCCTTCAAGGGGCGTGGCTATTTCGGCTCGGCCCGGCTGTGGGAGAAGATTGGTAAGCGTTGCTGGCCCGCCTTTGCCGGTGTGCATATTGTCGAGGCGACAAAGCTGATGCGTCAGGCCCTGCCGGCGCAGGAGGCCAATGTGTTGCAGTCGAGCTTCCGGCCGGTCTTCCTGCCGGTGCCCCATCTTCCCAACAGCTATCCGGGTGCGGGCATCCGCAATCCCTTCTTCGATTGGCAGGGCGAGCGAAACTGGCGGGATCCGGACCCTCAGGCCTGACGGATTTTGGCCCGAGATTATTTGGCTTGGGGATCGCGGCTCAACAGGAAGATGGCCTGTTCGGCAAACAGGTTCCAGAACCACCATGGGGCGCTGAAGGAAATGCGCTCGCCATTGCCCTGCAAGCCATGCGCCTTCTCGATGACGGCGTTGGTCTCCTTGCACAGATTGACGAAATCGCGAACCGTACAGAAGTGAATGTTGGGCGTGTCGTACCAGCTGTAGGGCAGATAGTCGTTGACCGGCATGCGGCCATGGAACATCAGGTCCGAGCGGACGCGCCAATGTCCGAAGTTTGGAAAGGACACGATGGCCTTGGAGCCGATGCGCAGGAGATGCTCGAGCACATTGCGCGGATTGCGGGTCGCCTGAATGGTCTGGCTGAGGATCACATAGTCGAAACTGTTGTCCGGATAGTAGATCAGATCCTCGTCCGCATCGCCCTGAATGACCGACAGACCACGGGCCACGCATTTGTTGACGCCGCGCTGGGACAGCTCGATGCCGCGCCCCTCGACGTTGCACTGATCGCGCAGCATTTCCAGCAGTCCGCCGTCGTCGCTGCCCACGTCGAGCACGCGGGAGCCCGGCTCCACCATGCCTGCGACGAGTTCAAAGTCGATGCGGGTGTTGTCTGCCCGTCCGCCCACGATGAGAGCTTTCTTGTCGGTCTCTGAGGTCATTGTCCGCTCTCTCCATCGGTCCCGGTTTTGCCCGGTGCGGCGAAGCTGAGATTGTAGTCACGGGCCGCTGCATTGAGGAAGCCATCGACCGCATCGAAGAATTCGGGTTCCTCAAGCAGGAAGGCGTCATGGCCCTTGTCGGTTTCGATCTCGACAAAGCTCACCGAAGCCCCTGCCGCATTGAGGGCATGGACGAGCAGGCGGCTGCCAGAGGTCGGATAGTGCCAGTCAGAGGTGAAGGAGACCAGACAGACGCGCGGGGTCTTGCGGTTGAAGGCCTTTGCCAACTGTCCGCCATAGTCTGCCGCGATGTCGAAATAATCCATTGCGCGCGTGACATAGAGGTAGGAGTTGGCGTCGAAGCGGTCAACGAAGGTCATGCCCTGATGGCGAAGGTAGCTCTCGATCTGGAAATCGGCATCAAAGGAAAAGGTCTTCGCATCGCGATTCTGCAGATTGCGGCCGAACTTGCTCTGCAGCGACTGCTCGGACATGTAGGTGACATGGGCGGCCATGCGCGCAACGGACAGGCCCTTGCGCGGCGTGGTGCCGAGTTCGAGATAGCGTCCGCCATGCCATTCCGGATCAGCCATCACGGCCTGCCGTCCGACCTCGTAGAAGGCTATATTCTGCGAAGTATGGTGCGGCGCGGTGGCGATGAAGACGGCCGACGCGCAGAGTTCGGGATATTCCGAGGCCCACTGGATGGCCTGCATGCCACCCATGGAGCCGCCGATGACGCTGAAAAGTTTTTCGATGCCCAGATGTTTGATGAGCATGGTCTGGGCGCGCACCATGTCACGGATCGTGATGACCGGTAGCTCGAGGCCATAGGCCTTGCCGGTTTCTGGGTTGATCGAGGCGGGTCCTGTGGAGCCGGAGCAGCCACCCAGCACGTTCGAGCAGATGACGAAGTAGCGATCGGTATCGATGGGTTTGCCCGGTCCGATCAGGGCTGACCACCAGCCCTGCTTGCCCGTCACGGGAGATTGTGAGGCGGCATATTGGTCGCCGGTCAGGGCGTGGCAGGCGAGGATCGCATTGCTGCGGTCCTCGTTGAGGGTGCCGTATGTCTCGTAAGCGATGGTGAAGGGGCTGAGGGTGACGCCAGCATCCAGCTCAAGCGGCTCGTCCGGGCCGAATGTGACGCTCTGGCTCGAGGGAGAGCGTGCCTCGTGCAGGGCCAGATCTTCCGTTTCGCCCACGGTGCTGTCGTTGTCTTTGGTGTCCGTGGGGTCGGTCATGGCAATCCTCGAGCATCCTTCGCATGCAGATTTCGTGTGATAGCGAAACAGCGCAGGCTAAGATGCGCTTCCTCCTTGTCCTCATTTATGCGGGACAATGTGTATTTCTCGTAGCTAGGCACGGACAGGGGCGCTGTCAAATGTTTTCTTTGCTTTTCTTCTCCGCGTTTTTTATGAATGGTTGCCAAATGATAAGGCGAAATAATCTGTTCAGGACCTGCCATGAGTGAAAGTTCCAAGGAGCGCGAAGGTGCCGATGCACCGACGCTGGATGAATTGCGGCAACGGATCGACCGGATCGACGAGGTGATCCATCGGTCCCTGATCGAGCGCAGCGAAATCGTCAAAGCCCTGATTGCGGTCAAACGGACCGACAAGCCGGGGGCGGCCTTCCGTCCGGGCAGAGAAGTGGACATGATGCGCCGTCTTGTCGGGCGTCATCGCGGGATCCTGCCGATCACCACGGTCGAGCATATCTGGCGCGAGATCATTGCCACCTTCACCCACATGCAGGCGCCGTATGACGTGGTGGTTGCGCCGGGGGCAGCCTTGCGCGACGTTGCGCGCTTCTATTTCGGCTTTACGGTCGGGTTCAAGGAGGCCGTGAGCCCCGAAACGGTGATCAACGATGTGCGAGCCGGAGAAGGCTCGGTGCTCGGGGTTGTCGGGCTGAAAGACGTCTCTGACACGCCGTGGTGGCTGACGCTGGCAAGCGACGGGGTGCAGGTCATTGCCCGCTTGCCGGTGATCCGGCAGGAGGGACGCCCGGTCGACACGGACGCGGTGGTGCTGTCCATGCCGCTGATGGATACCACTGTGCCGGACATGCATCTGGTGGCGCTTGCCGCCTCGAGCCTTGAAGGCGCAGATGATGCCATCCGCGCCGTCGGCGGGACGGTGCTGTCGACCTGTGCCGTTAAGGATCGGGTGGAAATTCTCACGGCGATGCCGTTCTCGGTGGGGGATTTCAAGATCGAACGCCTGACCGAGCTTGCCGTCAATCCGCTGGTCATCCGGGGCAACGTGGGCGGCTACTGGACGCCGATCACCCTGTCCTGATTGCCGTGACAGTTTGGCGAGAGACCAAATTGCGACATAGCTGTCATGAAATTCATTGAACCAAGGCTTTTCTCTTGAATGGGCCGTGAGCTTGGCTGTAAGACTGGCCGAGCCAAAAACAACAAGAAAGTGCAGGAGTGCAGCCATGTCTCTGAAGCAAGAGCCAGTGCGTCCGAAGCCCCGCGACTGTGTGACCGGGATCCCTCTTTACGTTCCGGGCAAGAGCAAAGCCAATGGCAACGGTCGCGTTCACAAGCTGTCGTCGAATGAAAGCCCGCTGGGGGCCAGCCCCAAGGCGGTTGATGCCTATCGCCAGATGGCAGGACAGCTTGAGCTTTATCCGGACGGCGGCAGCAACTCCTTGCGTGATGCAATTGCAGAGGTCCATGGCGTCCATCCCGAGCGCGTTCTTTGCGGTGCCGGGTCGGATGAGGTTCTGAGCCTGCTTGCCAATGCCTATCTGGAAAGCGGTGATGAGGCCATCTATTGCGAGCATGGCTTCCTGATGTATCCGATTGCCATTCAGGCCGCCGGGGCAACCCCTGTCGTTGCCATGGAAAAGGATCTGACCACCGATGTGGATGCCATCCTTGCGGCTGTGACCGACAAGACGAAGATGGTTTTTCTGGCCAACCCGAACAACCCGACGGGCACCTACCTGCCGTTCTCCGAAGTACGCCGTTTGCACAAGGGGTTGCCGGGCAATGTAATTCTGGTGCTTGATGCCGCCTACGCGGAATATGTCACCAGCACCGACTACGAGGCCGGGATCGAGCTTGCTGGCAGTTCCGAGAATGTCGTAATGACCCGCACCTATTCCAAGATCTACGGGCTTGCCAGCCTGCGCCTTGGCTGGTGCTATGGTCCTCAGGCCATTATCGATGCCATGAACCGCATTCGTGGTCCGTTCAACGTGTCCGGTCCGGCTCAGTCTGCCGGTATCGCTGCCATTCGTGATCAGGAATTCGTGCGCTCTGCGGTCGAGCATAACAGCGAATGGCTGCCGAAGGTGACGAAGGCTCTTGAAGGCATCGGCCTCAAGGTGACCCCGAGTGTGGCCAACTTCATCCTCATTCACTTCCCCGAAGTGCCCGGCAAGACAGCAGCTGAGGCTGACAAATATCTGCTTGATCATGGCTGCGTGCTGCGGCAGGTCGATAGCTATAATCTGCCCAACTCGCTGCGGATGACCATCGGCACGAAAGAGGCTTGTGAAGACGTGATTGCGACCCTGACCAAATTCCTGAACGGGGCGCACTGATGTCTGATTTTATGTTCCAGCGCATGGCCCTCATCGGCATCGGCCTGTTGGGGTCCTCGATTGCTCTTGCAGCGCGACAACGGGGTCTGGTGGATCATATCGCCATCACCACCCGTTCGGAGGCGACGCTTCATCGGGCCGAGGAACTTGGGCTGGGGGACAGTTATCACATCAATTCCGTCGATGCGGTCAAGGATGCGGACCTGATCATTGTCTGCACGCCCGTGGGGGCCTGCGAGGCTGTGGCCAAGGCCATTGCGCCGCATCTTCAGCCGGGTGCCATCGTGACCGATGTGGGCTCGGTGAAGGCTTCTGTCGTGCGGCAGATGCAGCCTCATCTTCCCGGAAATGTGCATTTCGTGCCCAGCCATCCCATCGCGGGGACCGAGCATTCCGGCCCGGATGCGGGCTTTGCCGAGCTGTTCATCAATCGCTGGTGCATTCTGACGCCCCCCGAGGGGACAGATGAAGTGGCAGTCGAGACACTGCATGCCTTCTGGACCGCGCTTGGCTCCAATGTCGAGATGATGGACCCGCATCACCATGACAACGTTCTGGCGATCACGTCCCATCTGCCGCACCTGATTGCCTACAACATTGTCGGCACGGCTTCGGATCTCGAGCTGGTCACGAACTCGGAAGTGATCAAATATTCGGCTGGTGGTTTCAGGGATTTCACGCGTCTTGCCGCCTCCGATCCGACCATGTGGCGCGATGTCTTCCTGCACAACAAGGAAGCGGCGCTGGAAATGCTCGGTCGGTTCAGCGAGGATCTGACAGCCTTGCAGCGCGCCATTCGCTGGGAAGACGGGGACAAGCTGTTTGAGCTGTTCTCCCGCACCCGCTCGATCCGGCGCAGCATTATCGATGCCGGGCAGGAAGTGGATGTTTCGGACTTTGGTCGTCATCTCAGGGACGGGGAAACCCACGCCAAGACCCTCAACCGGGACGATCACGAATATACCGGCAGCTGACCGGCTTGCCGTCATCAATCAAAAAAGGGCGCCCGCATCGAATGCGGGCGCCCTTTTTGTTAGGGTGAAACGTCGGTCGGGCAGGCCTTTATTGAACAGCGGGGATGCTGCCCAACGTCAGAAAGCCCGTGCGGATCTTGCCCTTGTCGAGACGGACGTCGACCTCCGAGCCGATCAGATCGCCATCCTTGACGGGCTTGCCCATCAGCTGCATTGCCGTGAGCGGGCCATTGAGGCCGTCACGTTTGGCGGTGAGGGTTGCGCTGGCCGTTGCGCTGGATGCAGGCGGGTTCAGGATGCGCAGTTTCAAGAGGCCATTGGCAAGTCCGCTGTCATCAATCGCGACGTCGCCAGCAAGCTTCAGTGTCTTCTGGCCCACCTCGATCTGACTGTCGATCTTTTCGATCTTGCCGGATTGTCTGAGCCAGGCTTTCGCCGGATTGGCCTCGTTGCGAATGGCAGGGGAGAGGCCATCGACGGCGGTGAAGGAGACCTGACCGGAGAACAGCGGCAGCTGACCGGCCGAGAGATCCGTGGCAGACAGGGACAGGTCGAGATCCGTTGCTGTCTCCGGGTTCGGGCGGAGATGAAGCGCGATCTTTTCGGCCGAGACATCATCGAGGAGCCGGGCGAGTTGCTGATTGTTGGATGAGACCACCGGCTTTTCGGCCTCGAACGAGGCGCGCTTGACAAAGTCCGTCGGGCTGAAGCGGACCGAGCCGCGGATCAGCTCGGAGACCATGGTGAAGGTTTCGCCGGTGCGGTCGTGCGTGAGGTCGACCCGGTTCTCCGCTTCGATGACGGCAAGGTTGGGGGCATAGACCTGCCAGAGGGCGCGGACGGGGCCGCCCTTAGCCTGCCAGCCGCTTCTGGGATCATTGACCTCGTAGGCGGAGCAGGACAGATAGAGGCGGAAGGGATAGCCGCCAAGGCTCTGATCCGCGCAGGAGACAAGGCGCGTGCCATTGACTTCGCGTGCCAACAGCTTGTCGACAATTTCCTGTGCTCTGGTGTAGCTGGTGTACCAGAAGGCGGACCAGCCAGCAAAGACGACAAGCAGGGCTCCAATGAGGTAGAGATATTTTCGGTGGGACTTCGTCCCGTCGGTATCGGTCTTCATTGTGCGTTTGATCCTGTGCTGTCTTGGCTTCTGGATGGGTGGCTTTGATTTGTTGCAAATCATCCGCCTGATTGATATCCAAGAGCTCTTGTCGCCCTTCTATGCCGGTCAATCAAGGCGCAGTTGCGACGGTGAGCAGATTTTTCAAACCCGAAGAGTGGGAGCGGCTGCCGATGGATGAATTGTGGGTTTTTGGCTATGGCTCCCTGATGTGGCGACCGGGCTTCGAGTTTGAAGAAGCCCATGTTGCCGTGCTTGAAGGCTATCATCGCTCACTGTGCGTCTATTCCTATGTCTATCGCGGAACGCCCGAGAAGCCGGGGCTGGTGCTGGGCCTCGCCGAGGGTGGGGAAACCATCGGTATGGCCTTTCGGGTTGCGGCGCTCGATCGCGAGGCGGTCATCGCCTATCTGCGCGAGCGTGAGCAGGTCACGTCGGTCTATCTGGAGCGCACCGGAACAGCCCGGCTGATGTCTGGCGACCGCCGGGGAGAAGAGGTCAAGGTGCTCGCCTATGTGGCGGACCCCGACCATGAACAGTTTGCCGGACAATTGTCGCTCAAGGAGCAGGAACGGGTCGTTCTTGACGGGCGGGGCAAGGCGGGGCCGAACATCGACTATGTGCTCAACACAGTCGATCACCTCAAGGAAATCGACATCGACGATCCCGAGTTGTTTGCGCTCGGAGCTGCGTTGCGCGCAAAGACCGTGTGAATGGCTGCCGGGATCAGGCGGAAAGCCGGAACTGTGATTTGCCAGCGTCTGCAGACAGATCGGCAATGACCTTTTGGCGTTGCTCATCGCCACCCGCCAGCAGATGCACATAGATGCCGAGGGTCGAAAGATCTTCCAGATCAGCATTCTGGAGTGCACGAGGCGACAGGTCGGCGATGTCACCGATCCATTGCACGGTGGGTTGGCCGTCCTTTTCGGTGGCCAGCAGCAGAACGCAATCCTTGAAGGTGGCCAGATCGTCTGCCGAGATTTGCGAGAATATATAGCGGGTGCCCGCCGAGCTCTGCCAATAGCAGAAGCGGTTGGTCAGACTGTCGAGTGTCAGATCGCCGACGGGTCTCTGTATCATGGACTTTCCCCAATAAGCGTTTGTCTCAGATTGTCTTTGTCTGAGGTGGTAACGCTTCATTCCCGATTTTGTTCCCTGTATCCATATTGTGTGTATTTTGTGGCATTCAATACAAGATCTGGATATTTATCGGCGGGGTTTATTGCTTCGGCAGACCACCACCCGCTGCGCGGGCCTCGGCGATCAATCTGTTGCTGTTTTCCTCGATCATTGTGCTGACCTGCTCGAAGAAGGCCGCCTGCTCCAATCCGGGTTCGATTGGGGGCAGAACCTCGAAGATGACCTTGCCTGGATAGAGAAGCACCGACTGGCGCGGCCAGAACAGACCGGTGTTGATAGCCACCGGATAGCAGGGCACATTGAGTTCCTTGTAGATGTAGGCGATGCCGTATTTATAGGCTGGCTCCGCATCAACGGGACGGCGGGTGCCTTCGGGGAAAATGATCAGCTGGCGGGTCTCTTTCATGCGTTCCTTGGCCCGCTGCATCATGGATTTGAGGGTCTTCGACCGGGCGCCGCGATCGATCGGGATCATTTCGCCGCGCGCCACAGCCCAGCCGAACAGCGGGATCCACATCAGCTCGCGCTTCAGGATGAAGAGCGGATCGTCGATGATGGTGAGCAGCGCGAAGGTTTCGTAGACGCTCATGTGCTTGCAGGCGAGGATGAGGCTCTGATCTCTGGGGATGCGCTCCTGATGCCGCACCTCGAAGGAGCCGCCAACGATTTTGGAGAAGAGCCAGGTGCAGACCCGCCCCCAAATGCCGCTGATCGCGATGACATGGCGTCGATGGAAGGGCAGTGTGAACATGCAGGCCAGAACCAGCACGAAGGTGACGGAATAGAAAGCGATGTGAAAGAGCAGCGATCGAATGAGCAGCATCAAGGGACGTCCTTGCCTTTGCCAGCGTAGAGCCGGCTGGAACCGCGCCTGTTATTGACCAAAATTGTGCCGCTGTCCAGCGATCAGGACTCACCGCGGCTGCGGCTTGGAAAAGACGGCAGACGGATCACAAAGCCGAGGCGGAGGCCGTTTTCTTCTTGCCCAGTCGTTCGGTCGTCACATAGATCAGAGAGGCAAGCAGCTTGCCATATTCCTTGGAGAGCAGCTGGAAATTGTTGAGATCGAACAGGCGGGCGATGAGGGATCGACCATCCGAGCGGGTGACGATGTGGCCCTGATAGCGCAGCTCCGGCGCAGCCCGGTACATTTCCAGCATGGTGCGGGGCATGTGATAGGCGCTGGTCACGATGATCAGGCTCTGATAGTCGTTGTTGTGGGCCCACAGGGCGGTCTGGGTGGCATTGGCCACCGTGTTGAGCGCCTGACTGTCGAGCTCGACACAGCAATTGATCTGGGATGCCGTGAGCTTGTAGCGTTTCTGCAGGATCTTATTGGTATAACCCGGATGCACCCCGGAAATCAGCAGCTTCTTGCCCAGCCCCTGATTGAGCAGGCTCACGGCCCGCTCAAGCCGACCCGCGCCACCTGTCACGACGACGATGGCGTCTGCGGCATCCGGGGTCTTCTCGCTGGCCATGAGGACATAGCTGGTGAAATAGACCAGACCACCAACCAGAATGACCACCACGACAGCGGCAAACATGACAAGCGTTCGCGCGACCTTGCGCAGCAGAGACCGCGGCTTCCGCGTGTCTGCGGGCCGGTCCTCATCGGTCAGATTGCTGCTTTGTTGGTGGTCGGACATGCGGGTCTTTGATGCGTGTGATTGGTTAGAGGTCAGGCCAGTTTGCTCAGTGTATTCATGACCGTCAATCTTGTCGTTATTGCGGTGAATATGGCGATGAGCAAAATCAGCGCGAAGGTGCCCAGATAGGCAGCGTAGCCCAGCTGAATGACACCCAGAAGAGCCTGCATCTGATCCATGGCGGCGGATCCCTCATCCTGTCTGACAATGAGCTGCAGGATGAGAAAGGTGACGATGGCAGCCGAGCCACCGGCGAGAGATCCCTTAAAGCCGAGGGTGAAGAATTTGCGCTGGAATTCACCAGCGATGAACCTGTTGCTGGCCCCGACAAAGTGCAGCACCTCGATGGTCTCGCGGTTGCCGGACATGGCCGATCGGGTCGCAAAGATCACGGTCAGAATCGTGGCGGCGATCACGAGGAAGAGGATGGTGAAGCCGACGATGATGGCGGTTTCGGCCATCGACTTCAGCCGGTCGACCCAGAAGCGGTGGTTGTCGAGAATGGCACCCGAGACCTGTTGCTGCAGGGCTGTGCTCAATGCCGGGAAGTCGACCGTGTCCGGATCGGCGATGGTCAGCTCGATGAGGCGGGGAACCGGCAGGTCATCGAAGGCCAGATCAAGCCCGAGCCAGGGCTCGAGCAGGGCGCTTGATTCATTCTGGCTCAACAGGGTCGCCGTGCCGATGCCGGGGGTCTCGCGGGCAATCCTGATGGCCTTGGCGAGTTCTCCTTCGATGTCGACCCCTTCGAGCTTGCGAATCTGGATGGTTGCCCCGCGGGAGATGTCCGATTGCCAATCGTGCGTCGCGTCCGAAATGATCGTCACTGCCGCCACAGTGAGGGCGGCAAGGAAGCTCATGATGGCAATCACCAGCACGAGGGCATGTCCCGCGATTGTGCCTTTGGGGACGATCGGGCCGGGCTGGTTGCCGATGGCGAAATTGGCTGCGTTGGTGAAGACCTTGGGCTTGATCGATTTGCGCGGGGACTTTTGCTTTTTCTTCTTTGATTTTTTGGGAAGCGGACGTGCGGGTTCGTCCGTTCTGGCAGTGATGGCAGGGCCAGTGGTCGCGTTGGGCGAGGGCGCGAAAGCCTCCTGTCCCACGGGGCTGAGGTTTGGCCCCATGCGGGGCTGGCCGCTGGGGAGTGGAGGATGGGCCGGTGCGGATTTGGGCACGGGAGCATGCGGACGGCCAAGCTCGTCCCGTCCCTGATCCTTGTCTGATTTTCCTCTATCTCCTGCCATATCCGCGCTCCGCCTAATCATATATGTAGAGCGCGCCATCGTTCAGGACGATGCGGCGGGCTTCGACCTGATCCATCAGGCCGGTGTCATGTGTCGCGATGACGATGGAGGTGCCGGAGCGGTGCAGCTCGACGAAGAGGCGCAGCAGGCGCCGGGCGAGAATCGGGTCGACGTTTCCCGTCGGCTCGTCGGCGAGCAGCAACTTGGGGCGCGAGATGAGCGCGCGGGCAATGGCGGCGCGCTGCTTTTCTCCGCCCGACATCACCGGCGGGTAGACATGCATGCGGTGGCCAAGGCCGACCCATTGCAAGAGTTCGGCCACGTCGGTGCGATAATCCTGCTCGGAAAGGCCTTGAACGCGCAGGGGCAGGGCGACATTCTCGAATGTGGTGAGATGATTGAGCAGGCGGAATTCCTGAAAGACAAAGCCGATCTGGCGACGCAATTGGGACAATTCGTCGTGATCGAGTCGGGCGGTGTCCTTGTTGAACACCTTGATCAGGCCCCGGTTAGGCTTCAGGGACAGGAACATCAATTGCAGCAGCGAGGTCTTGCCTGCCCCCGAAGGGCCGGACAGAAACTGGAAGGAATTGGGCGGAATGTGGAAAGACACATCACGGAGCACTTCCTGCCCCATGCCGTATCGCAGTCCAACATTTTCAAACCGAATCAAACCGAAAGTCCCTTCCCTCAACTTAGTTGAGAGCCTGCATGATTTCTGCGTCGAATACACCCGCTTTGTAGGGCTTGTTACGACTCTTGGCAAAGCGTTAAGGGCTGATATTCTATGTTGTGGATGATTCGCCTGTTTTCAATCACTTTCGAACAGGGCGAGATCCGATTTTCGCCGTTCCTGCCTGAGCAACGACAGACCGATGAAGATTACCTGCCCCAATTGTACCACGAGCTATCAAGTGCCGGATGGATCCATCCGCGCCGAGGGACGCACTGTGAAGTGTGCGACCTGTGGCGAGAAGTGGCATGCGGAGCCGGAGCCTGATGACGCCGCTGCGCCTGAAGCTCTGGAAGATGCGGACAAGGAGCAGAGTCAGGACGATATCGATGCGCTGTTCGACAGCCCCTCGGGTGGTGAGGAGCAGAGCCAGGATGATATCGACGCGCTGTTCGACAGTCCCTCGGGTGGTGAGGAACAGAGCCAGGATGATATCGACGCGCTGTTCGATAGCCCTTCAGGCGGTAAGGAGCAGAGCCAGGATGACATAGACTCGCTGTTTGACAGCCCCTCGGGTGGCGAGGAACAGAGTCAGGACGATGTCGATGCCCTGTTCGGTGGTGGCAGCTCGGGCGATGACGAAGAAGAAGTGGTCAAGTCGTCGGGCAGTGGCACTGCCGATCCGTTTGTCGTAAGCGCTGACAAGGACCAGCTGTCCGGTTCTGAAGTTGTCGACATGATGAATGCCGCGTCCTTTGAAGCACAGAAGGCACTCGCTCAGGGCAAAGATATCGAATCAAAGGCCGGTCGCGGCAAGCACCGGTTGGGCAAGGGCAAATCGAAGAAGGGCGAAGCGCAGGAGAATTCGAACCGGGAATGGGCCATCGGCTCGGTGGCACTCGGTTGCGTGCTGGCCATTGTCATCGGTCTTTTTGCTGCGCCGAAATTCTGGGTCCGGACCTTCCCCGATCTTGCTTCCTTCTACGGGATGATTGGCATGTCGGTGAATGTGGCCGGAGTGGATATCGACACGGTGAATGTCAAACTTTTGCGCCGCGCAGGCTCTCCGGTCATCTCGGTGGATGCAGAACTTGTGAATCCAGAGGCTGATCCGGTGCTTCTGCCCGCTGTTGAGTTTTCTGTCCTTGGCAAGGATGACGACGAGCTTTATTCATGGGCTATCGAGCCCGACAAGACTGGCCTTGGTCCCGGTGAGCACAAACGCATCCAAACCTCCGTTGCGGCGCCGTCTAATGCCCAGTTCATCTATATGCGGGTTTTCCATCAATAGCGCATGTTGTATCGCGCTGTGACCTGAGTATGCGCGAAAAGGACGCCCTGCACTTCCATGACCGACACCATTCATGTCCTCTTTGACGAGGCTGCGCTCGACAAGCGCAATGCCGAACTGGCCGCTGCCATTGCCAAGGCAAATTATCAAAACCTGTTGGTGATCGCTGTGCTCAAGGGGAGCTTTGTCTTCGCTGCCGATCTCTTGCGCGCGCTCTATAGGGCCGGTGTTCCGCTCGAGGTCGAGTTCATGTCGCTTTCGAGCTATGGCTCGGGAACCAAAAGCTCGGGTGATGTGAAGATTGTGCGTGACGTGGATGCGAATGTCGATGGCCGTGACGTGCTGCTGATCGATGATATCCTCGAATCCGGCCGTACATTGGCCTTTGCCAAATCCATGCTGAGCGAGCGCGGGGCGGCCCGTGTGGATGTTGCGGTTCTGCTCGACAAGAAGGGCAAACGCGTTGCCGAGATCGAAGGCGAATATGTCGGTTTCGACTGCCCGGACAAGTTTGTTGTCGGCTATGGCATGGACAAGGCCCACTCCTATCGCGAAGTTCCCTTCGTCGGCTATCTGACGGATTTTTGAAGTCAGAGGGGCTGGTCAGGCCCCGAGCCGATGTGCAAACATCCCGTTCCTTTCACATTTCGTTCCCGCCTTCGCTTTTAGTAAACCTTTTGCATGTCAAATAGAGATGCAAGGTCGGCAAAAGATCTTGGCGTGAGTAAAAAGAGTATGTGGGAGTGGGAATATGGCCCGAATTCTTCTGACTGAAGACGATGACGGGGTGCGCATGTTTGTGCAGCGGGCTTTGATGATGGACGGGCATGACGTGGCCACAGCCGAAGACGGCACCGATGCTCTCGATGTGCTTGCCGAATGTGATGGTGCCTTTGACCTGCTGCTGACCGACATCAAGATGCCGGAAATGGACGGCATCGCGCTGGCCCAATCTGCCGCAAAGGACTGGCCGGACATGACCATCCTGATGATGACCGGATATGCGGATCAGCGTGAGCGGTGTGACAGTCTCAACGCGATCGTGCATGATGTGGTTTCGAAACCTTTTTCCCTCACCGAAATCCGGGGTGCTGTTCGCAATGCGCTCCGTGGTGAGGAAGCGGGCGATCCGACGTCGATGGCTCGTGCGATGTATGGCTGAGCCGACAGGCTTGGATGTCAGCAAAGAGACAATGAGAAAAAGGGATGGCTGGTGCCATCCCTTTTCGTTTCTAGGGTCTGTTTGACGTATCGAGAAGGCGTGCTGTTGTGCCGCTCGTCTCAGTCCTGCAGCCAATCTGGGATCTGGTCGAGGTTCAGCAGATCCTCATAGCTCGTGCGGGCGCGAATCACCTGCCATTGTGAGCCGTTGACCAGCACTTCGGGCACCAATAGGCGGCTGTTGTAGGTGTTGGCCTGTACTGCGCCATAGGCCCCGGCGGACATGATGGCGACAAGGTCTCCCGATCGCATCAGCGGCAGGGGACGGTTCTGGGCCAGAAAATCCCCCGTCTCGCAGACAGGGCCAACAATGTCGACATTGGCAACCGGCGTGTCGAAGTAGGGTTCCTTGACTGGCCGAACATCGTGCCATGCCTCATAGAGCGTGGGGCGGATGAGGTCGTTCATCGCGCCGTCGACGATGACGAAAGTCTTGCCTTCACCTTCCTTGCGATAGATGACCTCGGTGACAAGGATGCCCGCATTGCCTGCAATCAGCCGTCCCGGCTCGAAATAGACCTTGCAGCCCAGATCCTTGACATGTTTCTTGACCGTCTCGGCATAATCGCGCGGTAGGGGCGGAGGAGACTGGTCATTCTGATAGGGAATGCCAAGGCCACCACCCAGATCGACATGGTCGATCTCGTGGCCATCCTCGCGCAGCTCCCGCACCAGCTCGCCCAGACGCCCGAAGGCGGCGTCGAATGGCTCGAGCTGGGTGATCTGGCTGCCGATGTGCATGTCGATGCCGGTCACCTTGATGCCTGGCAGGGCATTGGCGCGGCCATAGACCTCACGGGCCCGCTTCCAGGGAATGCCGAACTTGTTTTCCGACTTGCCCGTGGCGATCTTGGCGTGGGTCTTGGCGTCGACATCGGGGTTGATGCGCAGGGAAATGCGCGCCTCAAGGCCAAGTTCGGAGGCAATGATGCTCAGATGCTCGAGCTCTGGCTCGGATTCGATGTTGAAGCAGAGGATGCCCTGCTCCAGCGCAAAGGTCAGCTCGCGGCGGGTCTTGCCGACACCGGAGAAAAGGATCTTGGAGGCCGGGATGCCTGCTGCCAGCGCGCGGCGCAATTCGCCTTCGGAGACCACGTCGGCACCGGCACCAAGCCGGGCAAGGGTCTTCAGGACCGCAAGGTTCGAGTTGGCCTTCATCGCGTAGCAGATCAGCGCAGGCACATCGCTGAAGGCTTCTGCAAAGACGTTGAAATGCCGCTCGAGCGTTGCGGTGGAATAGACATAGAACGGTGTTCCGACGGCCCGGGCAATGTCCGGGATGGATACCTGTTCGGCGTGCATGACGCCGTTGATATATTCAAAGTGATGCATGAAAGCCTCGTCACGCACGTCGTGTTGCCATCAGCCATCAAGGCGGGCAGGTCGACAGTATTGTTGGGTATCAGAGCAGCGGGTCGAGAATGAAATTGTCGTCAGGCGCCTTGGTCGGTGTGCTGGTGTTCTTCTCGGTTCCAATGATCAATTGCTCATTGTTTTCCGGATCGGCAATTTCTGTCTGCGCATTGGTATTGGCGGTAGGCGGTTCGAGCGGGCCACGCTGACCGCAGGCTGCCAGTCCGGCTGCAAGGAGCATGAAGGCCAGAACCCTCGTTCCATTTCGGGTGCCTTTGTCGGCAATGGTCGGGCGTGTGCTCTTGAAGGGCATTGCTTGGATCCTTGCGTCAGACGCACGCGCCGGGAAGGGCGGTCGTCTGCGAATGGTGTGGCTTGCCGCTTGACGGCGGCCGGAAGGGCCGGGAGTTTTTTGTCCCGGCCTTTTAAAAGGTGTTTCGACTATTGCTTGGCTGCTCTTTCTTTTTCAAGTCTTTTCAGCCAGCTTTTTGCCTGTTTTTTGACATTGGCCGGAGCCGTGCCGCCGTAGGAGGTGCGGCTGCGAACCGATTTGTCGACGGACAGGACGGAGAAAACATCTTCGGTAATCTTCGGCTCGACCGACTGCATGTCGCCGAGAGTGAGCTTGTGCAGCTCGATGTTGCGCTCGGCGGCCATGGCAACGAGGCTGCCGGTGACGTGATGGGCGTTGCGGAAGGGCATGCCGAGAGACCGGACCAGCCAGTCGGCAAGATCGGTTGCCGTGGAATAGCCCGATCCGGCGGCCTTCTTCAGTTCCTTCACATTCGGCTCGAGGTCGCTGACCATGCCGGTCATGGCCGCAACACAGAGGGACAGGTTCTGCAGGGCATCAAAGACCTGCTCCTTGTCTTCCTGCATGTCCTTGGAATAGGCGAGCGGCAGACCCTTCATGACGATCATCAGGGCATTGAGCGCACCGATGATGCGGCCTGATTTGGCGCGGACCAGTTCGGCGGCGTCCGGGTTGCGCTTCTGCGGCATGATCGAGGAGCCGGTGGAGAACTTGTCGCTGAGTTTCACGAAGCGGAACTGCGCCGAAGACCAGATCACCAGTTCTTCGGCAAAGCGGGAGAGATGCACCGCACAAATTGACGCAGCGGAGAGAGCCTCAAGGGCAAAGTCGCGGTCGGAGACGCCGTCGAGCGAGTTGGCGACCGGGCGATCAAAGCCGAGGCTCTTGGCGGTCATGTGCCGATCAATCGGGAAGGAGGTGCCTGCAAGGGCGGCACAACCGAGCGGGCTCTCGTTCATGCGCTTGCGTGCATCCTGAACGCGGCCACGGTCGCGGGAGAGCATCTCGACATAGGCCAACATGTGATGGCCAAAGGTGACCGGCTGGGCGCTCTGCAGGTGGGTGAAGCCGGGCATCACCACGGTGGCGCATTCCATCGCCTTGTCGGCGAAGGCGCTCTGCAGTTCGGCCAACTGTCCGTCGAGTGTGTCGAGGGTGTCGCGCACCCACAGGCGGAAATCGGTGGCCACCTGATCGTTGCGAGAGCGGGCGGTGTGCAAGCGCCCTGCGGTCGGACCGATGAGATCGGAGAGGCGGCTTTCCACATTCATGTGAATGTCTTCAAGCGCGCGCGAAAAAGTGAAGTCCCCTGCCTCAATTTCTCCCGCGATTGTGTCTAGACCGTCCTTGATGGCTTTGGCATCATCGGCCTCGACGATGCCCTGCTGGGCCAGCATGGTCACGTGAGCTTTCGATCCGGCAATGTCCTGGGCGTAGAGTTTCTTGTCGAAATCGATGGAGGCGTTGATTTCTTCCATGATGGCGTCTGGGCCTTCAGAGAATCTGCCGCCCCACATTTTGTTGCTCATAGTGCTGTTCCATTGATCAAGTCTTGACGTCGAGCTGTGTTATGCCACAACAAGTCTGGGCTGTCAGCGTCTTTGCCGCGAAATATCTTGGCGCCGGGGACAGGCCAAACCGGATCTCCACAAGCAGGAGAGCCGAAAGAAAATGAGGGACAGGAGAAAACAGGATGGGCGGAATGATGCCAGTTGGTTTGAAGCGCAGAATGAAGCAGGGGATTGGCGGCTTTGCCATGGGCCTTGCCATGCTGTCCCCGGTTGCCGCAATGGCCGAAGCGGCCTGTCCGGTATCGGACGCGCGTATCGAGGCGATCGATCCCCTGATCAAGGGGCCTATTGCCGCCCTGCAGGTCAAGGGACATCCGACCGATATGCGGTCTTTGGCCTTCAAGGCCGAGGATGGCAGTGACGTTAGCGTCGCCGATTTCAAGGGAAAAGTCCTGCTGGTCAATCTGTGGGCGACATGGTGTGCACCGTGCCGGGAGGAAATGCCCGATCTTGACGAGCTGGAGGCTTCGCTCGGAGGGGATGCCTTCGAGGTGGTCACCGTCAGCCTTGATCGCTCGGCACCGGGCCGGGCGCGGGAGTTTTTCGACGAGATCGGGATCGAGAATCTGGCGCTCTTCTATGATGCGAAGATGAAGCTCTTCCCGCTTCTGAGATCCAAGGGCATGGCGTTCGGCATGCCGACGACCCTTGTCATTGACAGGGATGGCTGTTCCATCGGGCATATGGCTGGTCCCGCCCAATGGGCTGCGGATCAGGCCAAGCTCTTGGTGCAGACGGCGATTGACGCAGAATAGCCACCGATTAACGGTCGTCATGTCGATTGCATAGTCGTTCCAATCAAAGCCCGGGATGGCATGCCCCCGGGCTTTTCTTTGCGGATCTGTCTGTGTCACACCGACAGATCGACCTGTTCGCCGAGGCCCGGAGGGGCTGGGGGTGGGGTCGGCGCGGTTTTGGCTGCGTCTTCTACCGCGCCTTCTTCAACGGCCTGCGTGACCTTGTTCGGGACGGCATTTGTGCTCGCCGCTGCTGCGGCCGCCTGCGTTGCAGCATTGCCGCTTCCTGACGTGCAGGATACTCCAGACATTGTTTTCTCCTCTATTTGGCATTGAACGCAATCAGAGGATGAGGCGGGCGGGTTAATCAGCTCTGAATTTTGGCACACGCCTGTCTCACATATCCGTTATATATCAGTTACTTAATGAATATTGTGATCCAGAATGCAAAAGCCCGGCGGGTGCCGGGCTGGATAGAAATTCAGGATTCGTCCGTTGATCAGGCCTTGATGTCGAGCGCCTGACCCATGCCCTCGGGTGCGGCACCGGAGCTGTTCTCGATTCCTTGCTGGACAAGCTGGTCGAGCATGCCGACCATGGCGTTGTCCGCATTGTGGGCGATCTTGGTCAGGGTCGTTCCGAGTGCCATCTGGCCTTGAGCCGCATTGGTGTAGGCCACGGCTGCTCCCAGAGATGCAACTGAAGACATGAACTTCTCCCGTCGGGGTTCGTTGGTTTGCTCACACCATTGTGTCGGGCCTTCGTTAAATCAGGGTAAAGAGAAACTTTCTGAAACAAAGGCAATTGGATTGATCCTGCCTCGTTTAAGCAAAGGAAAAGCCGGAAGGGGGGCTTCCGGCTTGATGATTTTGTTTCTTTTTATGTCTTCGCTCGGATCAGCGGGTCGGGACGGGCTCGTCACCGCGATAGTCATAAAAGCCGCGTTTGGTCTTGCGGCCGAGCCAGCCGGCTTCGACATATTTGACCAACAGCGGGCAGGGGCGATATTTGGTGTCCGCGAGGCCATCATAGAGGACCTGCATGATCGACAGGCAGGTGTCGAGCCCGATGAAGTCGGCAAGCTGCAGCGGTCCCATGGGATGGTTGGCGCCGAGGCGCATGGCAGTGTCGATGGATTCGACATTGCCCACCCCTTCATACAGGGTGTAGATGGCTTCGTTGATCATCGGCAGCAAGATGCGGTTGACCATGAAGGCGGGGAAGTCTTCGGAGACGGCAACCGTCTTGCCGAGGCTGTCAGCGAATTTTTTCGAGGTAACGTAGGTGTTCTCGTCGGTGGCGATGCCGCGTACCAGCTCGATCAGCTTCATCACCGGAACCGGGTTCATGAAGTGGATGCCGATGAATTTTTCCGCCCGGTCGGTGGAGGCGGCGAGGCGGGTGATCGAAATCGATGAGGTGTTGGACGCGATCAGGGCATCGGGCTTGAGGAACGGGATGACGGCCTGAAAGATCTTGCGTTTGGTTTCCTCGTGCTCGGTTGCCGCTTCGATGACGAGATCCACATCGGACATGTCGTCAAGGGCGAGGGATGGCTTGATCTTGTCGAGGGCTGCGTTCTTCTCGCTTTCCGAGATCGCCTCCTTCGAGACCTGACGGGCCATGTTGCCCTGGATGGTCGCCATGCCCTTTTCCAGATTGTCCTTGTCGAGGTCATTGAGCACGACGTCATAACCGGACAGGGCGCACACATGGGCAATGCCGTTGCCCATCTGACCTGCGCCGACGATACCTATTTTCTTGATTTCCGAAATCATCTTGTTCACCGATTGCCGCGTCGAGCGGCCACTCCTCAGAATTTCTTTTCAGGTTTTCTTTGCTGGATGAACAGAGGCAGGGCGACGCCCGCACTCCCCCCAGAATGCCGGTCGAAAGTTTGACAGACTTTTGTCTATTTCGCAAATGCGAAAAGCAAAAGGGCGCCGAATGGCACCCTTCTGCGGATTGTGCAGTGCAAAAGCCGCAGTGCGGCATGGCTTGTGAGGCTTTATGCCGCACTGCAAAATGGATCGGCTCTGTCAGAGCGCCTTTTCGAGCTCGGGCAGAATGTCGAAGAGATCGCCCACGATGCCATAGTCGGCAACCTGGAAGATCGGGGCTTCTTCATCCTTGTTGATGGCGACGATGACCTTGGAGTCCTTCATGCCTGCCAGATGCTGAATGGCTCCGGAGATGCCAGCTGCGATATAGAGCTCGGGAGCGACGACCTTGCCGGTCTGGCCGACCTGTAGATCGTTCGGAGCGTAGCCTGCATCCACTGCTGCGCGGGAGGCGCCAATGGCGGCACCGAGCTTGTCGGCAAGCGGGGTGAGGATGCCATTGAACTGCTCTTCAGACGCAAGACCGCGACCGCCGGAGACGATGATGCGGGCGCTTGCCAGTTCGGGGCGATCAGATGCAGAGAGTTCCTGACCGATGTAGGTGACGTTGGCCGGGGCGTCGGCTGCTGCGATGGTTTCCACAGAAGCGGATCCGTCTGCACCAGCGGCAGCGAAGCTGGCGGTCCGAACGGTGATTACTTTCTTGGCGTCGCGGCTCTTGACCGTCTGCATGGCGTTGCCGGCATAGGTTGGGCGCTCAAAAGTGTCGGCAGCGATCACCTTGGTGATCTCGGAGACCTGCATGACGTCGAGCAGGGCGGCGATGCGCGGCATGACATTCTTGCCGTTGGCAGTGGCCGGAGCGAGGAACGCATCATAGCCATCGGCGAGGGCCAGAACCTGTGCGGAGACAGCTTCGGCGAGCTGTGCCTCAAGAGCGTCGCTTTCAGCGACAAGCACCTTGGCCGCGCCGCTCAGTTTGGCGGCTTCGTCGGCCGCTGCGGAGCAGCCCTTGCCTGCTACGAGGATATGGACCTCTGCGCCCAGCTCGAGGGCGGCGGTGAGGGCCTTGGATGTGGCTTCGTTCAGTGCCGTGTTGCTGTGTTCGGCAATCAGAAGGGTGGTCATTGTCGTTATCTCCTCAAGCTGCCTTACAGGACACCGGCTTCGTTTTTCAGTTTGTCTACAAGCTCTGCGACACTTGCGACCTTGATGCCAGCCTTGCGGGCTTCCGGTTCGGCGGTGGAGAGCACTTCAAGACGCGGCGTGATGTCGACGCCGAGATCGGCCACTTCCTTGATGTCGAGCGGCTTCTTCTTGGCCTTCATGATGTTCGGCAGAGAGGCGTAGCGTGGTTCGTTGAGGCGCAGGTCAGAGGTGACCACGGCGGGCAGGGCGAGTTTGATCTTCTGCATGCCGCCATCGATTTCGCGGGTCACGGCGAGGCTGTCGCCTTCAACTGCGAGGCTGGAGGCAAAGGTGCCCTGCGGCCAACCCAGAAGAGCAGCAAGCATCTGGCCGGTCTGGTTGGCATCATCATCGATGGCCTGTTTGCCGACGATCACGAGGCCGGGCTGTTCTTCGTCGATGACGGTTTTCAGCAGCTTGGCGACGGCGAGTGGTTCGACAGTTTCGTCGGTCTTGAGCAGGATGGCACGGTCGGCACCCATGGCGAGGCCGGTGCGCAGGGTTTCCTGAGCCTGCTGCGGGCCGACGGAGACCAGAACGATCTCGGTTGCGGTGCCCGCTTCCTTCATGCGAATGGCTTCTTCAACGGAAATCTCGTCGAACGGGTTCATGGACATCTTTACGTTGGCCAATTCCACGCCCGATCCATCGGCCTTGACGCGAATTTTGACGTTGTAATCGACAACCCGTTTCACGGGTACGAGAATTTTCATTGTCTGTATCTCCGGAGTGGACCAGTTTTCTGGTTCCATCTGTTGGTCGGTGATGCCGGTTCATCGGGGAGGAGCGAGGTGGGCGCGGGTTCACCCGGTTTTCACGCAATGTCCCTTCCCTCTGACCGATGTTGGTATTGTTGATCCTGTTGAGTTGCGGAGGACGGTAATGGCCCATTCTGGGGCTGTCAACAATCCGTGAGTCGGAGAGCAATGACTTTTCGTCATACTGACGTTACGTATACGTAATTTATCCGCCGCGGTGGAAAAGTGGAACATCATTTCGCTTCATCAGCGGGAGCAGAATGGCCCCGGTGATCGCGCCGCCGACATGGGCCCACCAGGCGACCACATCGTCGGTTGACGTAACGGAGTTGAAGACCTGAAGCGCCAACCATGCCCCGAGGCACCAGAGCGCCGGGATGGGCAGGGGAATACGGCCCAGAATGAGGATCCAGACCCGGACATTCGGGTGCAACAGAAGATAGGCCATGATAATGCCAGCGGTGGCGCCGGATGCTCCGATCAGCGGGATTGGCGAGCCCCAATTGGCCAACATGTGAAAGAGTGCCGCCCCCATCGCACAGAGGCAATAGAAGATCAGGAAGCGCACATGCCCCATGGCATCCTCGACATTGTCGCCAAACACCCAGAGAAAGGCCATGTTGCCGATCAGATGCATCCAGTCGGCGTGCAGGAAGGCGTAGGAGATCGGGGCGGTCAGAAGAATCGGGTTGCTGATGGCGATGTCATCAAGGCCATAGGTCGAAAAGACATCGGGCACGAGGCCGTAGGCAACGGCGTAATCCTGCATCAGAAGGCCACCGGCGCCGGACTGGGTGATCAGATGGATGAGAAAATTGAGTGCGATCAGACCAAAGGTCACATACTGAAGACGCACATGGACGAGCTCATTCTTGTCATGCAGCGGGATGAACATGGCACATGGCCCTCCAGATGGCGTGGGCTGGCGGAGCCAGCCATGGCCTGTCGATCGGATCAGACCGCCTTAGCGGTTCTGACCCGGTACCCATAGCACATCTTTTTTGCCCTTGTCGTTCGTCCAGCGGGCCGCGACGAAGAAAAAGTCCGAGAGGCGGTTCACATACTGGATGCACTCGGGCGAGACCGGCTCATTGTCAAGAGACGCCAGCTCAGTGATCAGGCGTTCGGCCCGACGCGAAACCGTGCGGCAGAGATGAAGGGTTGCCGATGCGCGGGTGCCGCCGGGCAGGATGAAACTCTTGAGCGGATCAAGGTCGGCATTGAGCTGATCGATTTGCTTCTCGAGGCGCTCGACCTGTGAGGCGATGATGCGCAGGGGCTCATAGGCCAATTCTTCGCCGCTGTCCGGTGTGCAGAGGTCGGCTCCCAGATCAAACAGGTCGTTCTGGATTTCGGCCAGCATGGCATCGAGCTCAGCCATGCTTGCTGTTTCAAGGCGGGCCAGACCGACCGTGGCGTTGGTCTCGTCCACGGTGCCATAGGCTTCCACGCGCAGGTCATGCTTGACGCGGCGTTCGCCGGTGCCAAGCATGGTGGTGCCCTTGTCTCCGGTGCGGGTGTAGATCTTGTTGAGACGAACCATAATCCTGCCTTCGTTTCTGCTCTTCGGTCACTTTGATGTCGAGAGGAGACGCTAGCGCAGACTGCCTTCGGGGTGAAGGAGACTTGATGTCCGGATCCCCAACTAAGGCTCCGATGTGCGAAAAAATCAGGTGCTGAAGTAGAGCGCTGCCATGATGAGGATGATGGCGACAAATTGCAGAAGGACGCGCAGGCGCATCAGTTTCTGGGATTTGCTAGGGGTTCCGCCCCGCATCATGTTGATCAGGCCGAGCACCAGAACGATAGCAACGGCGACCATGGCGATGGGAACGAGGTTGGGGAGAATCGCCTCCATATGCGCTTCCTTGTCTCGACGGAGTGAGGGTTGGCGCACACTAGCAGTTTTCCCGTAGATGAGGGAAGACAGCTGTCAGTCGACTTTTGTCTCGTGCCCGTTGACTGTTCTGTGGCTAGTCGCCGTTCTTGCGCAAGAGGGCATCAAGGCTGCGCCCGGGGAGGATGCGCTTGAGGTAGGCGACGATGTGGGTGGGGATGGTGATCCGGTAGCGGGGTTTGGGGTTCTCTGCCGTCAGCGCCAGCAACAGTTTTTGCAGTACCGCTTCGGGGGCGAGCTCAAACCGGTCGGGCGCATCGGATTCGAGCTTTGCAAGTCGGTTCTGATAGCGGTCGCGATAGACCGAGCGATCGATGTTGATGTTGTCGACGAACCGCTTGCGGGCGTTTTCCCGGAAATTGCTGGTGATGGAACCGGGCTCGATGAGCACGATGTCGATGTTGCTGCCATAAAGCTCGAGACGCATGGTGTCGGCCAGCCCCTCAAGGGCAAATTTCGACGAGACATAGGCGCCGCGGAAGGCCAACGGCACGAAGCCGAGAACGGACGAGCAATGGACGATGCGGCCGCGACCCTGCGCCCGCATGGTCGGGATGATCTGGCGGGTCAGTTCATGCCAGCCGAAGAAATTGGCCTCGAACTGTTCGCGCAGCATGTTGGTGGTGAGATCCTCGACCGCGCCGGGCTGGGCATAGGCCCCGTTGTTGAACAGGGCGTCGAGCTTTCCGCCGGTGTGATTGAGAACCACTTCGACGCAGGCTGAAATGGATTGAGGCTCGGTATAATCGAGATAAATCGCCGTTATACCCTTGTTGCGCAGGTCTTCCAGATCATCGAGACGTCGGGCCGTGGCGAAGACCTGCCAGCCCATTTCGTGAAGGCGCAGGGCGCAATGGCGTCCGATGCCAGTGGAACAGCCGGTGATGAGGATGGATTGCTGCGTCATGCCTGGTTCTCATACTTTATGATAATATTGGTTTAGCAGACGGCGCAAAAAAGAAAAGAGGCGTTCTTGGGGATGACGCACGGAAAAGTGGAAAAATAAGGGTTTATTCGTATGTGAGCTGATATGGCTCCGCGCTCAGTCTTCCCTTTGTGGCAAGGATCTGATGGCTTCCTCCAAAAACCCGTGCCGCCATTCTGGGCGCGATTGCTGGGCGCTCTTCATGGCCCGTTTCCAGCGCAGGAAGGCGGGAATCGAGGGAAGGCGTGGAATATAGGCCAGTTCCCAATGGATGCCGTTGATCGGATCGTCAAAGAACACGGCATAATAGCCCGGAGCATAGATCGGGTATTCGGCCGGAGTTTCGGTCACCGCGACCTCGTTGGGGACGAGGAACTTTTCGTAGAAGTCATCGACTTCCCTGCGGCTTTTAGCCCAAAGGGCAACATGATGGATCCCGGTGGAGCGTGCCTCGTGCTCCAGCTTCTCGCCGCTCTTGGCCGGTTGAAAACCGATGTAGCTGTGAGGGATCGGGAAGCGGGCCATGTAGTAGGTCGAGCGGTAGCCGATATCCAGCGTCCAGAAGCTCTTGTAGCCGAGCCAGCCAAACATCCTATCATAGAAGCTGATGGAGTTTTCGTAGTCGAGAACCGAGAATTCTACGTGATTGAGGCCGCGCCAGCGCATGATCCCGCTCTTTCACATCGAGTTCGAGTGTAAGTCGCGCCTAGTATCACTCATTTTCGTTGCAATTGCATGGCGTCGATCAAGGAAAGGGGAAATTGTTCCCCTTCCCATCGGATTTGATCGGCTCAATTCCGGCTGTCGAGGAGGCGGCGGGCGATGACCTGTGCCTGAATTTCTCCGGCTCCCTCGAAGATGTTGAGGATGCGGGCATCGCAGAGGACACGGGAGATGGCATATTCAAGCGCGAAGCCGTTGCCGCCGTGGATCTGGAGCGCATTGTCGGCAGCCGCCCATGCGACGCGGGCGCCGAGCAGCTTGGCCATGCCAGCCTCAAGGTCGCAGCGTTTGTCATGATCTTTCTGCCGGGCCGAGAAATAGGTAAGCTGGCGGGCGACCATGATCTCGGTGGCCATCATCACCAGCTTGTCGGTGACGCGGGGGAAGTTGATCAGCGACTTGCCGAACTGCACCCGCTCCTGCGCATATCTGAGGCCGAGATCCAGGGCGCACTGGGCAACGCCGATGGCGCGGGCGGCGGTCTGGATGCGGGCGGATTCGAAGGTCTGCATCAGCTGTTTGAAGCCTTGTCCTTCTTCGCCGCCGAGGAGATTCTCCCTTGCGACCTCGAAATTGTCGAAGGCGATGTCATATTCCTTCATGCCGCGATAGCCGAGGACCTCGATCTCGCCGCCGTCCATGCCGGTTGCGGGGAAGGGGGGTGGTATCATCGCCGCGCGGCTTTTCGGCGAGCAGCATGGAGAGGCCCTTGTAGCCCGGCTCATCGGGGTTGGTGCGCACCAGAAGGGTCATCAGATCGGTGCGGGCAGCGTGGGTGATCCAGGTCTTGTTGCCAGTGACGCGATAGCTGTCGCCGTCGGCAACGGCGCGGGTCTTCAGGCTTGCAAGGTCCGAGCCGGTGTTGGGTTCGGTGAAAACCGCGGTGGGTAGGGTTTCGCCCGCTGCGATGCGCGGCAGCCAGCTCTGCTTCTGCTCCTCGGTGCCGCCGCACAGGATCAGCTCCGCCGCGATCTCGGAGCGGGTGCCAAGGGAACCGACGCCGATGTAGGCGCGCGAAAGCTCCTCGGAGACCACGCACATGCTTTCCTTGCCAAGGCCGAGCCCGCCATATTCCTCGGGAATAGTCAGGCCGAAGACGCCCATTTCGGCCATCTTCTCGACCACGTCCATCGGAATATAGTCATTGGCCAGATGCCAGCCGTGGGCATGGGGGGTAACTTCGCTGTCGGCGAAGCGGCGCATTTCATCGCGGAAGGCTTCCATGGTCTCGTCCAGACCGGCGTCTCCGAAGGATGCCCCGCCTTCTGCGGCTTCCATCAGCGCGATCAGGCGGTTGCGGATGGTGGGAGTGTTGCCTTCGGTGATGAGGCGGATGACTTCCGGCGTGTAGGCGTCGCGGATGGCGTCTATTGGAGTGTCGAAGTCGGACAGGCGCACGATCTCGCCTTGCGTCATCGGAATGCCGCCAAAAATCTGGGCGAGATATTCGGCGAAGGCTATGCGGGTGATCAGGCATTCCATTTCGCCAAAGCGACCTTCTTCGGTCATGGTGCGGGCGTAGCCGCGCATTTCCTTGAGGGCTTCGACATAAGTTGCCATCCATGCGAGGCCGTGGGTGGCGCGTTGTTCGGCTTCCACCAGCTTGCTGCTGATGCGCTCACCTTCGGTCACCTTGTTTCGCACCGCAGCAATGACCGTGTCGAGCAGGGCTTCGATTCTGGTGACGCTCACGTCCATGTCGTCGAACAGGGTGTCGGGCGTGGTGATGGGGTCTGTCTTGATCGTCAGTGACATGGATCTTCCTCCTCCTGAAAGATGCCGTGAATGCCGCTCTGCCTTGGATTGTTTGTCCGCGTGTCCGTTCCCGATCAACGATGTCGGGCAGAGCTTGCGGGTTCGCCGTTGAGTGCAGAGGGCAGCATCTCAAATCCTCTTCGGCCCTTCCTTTAGGGAAGAGGTCCGATTGTGCCTTTTCTTTTTCTTGCATTGCAAAAGAGCAATTATGCTGCACTGCACAGTGATGCGACTTGGCAACAAATGCAATAAGCCAAAGGATTGATTTTGGTGTTTGTTGCGTGATCTTCAGGCGCGGCGATTGGCCAGAATGACACCGGTCGCGGTGATCGCTGTGCCGACGATTTGCAAAAGGGTGATCGGCTCGTCGAATAACAGGAAGGAGAGCACAGCGGTGACCGCAGGGACCAGATAGAAGAGGGCGGCGACGTTGGAGACGGCACCATGTTCGATCAACCAAAGCAGGAGGAAAATGGCACCGATGGAGAGTACGACAATCAGCCAGAAGAGGGCGAAGATGAATTCGCCAGACCAGACGATCGTTTGGGTTTCGGTGAGCAAACTCAGGCTGCCGCAGAGAAGCGAGGCTGCCGCATATTGGAACACTGTGGCGCTGCGCACATCAAGGTTGGAGGCGAAGCGCTTCTGGTAGATGGTGCCGAGGGAAATGCTGAGCACGGCAGCGAAGGCTGCCAGAATCTGCCATGGCGTGATGGAAAGCGTGCCCGCATCCAGACGGGGGATGAGCACCAGCAGAATGCCGAAGAGACCCAGCACGAACCCCATGAGATGAAAGCGGGTGATTTTTTCCTTCAGCACGAAATGGGCAAAGAAGGTGGTCAGCACCGGTTGAAGGCCCATGACGAGGGCGACCAGCGCCGCCGACAGGCCATCATCAATGGCCCAGAAGGCGGCGCCGAGATAAAAGCCATGAATGAGCAGGCCCGAGACAAAGGCGTGGGCAGCCCGGCGCGGCGAAGGCCAGCGTGCCCGCATCAGCAAGGCCAATGCGAACAGGATGATTGTGACGATGGAGAAGCGCACCGTCAGGAAGGTCATGGGCTCGGAATAAGGGGCGCCCATTCTGGCGCCGATGAAGCCGGACGACCACAAGACCACAAACACAAAAGGCGCGGCCCGAACAAGGGCCGTCTGATCAAGCTTTGGCATCGGGATCTTTCTGGTCTGCTTTTGCGCCTTTGAGGGAACAGATCGGGAGGGTCTTGCGTTGGCCCATGATGAAAGCAAACTGCAAGCTTCATGGACCGATGGCGGAAGGCTCCTGTTTAGCGATGTCGGGCTTGTTTGTCCACTCGCGGTGTCGCCTTACGGCGATGTGGCCGACAGGCCAATTCACAGGTAGACTGCGCGGGGGAGGGCCGCTGCGTCGAGAAACTTGCTTTGTTTGACAGGGACCTTGTATAGGGTGATCGCACTGTGATGCGCAAAGTTGCGCTTCCTCAAGCCCACGATGGCAAGACAGCAGGTTGGCTGGATATGGCTCAACATTGGGAAAGACTGATGGTGCCGGTCCGCATTTTCTGGCGGTTCGGAGATAACCACGGCTTTGCTCTGGCGAGCAACATCGCCTTTTCGATGCTGCTGTCGATCTTTCCCTTTCTGCTTCTGGTGACCGGGGTGACCGCATGGGCAGGTGGGGATGCTCTTGGCACTGTGCTGCAGGATCTGCTCAGCCTGTTGATGCCGGATGCCATTGCCGAAATTCTTCAGCCCGATGTGGATGCGGTGATCGCGGAACGAACCAGAAGCCTTCTGTCTCTGTCGCTGCTGATCTTCCTTGTCACGCTGACGTCGCTGGTGGAATCCCTGCGTGAAGGTCTCAACCGCGCCTATGGCTATTATGAGCGGCGGAATATTCTCTCGCGGCGGCTGATGGGGTTGGTCGCAGTGCTGGGCGCCATCGTCGTGATGGTGGCCGTGGCGGCCGGGCTGTTCTTTGCACCCATCGCCTGGAGCATTGCCCGCAACTATCTGCCGGGTCTCGATGATTTTACTATCACATTCGAGGTCATCCGGCTCGGGGTGACCATTCCCATTCTGACCGCATTTCTCGTTGCCAGCCATCGCTGGCTCCCGATGCGGGTGATCGAGTGGAGCGACCTGTGGCCCGGCGTGTTGACGACGCTGGTGCTGTGGTGGCTGACGGCTGCGGGTTATTCCTATTATCTTTCGCACTTTGCCCAATATGCCAAGGTCTATGCAGGCCTCGCCGGGGTGGTGGCGACGCTTATCTTCCTGCAGATCATCTCGATGATTTTCCTCTATGGGGCCGAAGTCAATGCCTGGCGCATTCGCTGGCGGCGGATCAAGCAGACGCGACGCTCGCGGCTAGAGGTCGATGTAGACGCTCAGTAGAGCGGATGACTGTTTACAGGCGTTCTGTATCCTGCGATCCTGAGAGCTACGCAAAACTGAACTCTGGGGGGAGATTATGAAATCAGTTGTTTCGCTCGTGCTGGCCATGAGCCTTGCATTTGCCTTTGTGATGCCGGCTTCCGCTTCGGTTTTGTTAGAAACCTATCAGAATTCCATTGTCTATCATGGTGGAGGCTGTCGGAAGAGCTCTCCTCCGGGACAATGCTGCCATATGGAAACGCGGACCGGCAGGGTTCATTGCCATTAGTAATATCAAGGCATGACAGGAATATCCCGGAAGATTTGCCGGGATACTCGCGTTTGCTTTGTTCGGTCAGACCGGCTCGCCACGACTGCTGAGGATGACATCCTCAAGGGTCCTGAGGCCGGTCTTCGGTGTGCCGACCAGACAGGACATGTTGCCTGGCTGATGCTGGTTGTTGAGCATCAGCTCATGAGCTTTGGGGATCTGTTCCCACGAGAAGACCTCGGACATGCAGGGGTCTACATGGCGGTCTATGACCATCTTGTTGGCTGCCATCGCCTGTTTTAGATGGGCGAAGTGGGAGCCCTGAACGCGCTTCTGGTGCATCCAGAGATAGCGGGCATCCATCGTGAGGTTGAAGCCCGAGGTGCCTGCGCAGATGACCACCATGCCGCCGCGTTTGACGACAAATGTGGAGACTGGCATCGTGGCTTCGCCGGGATGCTCGAAGACCATGTCGACATTGTTGCCCTTGCCGGTGATGTCCCAGATGGCCTTGCCGAACCGACGGACTTCCTTGAACCAGTCGTTATATTCGGGCGAATTGACCTTTGGCAGCTGACCCCAGCAGTCGAAGTCCTTGCGATTGAGGACGCCACGTGCGCCGAGGTTCATGACAAACTCGCGCTTGCTTTCGTCGGATATGACGCCGACGGCGTTGGCCCCTGCCGCTGCGGCGATCTGGATGCCGAAGACGCCCAAGCCTCCGGACGCGCCCCAGACCAGCACATTCTGGCCGGGTTTCAGCTCGTGGGGATTATGGCCGAAGAGCATGCGATAGGCAGTTGCCAGAGTGAGCACGTAGCAGGCACTTTCCTCCCACGTCAGATGCTTGGGGCGGGGCAGAAGTTGCTGGGCTTGAACGCGGGAGAACTGCGCGAAGGACCCGTCGGGGGTTTCATAGCCCCAGATGCGCTGGGTGGGCGAGAACATCGGGTCGCCGCCATTGCATTCCTCGTCGTCGCCGTCGTCCTGATTGCAGTGGATGACGACCTCATCCCCGACTTTCCAGTTTCTCACCTTCGAACCCACAGCCCAGACGATGCCGGACGCATCGGAGCCCGCGATGTGATAGGGGTTCTTGTGAACGTCAAGCACCGAGATCGGTTCGCCAAGGCCTGCCCAGACACCGTTGTAATTGACGCCGGCGGCCATGTTGAGAACCAGAACCTCGTGGCTGTCCAGTTTCCAGGTCGGAACCACCTCGACCTTGAAGGACTGCTCGGGTGGGCCGTGGCGGTCCTGACGGATCGCCCAGGCATACATCTCTTTGGGCACGTGTCCCAGTGGTGGGATCTCGCCGAGTTCGTAGAGATCCTTCTTCTCGCCATTGGTGCCCTGAGAAAGGATTTCCTCAGCCATTTATGTTCCTCCAGACATGGTGTCTTTGATTGTGCTGCTATATTGCGTTGCAGCGTATTTTCTTCATTGAAAGGCGATTTATATGGCTCTTGCGAAACTATCTGAAATTATTTCGTAGGAAGATATACGTCTTATTGCCAATTTCCATTTTGCGACTGCGAAGGAAAACTCAGGGCAGCGAAAGCGGTCAGCACCTTGGGCATGATGTCCCGAGGGGCTTTTCGCTGGTTGGAAATTGCTAGATGCCGCAGGGGCTTTCGAGGTTTTTTAGAACAATCACAAGCCAGAAACCTAAAGCGCAGATCGCGCTTGAGCCATGCGCAGACGGGGAGGAAAAGTCATGAGCGACAAGGGTGTCATGAACTTAAGTTTTAAGATGGGTGGCCCAAAACCGGCTGAGCCCAAGATCGTGAAGGATCGACCGTGGATTTTCCGCACCTATGCGGGGCATTCCACAGCAAAGGACTCAAATGCGCTTTACCGCATGAACCTTGCCAAGGGACAAACCGGACTGTCGGTGGCGTTCGATTTGCCGACCCAGACGGGCTATGATCCGGACCATGTTCTGGCGCGGGGTGAGGTGGGCAAGGTGGGTGTTCCGATCGCCCATATCGGCGACATGCGCGAGTTGTTCGCCGATATTCCGCTGGAGCAAATGAACACCTCGATGACGATCAATGCGACGGCGGCGTGGCTGCTGGCGCTCTATATTGCGGTGGCCGACGAGCAGGGGGCTGATCGTTCCAAGCTTTCTGGGACGACGCAGAATGATCTCATCAAGGAATATCTGTCGCGCGGAACCTATGTCTTCCCGCCGAAGCCGTCCCTGAGGCTGACCACGGACATCATCGGCTTTACCTATCATGAGATGCCGAAGTTCAACCCGATGAATGTCTGCTCCTATCACCTGCAAGAGGCCGGGGCGACCCCGGTGCAGGAACTGGCCTTCGCCCTGTCGACGGCGATTGCCGTGCTCGATGCGGTGAAGGACAGCGGCGTGCTGCCCGAGGAAGACTTCCCGAAGGCGGTGGGGCGGATTTCCTTCTTCGTCAATGCCGGAATGCGCTTCGTCACTGAGATCTGCAAGATGCGCGCTTTCTGTGATCTGTGGGACGAAATCTGCCTCGAACGCTATGGGGTCGAGGAGGAGCGCTATCGCCGGTTCCGCTATGGGGTTCAGGTCAACTCGCTGGGACTGACGGAGCAGCAGCCGGAAAACAATGTCTATCGTGTGCTCATTGAAATGCTGGCGGTGGTGCTGTCGAAGAAGGCCCGCGCCCGTGCGGTTCAGTTGCCAGCGTGGAATGAAGCTTTGGGTCTGCCGCGACCGTGGGATCAGCAATGGTCCCTGAGAATGCAGCAGATCATGGCTTTTGAGACCGATCTGCTCGAGTTTGAAGACATCTTTGATGGCTCATCGGTGATCGAGGCCAAGGTGGAGGCCCTGAAGGTCGAGGCACGGGCCGAGATGGCGCGGATCGAGGAAATGGGCGGCGCGATTTCGGCCATCGAGTCAAGCTATATGAAGCAGAAGCTGGTTGAATCCAACGCCAAGCGCCTTGAAGGCATTGAAAGCGGCGAGCAGGCTCTTGTGGGTGTAAACCGTTATGTCGAAAGCGAGCTATCGCCTCTGGCTGCGGGCGAGGACAATGGAATTCTTACGGTCGATCCGCGGGTAGAGGAAGAGGCTGTCGAGCGCATCAAGCTCTGGCGCGAGGCGCGGGATGACGCGGCTGTCGAGAGGTCTCTTGCGGCCCTGCGCGAGGCGGCGCAGACGGGTGCCAACATCATGGAGCCTTCGATTGTCTGTGCCAAGGCAGGGGTGACCACTGGCGAATGGGGCCAGGTGCTGAGGGATGTCTTTGGCGAATATCGCGCCCCGACCGGTGTGGGCAAGGCAGCCCGTGCTGATGGTGACGACCTCGATGAGGTTCGGGCGGCGGTCAATGCTGCGTCCGAAAAGCTGGGGCGTCGTTTGAAGATTCTTGTCGGCAAACCGGGGCTAGATGGTCATTCCAACGGGGCGGAACAGATCGCTGTTCGCGCTCGGGACAGCGGCATGGAGGTGGTCTATCAGGGCATCCGCCTGACGCCTGCGCAGATCGTCAATACGGCGCTTGAGGAGGGAGTGCATGTGGTGGGACTTTCGATCCTGTCCGGCTCCCATTTGGCGCTCGTCGGTGATGTGATGACACAGATGAAGGCGGCAGGCCTTGACGATGTTCCGGTCGTTGTCGGCGGTATCATCCCGCCGACCGATGCGGACATCCTGAAGCAGGCCGGGGTCGCTGCGGTCTACACGCCGAAGGACTTTCAGCTCAATCAGATCATGAAACACATCGCAGACCTCGTCGCCTGACAGAATGCGATGGTGGCCGAGCCATTCAATATCTGACTGCCTCAGGCCGGGCTCTAGCTTGACTGGAGACCGGCCATGGCGGTGAGGAGCCCATACAATCGCGCCGGTTCGATGGGCCGCTGAAGCCAGTTGTCGAAGGGAGCAATCTCGTCAGGTGAAGCGTCTGCCGAAATGGCGATGAGGGGCAACTCGGCAAGGGTCTCTGTCGCCCTGATTTCTCTTGCCAACGCCCAACCATCCATGTCCGCCATGCGGATGTCGATCAGGGCGAGATCGGGTCGTTTGGTCTGGAGCATAGCCAGTGCTTCTCTGCCAGAGGCGGCATGCATCGGGCTTGTATTCAGCGCTTTGAGGATCTGGTCGAGGATCAGGTGATTGGTCTTGTTGTCGTCAACGACGAGGATTTTGGCGGTACTTGCTCGTGCTTCCTGCGGTGCGTCATCCTCGGGCTCCTCTGTCCGGGGGGATTGGTCGCTGCCGAATTCGATGATCGGTAACCAGATGCGAAAGCGAGCGCCATGTGGCTCGTTGGCTTCGGCAAGGATATCGCCGCCGGTGGCGCGAATGAGGTTGCGTACACTCCAGAGCCCGAGGCCCGAGCCCGACACCTGCCCCTTGCTCTTGCCGCGATGATAGGGTTCGAACAGCAGTTCCGGGTCGGAGGATCCGAAGCCCTCCCCGTCATCGCAAAAGACCAGATTGAGAGTCTTCTCGTCACCGCATTGAGCTTGGAGTGATATGCTCGACCCCTTGGCATATTTCAGGGCGTTGTCGAGCAGCAGAATCAGCGCCCGGTGAAGATGGGCCGGTTCTTCGATGGCGCAACGGGCCGCTGTGACCGTCTGATCGAGCGCCAATTGAAAGTCAACGCCCTTGGCCTTGCAGAGGCTTGTGGCGAGCTTGCTGAAATCTTCCAGAATATGGCTGGTCTTGCTGTTGGCATTGGCCGCTTCGGATGCGATCGCCGTTTCCCCGTCGAGCATCGCCATGGCGCTCCCCGCCGCGATGAGAACCGCGTCAAGAAGACCGGCACTTAAGGTCGGGTCGTTTGTGTTCTTCACCAGATCGGTCAGAGAAATGATCGCGCTCAGGTGTGTTCTCAGGTCATGCTGAAAAGAGTCCGCTTTTTCAACCATGCTGGCATTTCTCTGGTGTTAGGATCCCCATTCCATGCTATAGCCAGTTTTGCCACTTGTCGACAAAGCTGCGCACCTTGTGCTGCCTGTGGAAATCATGAGGCTTTTGGCATTATTATCCCGCCTGTTTCAACATGAACAGCAACGCCCTTTCTTTCCCGCTTCCTGCCGAAGAGGTTTCGCGCTTCCCACGTTCATGTTGTCCGACTTCTTTTTGCTGCCGTTCGCATCCGGAGTGCCGTCATGCCCGAGTTGTTCCATATTGTCCTTCCCATCTTCATGCTGATTGCCATTGGCTATGGCGTCATCGTCACGGGGTTGGTTGAAGCGTCGGCCGGGCAGGCGATCTCGAAATTCGTCTTCACCATACCACTGCCTCTGTTGATGTTCCGCTCCATGGCAACAAGCGATGTCGGGGGACGCGAGCCCTGGTCGCTCTGGATTGCCTATTTCACCTGTTTCTTCCTCGTCTGGATGCTGGCGATGCTGGCAACCCGGTATCTGTTCAAGCGAGAGGGCAGTGTGCTGGCTGTTGCGGGGATTTCCAGCGGCTTTTCCAACCTCGTGCTGCTGGCTCTGCCCGTCGTCAACGGGGTGTTTGGCGAGGATGAGCTGTTTCCCCTGTTGATGCTGATTTCGGTGCATCTACCAGTGACGATGCTGTCAAGCTCGCTGCTCGTTGAATGGTATGGCCGCGACGAGGGCGGCAAGCTCAATCTTGCTGCGGTCCTCTGGAAGGTGATCAAGGGTCTGGCACGCAATCCGCTGATCATCGCTGTGGTGACCGGGTCGATGTGGGGGCTGATCGGTTGGGACATTCCGATTTATGCCTCTCTCGTCATCGACAAGATCACCCCGATTGCGGTGCCACTGGCACTCATTTCGATGGGGATGGGGATGCGGGACTATGGCCTCAGGGGCGATATCATTCCCGGCATCGTGCTTGGCCTGATCAAGATCGTGGTGTTCCCAGCGCTGTTCCTGCTGATCACGTCCACTATTCTTCCTCTGCCGAATGAATGGGTTGCGGTGATTGTTCTGGGGGCAGCCAGTCCCACCGGGGTCAATGCCTATCTGTTGGCAAACCATTTTGGCGTCGGACATCGTCTGTCGGCCAACACCATCACCCTGTCGGTGCTGATGAGTCTTGCCACCTTGCCGTTCTGGATCTCGATCGCGCGGTCGATCATGCCTCCGGCATAAAGGCCTCAAGGTCAGCATCCGAGAGTTCGATCATCCGGCGCACCTCGTTCGGGGTGACGCCGTCCTGCCGCAATTGTCTCAGACTCAGATCCATGCGGGATTTCGACAGCTTGTCGCCATCCGGGCTGGTCAACAGTCTGTGGTGGTGATAGCAGGGTGCGGGCAGGTCCAGCAGGGTCTGCAACAGGCGATGGACCGACGTGGCCTCAAAGAGATCCTGCCCCCTGACAACATGGGTGATCCCTTGTGCTGCGTCATCGATCACCACGGAGAGATGATAGCTGGTGCCGCAGTCCTTGCGGCCGAGCACCACATCGCCCCATTGTTCAGGGACAGCCGCGATGGTGCTCTCTCCGGGCGTATCAGACCCAAGGGGGCCACTTTCCTGCCAGAAGAGAGGTTTCGACAGGGTGGCAAGGGCCTTTGTCATGTCGAGGCGCCATGCCGCCTCCTGACCGTCTTTTTCGAGAGCGTTCAGAAGAGTTCGCGGAAAGAGCGGTGCACCGTCTGGATCTTCAGGCCACGGGGTGCCGGTCTGTTCGCGCCATCCTCCGATGGTGGTCTGGATGTCCTTGCGGCTGGCAACGGAGGGGTAGATAAGGCCCTTTTGTTTCAGCTCTTCGAGCGCTTTTGTATAGTGATCAAAGCGATCCGACTGGCGTATGACGGGCTCTTCCCATTGGAGCCCGAGCCAGGCGAGATCTTCCAGCATCTGGTCGATCTTGTCCTCGGTGCAGCGTATGGTGTCGATGTCCTCAAGGCGCAGGAGAAAGCGCCCGCCCGTGCGCTTTGCCGCTTCATGATTGATCAGCGCCGAGAGGGCATGGCCCAGATGAAGGGCACCGTTGGGGCTGGGGGCAAAGCGGAAGATGGGCTGCATGGCGTAACTTGCTGAGACGGTTTGGTGGCGAATGGTTGTTCGTCAAAGAGATAGCCTGCCTCGGCTCCCTCGTCTATAGAGGGCTTTGTCCAACCATGTGGTGCTTCGAAGACTAGGCGCGAGGGGAGCAAGATGAACAGACTGACCAATCAGGCCGATCTTGATGCGTCGCTTGCCCGGCTCGCTCGTCTTGATCCGAGACTTGAGCCTTTTGTTGCCGGGTGTCAGCCGATTGCCCTGCGTCAGCAGCCGCGTGGGCTTGAGGGCCTGTTGCAGATCGTGTTGGCGCAGCAGGTCTCTGTCGCGTCGGCGCGGGCGATCTGGAGCCGTTTTCTTCAGGCTTATCCCGGCTGTGATCTTGTCGCACTGTCCGGGGCCGGAGAAGAAGAGTTGCGAGCCTGTTCGCTGTCGCGTCCGAAAATCAGGACGGTGATGAAGCTGATGGAGGCGCTTCAGAGCGGCTTTGATCTTGATGGACTTGTGGACCTGCCGGAGGCGGAGGCGCACAAGCGGCTTGTCAGTCTCCACGGCATCGGACCATGGACGGCTGACATCTATATGTTGTTCTGCCTTGGATCTGCGGATGTGTTTCCTGCTGGTGATCTGGCGCTGCAGGTTGCGGTTGCCCATGTTCTGGGGCTTGAGGACAGGCCGGGCGAGAAAGATCTCGCCCGACTTGCGGAAGACCTTTGGTCACCCGAGCGGAGCGCCGCGGCGCATTTGTTCTGGGCGATCTATCGCGACCTGAAGGCAGGCCGCGAAGGCGTTCTCTAGATCCGGATCAGTCTTTGATCAGGCTGGATGCCAGACGGTCGACGATCGGAAGGCGCCGTGCCAACGGGGCGATGGCATCCTTGGACAGGAAGGCGCCAGCCAGAGCAATCAGCATCAGGCCCGTGGACAGAACCACGTTCCAGCCGCCAAAGGACAGGCCAAGAATGCGCAGCTGAGCCACATCACAGCGGATCAGTTTGGTCTGGCCGAGGTTGGCGAACATGTCGGCGGCGTTGTTGCTGATGGCCACGGTGTTGGCGCAGTCATTGGGGCCGAGCCAGAATTGCCATTCGGCACCGGCCTGATAGATGCCGGTCACCCAGCCATAGCCAAGCAGTGCAAAGAGCGCGAGAAAGGTAATGCGGATCAGCCAAGCGGGGGCCTTTTTCCAGATGAGGGCCAACACGACCAGCGATGCGGGGATCATGCCATAATGGACATGGCGCTGGATGTAACAGAGCTGGCAGGGCTGGTAGCCGCCAATATATTGGAACCCCAGCGAACAGGCCGAGATGAAGAGGGCGCCGAACAACAGGAGCATGGCGGCGAGGGACTGGGTTTTTCCAACCGGAGCAGTAAGGGACATTTTTTTGTTATTTCCTTAGCGGATTGGGCAGGGTCTCAGCTCTGTACGTTCAAAGCATGACGAAAGTTTGTCAGTGCGGGATGAGGTACTTTGCCACAACGAACCCACCAATGAGAAGCACCAGCGCCAAAGTGAAGACGAGCCCGAGACGTTTCTCGATGAAATCCTTGATCGGAGGGCCGAGCCAATAGAGCAAGGCAGAGACGATAAAGAAGCGGGCACCGCGTGCGGCGATGGATGCAAGCATGAACACGGGAAGCGACAGGCCGGTCGCTCCCGATGCGATGGTAATCACCTTGTAGGGAAATGGCGTAAGACCGGCGATCAGTACGATCCAGACACCCCATTCGTTATACTGGTTTGTGAAGGAGGCGAACTTTTCGGCATACCCATAAAAGGCGAGAATTGGCTCGGCGACCTGATCGAACAGGAAGGCTCCGATCGCATAACCCAACAGTCCGCCGATGACCGAGGCTATGGTGCAAAGTGTTGCGTAAAACCAGGCCTTGTTGCGCCGGGCAATAACCATCGGGACGAGGAGGGCGTCGGGGGGGATCGGAAAGATCGAGCTTTCAATGAAGGAGACCGCGCTGAGTGCCCAGGGTGCTCGGGGTCCGGACGCAAGGCCCATTGTCCAGTCGTATAATTTTCGAAGCATCAGCGAAGAACTACCTTTTGATGGGCCGGAAACGAGGGGTGTTTTCCGGCCATGCCACGCCTACATGGGCATAAAGAGCCCGGCTGGCAAGTCTCAATGAGCGAATTGACAGAGTGTTGTTACGAAATTACCCGCAAGGTTCTGTGCGTAGGGTTAAAAGGCGGGCAATTCGTGTTGACTATGGAGCTTTTGTGACGGTTATCGGTTGACGGGTGCGATTATGTTCTTATAGTCCGAGCCCACGTGCCCCTGTGGCGGAACTGGTAGACGCGACGGATTCAAAATCCGTTTCCTTCACCGGAGTGCCCGTTCGAGTCGGGCCAGGGGCACCATTCTTCCTGGACAACCAAATCTTCCAAACATTTTTTGTCGTGCCGTTCTGAGGTCGGAGCCTTCAAGGGTTCTCACTCATTTGTCAGACTGATGTCCCCAATTGGACTTGACGGGCATGGGATCCTCTTGTTTCTCTGTGCTTTTTACAGGTGCCTCCTTGAGCTGATTTCAGATCTTTGTCGCGAGGAGGCTGGTTGAAAGGCTTGCCATGACTGTTGCCACGAGCGATGCAGGACGCCCCGGTTCTCCTTCTCATGATGCCGGCTATGATGCCAGCCATTATGCCGCAAAACAGGCGGAGCCCTGGTGGAAACGGGCGACCGGCTATCAGGTCTATCCCCGCAGCTTTGCCGACAGCAACGGGGATGGCATCGGTGATATTCCCGGCATCATTTCGAAGCTCGATCATCTGGCTGATCTCGGCATCGGCTTCGTCTGGTTGTCGCCGGTCTATGCGTCCCCGATGGTCGACAATGGTTATGACATTTCTGACTATCGGGATATCGCTCCCGAGTTCGGGACGCTTGCGGATATGGATGCATTGATTGCCGAGGCGAAAGCGCGCAGGATCGGCATCGTCATGGATTTGGTGGTCAATCATAGCTCGTCAGAGCATGACTGGTTCAAGCGCGCCAGAGCATCTCGCAGCGCTCCCGAGCATGACTATTACATCTGGCGGGATGCGGGACCCGACGGTGGCCCGCCCGATGATCAGAGGGCCTGTTTCGGCGGTCCTGCCTGGACGTGGGTCGAGGGCATCGGGCAGTATTATTTCCATTATTTCAGCCCGGCCCAACCTGATCTCAACTGGCAGAACCCGGCTTTGAGAGCCGAAGTCTATGACATGATGCGCTGGTGGCTGGATTGCGGCATTGCGGGCTTTCGCATGGATGTGATCAGCCTCATAGGCAAGGATATCGATGCCAGAGTTTATGAGGAGGGACCGGATCTGCACCGGTTCCTTCAGGAAATGCATCATGAGGTGCTGGCGGGCCGCGATATCGTGACCATCGGTGAGAGCTGGTCGGTGTCACTGGAGACCGGGCTTCTTTATTGCGGACGGGAACGCAAGGAACTCGACATGGTTTTCGAGTTTTCCCACATTCAGGAGGGGTGGCACCCGGAGCATGGCAAGTTTGCCCCCAAGCCCTTCGATCTTGCCGGTTTCAAGCGGGTGCTGTTTTCGTGGCAGGAGCTGACGCGGCATGATGGCTGGAATTCGCTCTTTCTGACCAACCACGATCTGCCGCGGCAGGTGTCCTTCTATGGCGATGACACAGTCTATCGACGCGATGCGGCGCGGATGCTGGCGACGATCATGCATCTGCTCAAGGGCACCCCCTTCGTCTATCAGGGCGAGGAGATCGGCATGACCAACGTGACATTCACGCGGATCGATCAATATCGGGATCTCGACACGCTCAATCATTTCAAGGAACAGATGGCGTTCGGAGTGCCGGCCGAGCAATTCATGGCAGGAGCGAATCGCAACGGTCGGGACAATTCGCGCACCCCGATGCAATGGACTGCCGGAGAGATGGCGGGCTTCACCACCGGGACGCCATGGATCGAGGTCAATCCGAACGCGGAGAGCATCAATGTCGAGGCGGACAGAGTGCATCCAGAGAGCATCCTTGCCCATTATCGCAAACTGATCGCCCTGCGTCGCGATCATGATGTTATCGCCTTGGGAACAACCGAGCCCTTGCTGCTCGATGATCCGGCGATTGTCGCCTATCAACGCCGGTGGGGAGGAGACCGATTGTTCGTCCTTGCCAACTTCACGGCTGAAGCACAGAAGGTCACTCTACCCGACCACGTGCTCGGGGCCGGTGCCTGCCTGATCTGCTCTCACGAGGAGAGACCAACAATCGAAGGTAAGATGATGCTGGCGCCCTATGAGAGCTTTGCTTGCTTCATCACGGATTGAGTTGGAAGTGAGGCGCGATCAGCCACGGAATTGCGCTTTGAAGCCTCGCCTCCTCTTGACATGGCGTCTGTGCAGTGCAGACTGTGGCGCTGGGCTGGTGCAATGTTGAGGCGTTTGATGCGCTATTCTCCTCCACCGGCTCCTCGCACTTTTATGCATTTTGCCTCTCCAAGGTACAGTCCCCGGCTCCCTGCCGATGGATCATGCCCAGCGAAGGCATCATGTCCCTACCTCTAAGACCCCTGACGCGGTTGATGGTCATCGACTGCGTTCCTCAGGTTTCGATGTGTCGATGGATGCTCCGGCGTTCGCGGCCTGTCGAGGCCAAGTCAAGATTTCGGATATAGCAAACCATGTTGACCTTCATCAGGGAAAATGGACGCTGGCTGAGTGCCGGTTTTCTTCTCACCTTCGCTTCGTCTTTTGGACAGACATGGTTCATTTCGCTGTTCTCCTCCGAGATCAAGCTCGAATTCGGCCTGACGGATGGCACATGGGGGTCACTTTACACCTTGGCCACGCTCAGCTCTGCGCTGATGATGTTCTGGCTGGGGTCTCTGGTTGATCGCATTCCGCTTGTCCGGTTCGCGACCGCGATGACGCTGCTGTTTGCCATAGCGGCGCTCGGCTTCAGCCTGTCGACCTCCGTGGTGTTTCTCGGCTTCTTCATCTTCCTGTTGCGTTTTTGCGGGCAGGGGATGTTCAGCCATATTGCCATGACCGCCATGGGCCGCTGGTTCCACGCAACGCGCGGAAAGGCCGTGTCCATCGCCAACCTCGGGCACCCTGCCGGTGAGGTCGTCATTCCCCTGATTGCGGTCTTTGCCATCGCGACCATCGGCTGGAACATGGCGTGGATGGTGGTAGCCCTGTTGCTATTACTGGCCGTGGCTCCGGCGCTGTGGTGGCTTCTGTCTGACGACCGAGCGCCCCAGAGCGGCAAATATGACGGTCTGTCATCGGGGACTGGCGGGAAACACTGGACCCGCGCCGAGGCTGTGCGACACTGGCTGCTGCCTGCTCTTGTGCCGATGTTGCTGACGCCGGGTTTCATTACCACGGTGGTGTTCTTCCATCAGGCGCATATTGCCAGCGTCAAGGGCTGGTCGCTGATGGAGATGGCGCCGGGCTATACCTTCTTTGCTTCTTCGACCGTTGGGGCGACCTTCCTGATGGGGTGGGCATCTGACCGGTTCGGCGCTGACCGCTTGTTGCCCTATATTCTCATTCCCATGGGATTGGGGGTGTTGATCATCGGGTTTGGAACTCCGGTCTGGAATTGGTATGCGGTGTTGACGCTCTGTGGTCTGACGCAAGGGGCGTCCGGTGCCTTCTGGGGCGTGTTCCTGCCGGTTGCCTATGGCACCCGCTATCTCGGAGCCATTCGCTCGCTGGCGACCACCGTGATGGTCTTCTCGACGGCGGTGGGGCCGGGCCTGACGGGGATGCTGATCGATGGCGGCATCACCTTTCCGATGCAGAGCTTCGTGATGAGCGCGTGGTGTATCCTGTTTTCCTTCGTCGGATATCTGATCATGCGCCGCATGGCACGGGAGAGCGAAGCCTGACGGGCCGCGTTTTTGTTGTGACGCTGCGGGATGTGAGAGCAGAACTCGCTATCGCGCTCAGACGTCGACGAAGCGCAGTTCCGGCTGTTGCAGGGTCTGTCGTGGGCCGGGGTTGTCTTCGTTCATCAACTCGAGCAGATGCTTGCCCATGAGGAACCCGGCTTCACGGACATCCTCGATGATGTGATCGACCGGCGGTTCCTGCATGCGGATGACCGAGGAGACCGACTTGGCGACAGCGTGATAGTCGCGCCCGCGCACCTTGCCACCCGCCGCAAAGCCGCTGATGAGGGCGAAGTAGGAGGTTTCTCCCGGGCAGATGATGCCATCGGGTGTCTTTTCCGAGAGGGCCAGTTGCCGCGCCCATTCGACCAGCTCCTCGGGCTGGGAATCAAGCGACACCTGTTCGGGGAAAATATAGTCCGACGCCCGTCTCCCGTACCGCCCGCATGAAGCCATAGCGCATGTGCTGATGGAAGGTGAACTTTGTGAGGGGCAGGAAGATGCTCAGCCGCGAACAGCCCTTCTCCACCAGCCGCATCGCCGCATTGTAGGCGAAAGCCTCGTTGTCATAGTCCACATAGCTGTGCTCATAGACAAACTCGGTTCGCCCGTGACAGACAAAGGGAAACTTCCGCTCGACAAGAAAACGGACACGCTCGTCATGCACTCTGGTGCGCGAGAAGAGCAGGCCGTCGGCCAATCCGTTGCGCACGGTTTGGACGACCGGATCCATGATGTCGTTCTGGGTGAAATGCGGTGTGATGTTGAGGTGGTAGTTGGTGCCCCGAAGCGCCTCGACGATGCCCGAGACCATCGAATTGCCAAAACTGAGGATCTCGTTGTGCGGATCGAGAATGAGGCTGACCACGTGGGTCTTGCCGGTTCTCAGCCTGAGGGCAGCTCGGTCCGGCACATAACCGATTTCCTTGGCCACCTTGACGACGAGCTCGCGGGTCTTGGCAGAAATCTTCGGATCGCTGCGCAGGGCCTTTGATACCGTGGTTACCGCAAGGCCCGTGACATCCGCGATCGTCTGTTGAGTCGGGCGAGAGCCGACTGAAATCTGATCCAGTGGAATGCGGTCTTGGGCCATGGCGGTGTTTCGATGTTGCAAGGCGAGGGGAGTTTTCCCCTAGCACGGCGGTCTTCTACGGTCAAATACGGTCAAGCACTGCCCAAAACCACGTCCATCCACTGTCAGATAGCTGGTTCTCGACCTGCTTGTAAAAAGTTCATTGACAAATGTAGCAGTTACAACGTTAGAATACAACCAGAGTATCAGACTTCACAACTGGGAGGAAATGATGGTCCTGAAATCTCTGCTTAAATGCTCGATTCTGAGCTTGGCAACACTCGCTATTCCCCTTTCAATCACATCCGTCAAGGCCGAAGACAGCGTTGAAGTCTTGCACTGGGTGGACCGCCGGTGGGGAGGCTGCGGCACTCAATGTATTGAAGGAAAACCTTGAAAAAGACGGGGTTAAATGGTCCGATATGCCTGTTGCCGGCGGCAGCGGCGTGAGCGCCATGACAGCCCTTCGTGCCCGCGTCACAGCAGGCAACGCACCAACCGCCGTACAGATGATGGGATTCAACATCAAGGACTGGTCGGCACAGGGCGTGCTGGGCAATCTTGACGATATCGCCAAGGCTGAAGGTTGGGACAACGTGGTACCTCCGGCTCTGCAGGAGTTCTCCAAACATGACGGCAGCTGGATTGCTGCTCCGGTGAACGTCCACTCCACCAACTGGGTCTGGATCAACAAGAAAGCCCTTGATGCGGCCGGTGGCAAAGCTCCGACCACATGGGATGAGCTGATCAAGGTTCTCGACGCCATGAAGGCAAACGGCATCACGCCACTGGCCTATGGTGGTCAGGTGCCTGGCAGGACGGTACCGTCTGGGAATCGGTTGTCCTGTCTCTGGGCGACGACTTCTATCAGGATGCGGTGATCGATCTGAAGCCGGAAGCTCTTGGTGGGGAGAAAATGGTTGAAGCCTTCAAGCGCATGGAAGTGCTGAAGAGCTATGTTGACGACAACTTCTCTGGTCGTGACTGGAACCTTGCCTCTGCGATGGTCATCAATGATGAGGCCGGCATGCAGATCATGGGTGACTGGGCCAAGGGTGAATTCCTGCAATCCAAAAAGGTTCCGGGTGAGGACTTCGTCTGCATCCGCTTCCCCGACACTCAAGGGGCTGTGACCTTCAACTCCGACCAGTTCGTGATGTTCAAGGTGGATGACGCTCATCTGGCTGCCCAGAAGAAAATGGCGTCTGCCGTCATGGATCCGAACTTCCAGATCGCATTCAACACGGTCAAGGGATCTGTCCCTGCCCGTACGGATGTCTCCAATGAGAAGTTCGACGATTGCGGCAAGAAAGGCATGGCTGACCTTGCCGATGCTGCCAAGAGTGGTCGCCTCTTTGGCTCCATGGCTCACGGCCACGCCGTGCCAGATGGTATCAAGAGCGCCATGTTCGACGTGATCACGGCCCACTTCAACGGTGAATTCAGTGCCGAGGAAGCCGCCGCAGAACTCGTCGACGCGGTTGAAGCTGCCAAATAGGAGCCTCACGGACAGCCCTCATTCTTCGGGCTATCAAACAGGTCGGGGGCCTTGGTGCCTCCGGCCGGATTTTCGCACCAATCTGAAGAGTAGCCGATGCTGGATCGCATACGTGATTGGGTGCCGCGCATTGTGATTGCGCCGAGCTTCCTGCTTGTCCTGGTCTTCGTCTACGGTTTCATCCTTTATTCCGGTTATCTGTCGATGACCAATTCAAGGATGCTGCCGTCTGACGAATGGATCGGATTTGCGAACTATATCAAACTGTTCAAGCTGAGACACTGGCACACGGCCCTCACGAATCTGGGGATCTTCAGTGTGCTTTACATTGGCATCAGCACCGTTCTTGGCCTGTTTCTGGCGATCCTTCTCGACCAGAAAATCCGGGCAGAAGGGTTCCTGCGCCCGGTGTATCTCTATCCCATGGCTCTGTCCTTCATCGTGACGGGCGTTGCGTGGAAATGGTTTCTGGATCCGGGTATCGGCATCGAGGCAACTCTTCACAGCTGGGGGCTGGGGAAAATTTTCAGTTCAACTGGATCAAGGATAGCGAGATGGCGATCTACACGGTCGTGATCGCGGCTGTCTGGCAGTCATCGGGCTTCGTAATGGCGATGTTTCTTGCCGGTTTGAGGGGGATCGATACCGAGATCATGCGTGCCGCTGAGATGGATGGCGCGTCTAAGATCCTCATTTATCGCAAGATCGTCATTCCGATGATGCGGCCGGTGTTCCTGTCGTCCTTCGTGGTGCTCGCGCACCTTGCCATCAAAGCCTACGATCTGGTGGTCGCGCTGACTGGAGGTGGGCCGGGACGAGCAACCGAAGTGCCCGCGACCTTCATGTATTCCTACACCTTCACCCGCAACCAGATGGGGGTCGGCGCATCGTCGGCGATCGTCATGATGATCATGATCTTCTCGATCATCATCCCCTATCTCTACAGCGAAATGAGAAGTGGAGACCGCAGATGACCGAGACAGTCTCCCATCGTGATCGCACCATGTTCGAAAAGGTCATGCGTGTTCTGCTCTATGTCGTGTTGGTCTTTTTCGCGGTCTATTACCTGCTGCCGCTCTATGTGATGCTGGTCAATTCCTTCAAGCCACTGGATGAAATCCGGGGCGGCGGGATGATGAACCTGCCCGAGCAATGGACGATCGCCCCTTGGTTGTCGGCCTGGTCTTCGGCCCAGATCGGGGTTGATCCTTCGGGGCTGAAGCCCTTCTTCTTCAACTCGATCCTGATGGTCGTGCCTGCGGTGCTGATCTCGACCCTTTTGGGGGCCGTGAATGGCTATGTGCTGACCAAGTGGCGGTTCCCGGGCGACAATCTGGTGTTCGGCCTGCTGCTGCTGGCCTGTTTCATCCCCTTCCAGATCGTGCTCATCCCGATGGCGCGCATTCTGGGCATGTTGAGCCTTGCCGGGACAACGCCGGGTCTGGTGCTGGTGCATACGGTCTATGGTCTCGGCTTCACCACCCTTTTCTTCCGCAACTATTATGAGGCCTTCCCCCACCGAGCTCGTGCGCTCGGCCCAGATCGACGGGGCGGGCTTCTTCCAGATCTTCTGGCGCATCATGCTGCCCAACTCCGCACCGATCTTTGTGGTGACGGTGATCTGGCAGTTTACCAACGTTTGGAATGACTTCCTGTTCGGTGCCTCGTTCGCCGACTTTGACTCCATCCCGATTACGGTTGCGCTCAACAACCTCGTCAATTCGTCCACGGGCGTGAAGGAATATAACGTGCATTTTGCTGGCTCCATCCTGGCCGCGCTCCCAACCCTCGTAGTTTACATCGTGTCCGGTCGCTATTTCGTTCGCGGCCTGATGGCAGGTTCCGTGAAAGGATAGGATGATGGCCTCACTGACGATCAAAGATCTCTATAAATCCTATGGTAGGGTCGAGGTCCTGAAGGGCATCGATCTCGAAATTGAAGATGGCGGCTTTCTGGTGCTGGTCGGGCCGTCCGGCTGTGGCAAGTCGACCTTGCTCAACACCATTGCTGGCCTTGAGGACATCACCAGCGGAGACATCATGATCGGGGATCGTTCAGTCTCCGGACTGGCGCCCTCCAAGCGTGATATCGCCATGGTGTTCCAGTCCTATGCGCTCTATCCCAACATGACGGTTGCCCAGAATATCAGTTTCGGGATGGAAGTCCGGGGGATTGACAAGGCTGAACGCGAAACCTCAATCAAGCGTGTTGCCGACATGCTGCAGATCGGCGAGCTGCTCAACCGCAAGCCCGGCCAGCTTTCGGGTGGTCAGCGGCAGCGTGTGGCCATGGGCCGGGCGCTGGTGAGAGACCCTCAGGTGTTCCTGTTCGATGAACCGCTGTCCAACCTTGACGCCAAGCTCCGGGTCGACATGCGCACCGAGATCAAGCGGCTGCATCACCGGATGGGAACGACCATCGTGTATGTGACCCACGACCAGATCGAGGCCCTGACGCTCGCCAGCAAGATCGCCGTGCTGAAGGATGGCTATCTGCAGCAGTTTGGCTCTCCCGCCGAGGTGTATGATGATCCGGTCAACATGTTCGTAGCCGACTTCATGGGCTCGCCTTCGATGAACCTTGTTCCGGCAACGGTCAAGGTCGAGGGCGGATCGGTCACGATTTCGCTGGTCGAAGCCAATGGTGAGACCTTCACCCTGCCGGTTCAGGATGCCGGTGGCCTGCCGCATTATGATGGCAAGGGCATCGTGCTTGGTATTCGCCCCGAGGCTCTCACGGATCCACACGGGGCTGATCGCACCTCCTCTCAGGTGATTGAACGCTCCTGCATGGTGGATGTGGTGGAACCGGCTGGTTCGGACACCTTCGTCATTCTCCATCTGGGTGGCAAGCAGGCAATTGCCCGTATGCGTGCCAATGCACCGGTGAAGGCGGGAGAGAAGGCAACGCTGGCCTTTGACATGGAAAAGGCGGTGTATTTCGATCCTGAAACCACCGAGCGGATCCGCTAGCACGGCTCCCGAAACCTGCTTCAATAGGCAGGTCAACGTGATGAGAAACCCGCAGGACAGTGGCTGGTCTGGCGGGTTTTTTGTGTCTTTAGGAATGGGAAAGACTGCTGTGGTACAAAATACTACTTACAGCATGTGAGAGTTCCGGCCCGTCTGCGTACAGGTCTGACGTCCGGATCGAAGAAAGGCATTCATGAAGCGGATCTACCTGACCATTCTGGCTGTCACTACAGTGTCCGTCATCACGTCCCTGACTGTGACCAGTATCATCTCCTATGCGATCCTGCAGCGGGACACCTATGTCGATCTGGTCATCTGCTCCATCGTGCCGATTTTCGTTGCCGCTCCTGTCACTTGGTATATCGACCGGCAGCGCCGCAAGCTTGACATGGCGCTTTCAGATTTGCGCCGAGCCCACGAGCAGCTGGAGTATCAGGCCAACCGGGATTTTCTGACCGGTGCGCTCAATCGGCAATGTTTCGTCAAGACGGTGTCAGAAGGTTGGGGCACCGAGGGCGGGGCTTTGCTCTGCATGGATGTCGACAATTTCAAGCAGATCAACGACACTTACGGCCATGGAGTGGGGGATATGGCCCTCAAGCTGATCACCGACGCCATCACGGCGGCGGTTGGGGAGGGCGATCTCGTTGCCCGGATCGGCGGCGAGGAGTTTTCCGTCTTCAGCTTTGGGGCGGGCTACGACGAGGCCGAAGCGCTCGGCGAGCGCATCCGCCGGATCATTTCCGAGCTGGTCTTCCGGCCAGATGGTGAAGGTTTGCACAAGCTGACAGTCAGCATTGGCGTTGCCTTCACCAGTGAGACCGGGCGCTTTGATGCTCTTGTTGATCTCGCCGATCAGCGGATGTATCGGGCGAAGACTTCAGGGGAAGAACCGCGCGGTTCTGCCGGAGCGATCCGACGTGCTGCGGGTCGCTTGATCCGGTCCGATTTCGGCTGCCTGCCACGTCTTCAGAAGCGCGTCATGCAAGGCAACGACGGGCGGGGGTGCTGAGTTCACCCGGCACCGTGAGCAGGGTTGTTGCTACCTGGACGGGAGCTCCACCAAAGGATGAGCGGGGCGAAGGCGAGGGGCAGGCCAACAGGCAGCAGCCACAAAAGCAGGTTTGGCGCCAGATATTGCACTGCCAGAAGACCGACGATCCCGCAAAGGGAAATCCAGCCAGATGCTGCAAGGCTCTCCCTGAGGCTGAGGCGGCCGTCACCACGGTTATTGGTCGGCCAACCGCCGTCCTTGCCGCGCATGACCTGATAGACCGAGCGGGTGGCGTAGAGCATCATGATCGGGGCGATCACCGACGAGAAGACCAATTCCCATAGCGTTGAGGCCGTTACACGCGGAAAGCCGCCAAACAGGCCTGCCTGCCGAGTGATGCCCACTTTGAGCACCATCAGGAGCTTGGGCAGGAACAGAAGGCCGAAGATGCCGACGAACAGTCCGATGGCTTCGGATGCCATGGAGGGTGGAATGTAGGGGGTCGGCCAGTTTGGTTCGGGGAAATAATCCGGCTGGGTGTCAAAGAAGGGATCAAGGATCGAGACGATCAGGAAAGCCAGCCAGAAGAGCGGTGCGATATAGGCCATGATGCCTTGGGCAAAGGTGAAGCGTGACCAAGGCTTCAGGCCCGGGGCCGCGATGATGCGTGAATGCTGCAGATTGCCCTGACACCAGCGGCGATCCCGTTTGGCGTGTTCGACGATATTCTCCGGGCCTTCCTCGTAGGAGCCGCCGAGGTCATCATCGACGCGGACGGTCCAGCCAGCGCGGGCGAGAAGGGCTGCCTCGACATAATCGTGGCTCATGATGTGCCCGCCAAAGGGAGGCTCGCCGTGTAGGACAGGCAGGCCGCAGGACTGGGCAAAGGCGGAGACGCGAATGATGGCATTGTGACCCCAGAAGGATCCCGTGCGGCCCTGCAGCATCGCCTGTCCGCGACAGAAGATCGGCGAGAAGAAGGATGCTGCGAATTGCATGGCGCGGCCAAAGCGGGAGCGGGCGCGCACGATCTTGGGCAGGGTCTGCAAAAGCCCGAGGCCGGGATCTGCTTCCATGCGGCGGATCATCTCGATGATGGTTTCGCCTTCCATCAGGCTATCGGCGTCGAGGATGACAGCATAATTGTAGGCGCCACCTGAGCGCTCGATAAAGTCCTCGAGGTTGCCCGCCTTCTTGCCGGTGTTCTGTTCCCTGCGGCGATAAAAGAAGCGGCCTTCGCCCTGCACGTCGCTGACAAGGCGGACGAACAGCTGCTCTTCCAGAGCGGCGATGGCGGGATTGCGGCTATCGGACAGAATGGCAAAATGGATGTCGGCGTCGACGCCCGTCTCTTTCAGTGACTGGTCCATGGCGGCCAGTCGGGAGAAGGAAACGAGGGGATCCTCATTGTAGACGGGCATGATGACGACGGTTCGGCCCTGAATGGGCGCGTCGCGGTTCAGGCTGGGTGTGCTCGGGTTGGTGGTGAGGCCGAGAAGGCCCTGAATGCCACCCCAGGCAAGCCATGTGGTCGAGATCAGAATGAGGACGGCGCGCACCACGTCAATGATTTCGAGGCCATCGACAATGCCGATTTGCATGAAGACCAGAAATGCGCCAATGCCGATTACCAGCGACAGCGTGATCGCAATCGTTCTCAAGGTGTGCAAAGTCATTCTGTCCGTCGCCATGGTTCAATCCCTGTTTCAGCCGATGCCTATCTGGTCAGAGTGTTGCCGTCAGGCAGGATTCTTGCGAAACCCGCGCTGTCCGAACGAAAACCATCGAGCCAGATTCCAACGAGTTGCGTGATCGAGCTGCTCTGTGGGCTGCCGTTCAAGGATCTGGGTTGGCATGACAACCGGAGCCTTCGGCAAGGCGCAAGGGCCGGACGTGAGTTCATCGAAAGTCATAGAGCTCTCCTTGTGTCCAACAATTGGGTGAAGCCTGATTTTTCAGGACTTTTTTGAATTTGATCGGGTGGATCACTTGTTGATCCATTGATAGGTCCAGGTTTCTGACAGGCGACGTTCGAACCCGGTCAGATACGCTGACATTTCAACCACGGCGTCCGGTTCGGCCTTCACGTCCAGAACCAGTCGCCAGATGCCTTCCTGAGGGATGGGAATGAGCGTCTTGGAGACGATTTCCCCGTTCTGGACATGAGCGGGAGCGTCAAAGCCCTGTTCAATGGCAGACTGAGGCAGTCGCGACGCGATCCCGTCCTTGAAATCGATGACGAACTTGCGAGAGCCGTCCTCGTTCTCGACGCCGGAAACACCACCGGTACCGGCGCGCGTCTCATCGACATAGGCCAATCCGTTTTCAGCCGTCGGATTGAGGTCGCCCCAGTGGAGGCGATAGGAAAATTCGAACTGCTGCCCGGCCTTGCCGCCATTTTCCGGCACCCAGAAGGCAACGATGTTGTCGTTGACTTCCTTGTCGGTCGGGATCTCGACCAGTCGCACCTTGCCTCTGCCCCAGTCGCCAATGGGCTCGACCTTGAGGGACGGGCGGCGTTCATAGTGGGCCATAGTATCCTGATAGCTGCTGAAATCGCGGTCGCGCTGATAGAGCCCGAAGCCCTTCATGGAATCGACAGAGAAATAGCTCGATGCCAGATGGGGCGGGTTTGACAGCGGACGCCAGATCTGCTCGCCATCGCGGGTCGTGATCATCAGACCTTCGCTGTCATGAACCTGAGGGCGGAAATCGTCGAACCGGTCGCGATTGCGCTCGGCAAACAGGAACATGGAAGTGAGGGGAGCGATGCCGAGCTGCGGGATGTCGTCGCGCAGGAACAGACGGACGGTTGTCTCCATCACCGTGTTCTCGCCCGGCTTGACGATGAAGCGATAGGCCCCGGTGATGGAGTCGCTTTCAAGTGCGGCGTAGATGGTGAGGGTATCGGTGCCCGGTACGGGTTTTTCGACATAGAAGCGGGTGAAAACCGGAAATTCCTCCGGTTCCGAGCCGCCGGTGTTGATGGCAAGGCCGCGGGCCGACAGACCATAGGCTGAGCCTCTGCCAAGGGCGCGGAAATAGGAGGCACCCTGGAAGGCCAGCAATTCATCAAAGACATCGGGGCGGTTGAGCGGATAATGCAGCCGGAAACCGGCGATGCCGGGCAGCGGCTCATGTTCCGGCACCAGCTCGCGCGCTTCACGCTCGTAGATGAAGTCATCGGTGTTGAAGGAGACGGGGGTTGCCTGTCCGTCTTCGATTTCATAGAGCGTCATCGGCGACTTGAACAGCCAGCCCATATGGAAAGCGTGCAGGCGGAAGCCGTTGTTCTTGATGTCTGCGAAGCGTGCCCGTTCGGGATTGTAACGGATGAGGCGGTAGGCATCATAATCGAGATCGGCAAGATAGCCGCCGACTTCTTCGAGAGGTTTGTGCGACTCGGAGGCTTTGGTGCGCATCTCTTCGGTCAGGTTGTCAAAGCTGAAAGGCCGTGCTGCCTTGGCAGCGGCCGCTTCTTCTGCCCGTACAGATGATGGGGAAATCAGGGGTGCGATGGCAGTGGCGGCACTGGCCGCAATGAACAATCGACGGGTAATCAACATAGTGGACTGGGTTCCTATCCCGACATGAAATCAACGAACAGCTAACGTGCCAAACACCAGAAGGTTCCACATTTCTGATCTGAGCGGAAGCATTTCTGATGGTATTTTGTACTTTGTTGGAGCGAGAAACTCGCCTGGCAATTCATTCTGTTTTCTGTGCGAAATCCATGACTTACAAACGTTGCAACAGAATGGGCCAAGAATGGATGCGAATGATGGCAAGTTTTAAAGAATCATGAAGGGCCTGACTTGTAACAGGTTCCCGTGCAGGAAGCCTTCCTGCTATCTGGCGGATTCTCAAGAATTTTCAGAAGGAAAATAGTAGCGTAAAACACTCTGAGGACTCACAAACTTGACCACGAGCGAATGGGTGGCGGCGGTGGATATAGCCTAAATCATGGCGGAATTGTGGCGGCTGCGAGCGGGCCTAAAAAAGATCACCAATTGCTTTCATTAACATGAACAAAGCCAGCGCCGTCAGGATGACCTTGAAGAGGTGGCGAAACAGCTTTTCGTCCATTCTATGCAAGAGTTTCGCGCCCGTCAGTGTTCCCAGATAGCCCGAGATGATCATGCAGGCGATGAGAGCTAGCCAAGACTGGTAGGCGAAACCGACCAGCCCGAAGGCAATGATCTTGAGCCCATGCTGGATTGTCATCGCCGAAGCATGGGTGGCGACAACCCTCTGCCGATCCGAGGTTTGGCCGCCAACGACGGCAGCCACCAGAGGGCCAGTGGCGCCAAGGAACATCGCACCAAGCGAGGTGAGCCCGCCGACGAGAGCGATCATCATCGGACCACCCTTTGTCTTCTTGGGCTTGGGCCCCCAGATCACATAGAGAATGAACAGTGCAAGGCAGACCTTAAGGACCGCATCGGGCAGGGACACGACGATCTGCGTGCCGATTGCCGTGCCGATGATGGTGCCGATCAGGAAGGCGAGAAGGAACGGCCAGAGAATATAGGATCTTAGGTGATGGGCCCGGCCCAGATTGGAGCCGAGCTGGACGACACCGTGAACGGGTATCAGCGTGGCGACCGGGACGAAGGTGGACATCAACGCCAGCAGCGCCACACCGCCTCCTATGCCGAAGGCGGCGGTGAAGGCCGACGTGCAGTAGCTCGCAAGAATGAGACCGATGATGATCCAGTCCGACAGACCGGTTCCGGAGAAAAACGGCAGGGATTCAAGCACAGTATTACCTCGGTCTTGCGGAAGGGCGTGCGTGGTCGGATCAGGCAGGCATCGCTGCTTCGACAGTCTTTACCCAATATGAGGCCCCGATAGGGATCAGCTCATCATTGAAATCATAGTCAGGATGGTGCAGGGGAGCGCTGTGGCCGTTGCCAACGAAAATGAAGGCTCCGGGGCAGGCTTCAAGCATGAAGGAGAAGTCCTCTGCCCCCATAGATGGCACGAGTTCATCGTTGACCTTGTCCGCTCCTGCGATGGAACGGGCAATTTCGGCGGCACGCATGGCGGGTTCGTCGTGGTTGACCGTCACCGGATAGTCGCGCTTGTACTGAAGGGTGGCCTTCGCTCCATAGATGGCGGCAGTTCCTTCCACGATTTCCTTCAGGCGCCGTTCGGTCATGTCCCGGATATCCGGATCTAGCGTGCGAACGGTTCCCTCGATCATGCCGGTCTGGGGCAGGACGTTGTCGGTGAAGCCTGCCTTCACATGGCAGAGGGAGACGACGACCGCTTCCTGCGGATCGACATTGCGGCTGGCGATGGTCTGAACGGCCTGAATAATCGCTGCCATGACGACGACCGTATCGATGCACTGGTGAGGCTTGGCCGCGTGGCCGCCCTTGCCCTCGACCTCGATCAGGATGCGGTCGGCCGAGGCCATGATCGATCCCTTGCAGATGGCAAAGGTGCCCAGATCAAGCTCGGGCCAGTTGTGCATGCCGTAGACTTCGGTGATGCCCCAGCGGCTGATGAGGCCATCGTCGACCATCTCGCGGGCGCCACCGCCACCTTCTTCGGCTGGCTGGAAGATCAGAACGACCTTGCCGTCGAAATTGCGGGTCTCCTGCAGATATTTGGCTGCTGCCAGCAGCATGGCGGTGTGGCCGTCGTGGCCACAGGCATGCATCGTTCCGTCGATCTTCGAGGCATAGGGTTTGCCCGATGTTTCCTGTAGCGGCAGCGCGTCCATATCCGCGCGCAGGCCAACCGTCTTGCCAGATGTGTTGGATTTTCCTTCAATCACGGCAACGACGCCGCTTCTGCCGACACCGGTCGTGATGTCCTGAATGCCATAGCCTTTCAGTTCCTCAACCACCCGTTGGGCGGTCTTGTGGACGTCGAACATGAGCTCCGGTTGCTGATGAAGGTCGCGGCGGACCTGCGTGATCTCGTCGTGAAAGTCGGCGATGCGATTGACAATCGGCATGAAGGGGGCCTCGGGTTTGGAGAGGATCGCGGTGAAGAGGTGTCGCTGGCTTGGAGGCAAGCCGTCACTCTTGTTTTGCGGTGCAGCTTAGTTCGCTGCTGGCACCTCGGCAAGACAAATTGTAGGTGGAAACAGGGAGCAACAGGCGTTGAGTCCCGAAAAATTGATTGCGCAGCAAAAGGTCTTCAGGCTTGTTCGCGAGGGGCGCATCAGGTAGAGAGGATGGGTCCCTTTTGCCAGATTGATTTCCAGAGGTCGGGTTTTCATGCTTGTCGTGTCTGTTCTGAAAGATTGCCGCTCACTGCTCGAAAAGACCGCACTCAAGGTGGGTTTTCTGGTGCTTTTCGCTGTCCTGATGGCATCGGGTGCGGCTTCGGCTGCTCAGAGTGCCAAGGCCAAACAGAGCGCTCCGCAGGACCTGACGCTGCCGCCTCATCCCCTGTTGCTGATGGATGTGAATACGGGCAATGTGCTCTATCATCAAAAGGGAAACCAGAAATGGTATCCGGCTTCGCTCACCAAGCTGATGACTGCCTATGTGACCTTCAAGGCCATCGCTGCGGGTGAAATTTCAGAGGATAGTGTCGTCACGATTTCTGCCCATGCCCTGTCCTATCCACCCTCGAAAATGGGGTTCAAGGTTGGCACCCAGCTGACCATGGGCAATGCGCTGAAGATGATGCTGGTCAAGTCCGCCAATGACATCGCGGCTGCGATTGGCGAGCGTGTGGCGGGCAGCGAGCCTGACTTTGCTCGCCGCATGAATCAGGAGGCAGCCCGTCTTGGCATGCGTGCATCGCATTTCGTCAATGCGAATGGGCTTTACGCGCAGGGTCAGACCTCTTCTGCCCGCGACATGGCAGTTCTGGCGCGCCAGATCCTGCTGGAATTCCCACAATATCGTTCGCTGTTCCAGATCCCGTCGATCCGTCACGGCAAGCGCGTGCTCAAATCCTACAACAGCCTGCTCGAGACCTTCCGCGGTGCGAACGGCATGAAGACGGGCTTTGTCTGCGCTTCGGGATATAACATCGTAGCGTCGGCCAAGCGCGGCAATCGCCAGCTCGTCGCTGTCGTCATGGGCGCACCAAGTTCCCAGTGGCGGTCTGAGACAGCTGCTTTTCTTCTGACGCAAGGGTTCACACGCTCGGACATGGGATCCGGTAGCGGTACTCCCGTGACCAACGAGGCAGCTTTCGGTCCGATCAGCCGTCCGGATGACATGCGCAGCGAGATCTGCCCGAACGGACAGCCGAAATGGATCGGTCAGGTCAACTTCACCAAGAGCTATCTGTCTCCCCGCTTCAAGATTATGGATCCGGTGCGGGTGACGGCGGGCATTCCGAAGCGGGCCGTCAAGCTTCCGGTGCAGCTTGCTTCGCTGCCCATGGTTGCGCCGATCGAGAAAAGCGGGCTTGTGGCCAAGACCAAGGCTGGCAAGGTCGTCTCGCTTGAGCGCCTGCCTCTGCCCAAACCCTGATCCCAACCTCGATTTGAGGGTTGATCAGACTGCTCTCTCTCAGCCCTTTTCCACGACGAAGCGCATTCTTGTGCCGTCAATCTGTTGGGATGACACCAGGCGATGGCCTTTTTGGCCGCAGAAGCTCGGCAGATCGAGGGACGCCAGAGGATCGGTCGTGACCACTGCAAGCCGGTCGCCTGCATGAAGCCCTGCAAGAGCCTTCTGTGTTCGCAACACCGGCATCGGGCATTTGAGGCCGGACAGATCGAGTTCTTGCATGGGTGCCGCTTTCCTTAGCAGACGCTGGTGGCGCCGATGATGGAGTGGCTGATCTTTAGCGGCAATGCTTTTCTTCTTCAACGGAATATGTGACTATGACGCATAAGGGTAAATGCGTATCAATCCGCGTGAAACTATAGAAGGACTGTACCATGGCAGCGGCAAGAGATGTTCTGCGATTCTGGTTTTCTGCCGATCCCAAGTCATGGTTCGTCAAGGATGCCGCGTTCGATAGTGAGATCAGCACGCGGTTTGGTGCCCTACTGGATGCCGCCCGAGACGGGCGACTACCGGACTGGGAAGATGATCTTTACAGTCTCCTCGCTCTGATCATCGTGCTCGATCAGTTCTCCCGCAATGTCTTTCGCAATTCGGCCCTGGCTTTCTCCCTTGATCCCGAGGCACTTCGATTGTCGCACAAGCTCGTTGCGCATCCTGACTTCGATCGGCTGAGCCAGCATGAGAAGCAGTTCGGCATCATGCCGATGATGCATGCGGAAGATCTGGTGGAGCAGGAAAATTGCCTGAAATGGATGGAGCGGATCGAGCTTGCGGATGGTGTGAAATTCGCCAAGATCCATCTTGATATCATCGAGGCATTCGGGCGGTTTCCGCATCGCAATGCGGTGCTAGGCAGGAAGAGCACGCCCGAAGAGAAGGCCTTTCTGGAAGCCGGGGGTTTTGCTGGCTGAAAGCAACCGAGGCCGTGATCAACAGGCCTCAGACCGGTCTCAGACAGCTTTCTGGGAGCGTGGTTAACGAAGTGTCAACGATCTTCCAAACCTGTCAGCCTTTGGCAAGATTGACGCAATTGCGCCAATTTTAAGCATTGTCGTATCGAAAGGCGCCTTGATCTGGTGGTTTCGGGCATCTGCAACGGGGCGATTGGGTTTGTTTGTGGGAGCGGACGTTAACCACATAATGAGCTAATTGCGACTAGATCAATAGAAATGCGTATATTGGATGCATGAATTTTGAAACTTGTGACGGAGTTTCAACATTTCTTCTCCAACATCACGCGCATGCGTTGGTTTCTCAGGCGACTTAAAAGAATGCTCTTGCGGTCAGACACAGCTCTGGAAGGTTTTGGCATACTGGACCAGTTCGACAGTCCTTTCATGCATGAGGCATTCCTGCGTGCAAGCGAAGGTCGGATCTGTTCTGGGCCAGTCGAGTTTGTCGATGAGCAGGGCTATCGGCTCGCATGGGAAGAGCAGCGATCTTCATTTGCTCTGGGCGCGACGGTTGCGACCTATTGGGCGCATGGATATGGGCCGATTGGCGGAGGGTTCTGCTCGTCGGGTGGCGAGTGGGAGCGTTCCGAGGTCGGATTTCACACGGCCCTTGACCGGATGGCTGATGCGTCCGGTGCCGATCTTATCGTCTGGCCCTATTTCCCGCTTGAAGCACGAGAATTTGGATGGCTGTGCAGCTGGCTGAGCGGGCGGCTTGATCGGGATGTCTCCCGACTGATGCTGTCCATGCGCGAGCACAAGCGCGCCTTCTTGGACGCCCGCGCCGGGGATGCCCGAACCGGGCAGGAGGGACGCGGCACAGGTGGCGGCATCGTGCTTAGCCGCAACAAGCGCAAGACTCTTGGCCGACAGGTGCGCCGTCTTGAGGAGTTGGGGGGCGTGCATTTTCGCTCGACCCTTCAGGATCTCGCGACGGACGAGGCCATGGAGCGGTTTCTGCTGACCGAGTCCTCAGGCTGGAAGGCCCAGCATGGCACGGCACTTGCCGTCGATGAAAAGCTGAACGCTTTCGTCATGGGCTTCATGCCGCAAATGATTGAAGAGGGGCGGGCACAGGTCGATCTGATGATGCTTGATGACAAGTGCATCGCCGGTCTCATTTCGCTGAGAGCGGGGCGCGGCCTGTTCAGCTGGAAAACCGGCATGGACGAGGTTTACAAACGCTTCTCTCCAGGCGTTCACATGCTGCTACATGTCAGCGAAGAAGCGGTCAGGGACGACAGCATCGACTATGTTGACAGCCTTGCGGATCAAGGGCATCCGGTGGCCGAGCATATCTGGGCAGGGCGTCGGCGCTATGCTCAACTGTTCCTGCCGCTCAACAGCCACGGCATTGCCGCCTCACAGAGTCTGAGGGCGGCAATGGCTGGCAAGGACAGCGCTCGCTATTGGCTGAAAAAGGCACTCGGGCGCGCCTGATTGGTCGAGACCGCCTGCGACAGCGGTTTCTCATCCGGCTTTGCTAGGATCAGCGTCCAGAAGACCTTGTATTTCACATTCTCACGATAGCTCGTCGCGATCCCCATTTCGGTGACGCCATCCTTGAGCATGTTGAGATTGTGCTGTCTGGAATCACGCCAGCCGGAGAAGGCCTCGGCGAGGCTCCAGTACCCTGCCCCGATATTCTCAGTTGCCAGAACCGGATCATAGCCAGACCGGCCCAGCCGCTTGATCAGCGTCATGTTCTTGTTCAGGGCATGGTCGACGCGGCCCGAGCTTGCCATGGCGTCGGACTGCTCCTTGGCTGCTGCCGCCAGTCTGGGGCTGAGCGTCAGGGCGTTCAGTCCGTTTCTCTGGCGATAGGCATTGATCAGCTCAAGCGCGGCCTGTGGGTCGACGTTGGCGTTGTCCCGGTTCAGCCGTTCATACATGGCCGGGGTCTGAAGATCCGGCCCGCTCGTGCAGGCCGAGAGCAGGGCGGCGGCAAGTCCGGTGAGAATGAGGGTCTTTGTCAGTGACTTAAGCATGAGTGCCGGGTCCTTCGTCAGCGCCGGCGGCATCGCCGGGCAAATCGACTTCATCCCGTTTCACGGAAACGGGGGCGCTGCTCTCCTGCTCCTCGTCCGGTGCCAAGGCAAGCTGTTTCTTTGCTTCGGATGAGACCACGGAGCGGATATGCACATCTGTCTGCGGGTATGGAATCTCGATGCCTTCTTCCTTGAGCGCCTTGAAGATCGCAAAGCGCAGTTCGCTTGCGGTGCTCAGGGAGGTCAGGACATCGTGGACGTAACAGCGGATGTCGAAATCCAGAGAAGACGCTCCGAAGTCGAGGAACACCACGGAAGGCTCCGGATAGCGGGCAACGAGAGGGGAGTCTGTTGCGACGCGCATCAGCACCTCCCGTACCTTTTCCGGGTCCGCGTCGTAGGAGACACCGACGGGGACGATGATGCGGCCCATCGCGCCATTGTGCATCCAGTTCATCACCCGGTTCGAGATCAGCTCGGAGTTGGGCAGGATCACTGTTGCCCGGTCGAAGGTCTCGATCTTGGTGGCGCGGACGGAGATTTTTTGCACGAAGCCCTGATGCTCGCCGACGACAACCCAGTCGCCGGTCTTGATCGGCCGCTCGACCAGAAGAATGAGGCCGGAGACGAAGTTGTTGACGATGCTCTGAAGGCCGAAACCAATACCGACGGAGAGAGCACCAGCAACCAGAGCAATGTTCGACAGATCAAGCCCCATATAGGAGAAGGCGAGCATCGCGGCGATGATGAAACCGACATAGCCGACACTGGTCTGGATCGAGTTCTTGAGGCCGGTGTCGAGATTGGTGGCTGGCAACAGGCTGCGTTCCATCCAGCGCTGTATGCTGCGCACCAGCACCAGCGCAATGAAGAAGACGGCCAGCGCCCCAAGTATGGCAATGGGTGAGATGGTCAGATCGCCGATCTCGACGCTGAAAATGGCACGTCTCAGAGACGACAGGAAGTCGGATGACTGGACGCCCCAGGGCGCGAAGATCAGAAGCGCTGCGGCGATGTAGAGCAGAATGCGAATCAGGCCATTGAGAATCACGCCGATCTGATTGATCGCTCGCAGGGGAATGCCGATAGAATGGGCGGCTTTCCTGACGCGGTCATTCTTGACGTCCAGCCCTTCGGAGAAGAAGTTGTCTACCAGCGAGGTCAGGACACCAAGCAGCCCGACGATGACGAAGACGCGCAGCATCTGCTCGGCCATGAAGGCTCCGAGAGAGACATAGCCCAGCATCACTGCAAGGATGATGGCGACACAGGCCAGCCAGACCACCGGTTTGAACACCGAGATGAAGCCGGGCAGGAAGGCGGTCGTCAGATCATTGCCCGCATTGGCGGTGGACGTCATGCCCTCTTCCCCATTTTCCCCCTCTGATGCCTCTTCCCCGATGGAGATGCGCATTCCGAGCCAGACAAGCACCGCAACCAGCACGGCGGAGGTGCCTGAGATGAGGATGGTCGTCTCGATGGGCGTGAACAGCAGCTGCTGTGTTTCCCGGAAGGTCAGCTCGATTGCGGTGACCACCAGCAGGATCAGCGCCAGCCCGAAGAGCTTTTGGGCGACACTGGTGCTCAGGTTCAGCATGCGATAGTGCGGTTTGGCCGGAGCGACAAGGACACGCACCAGCCCATAGCCAAGCGAGGTGCTCCAGACCACGACGCCGAGCTGGTTGAGAAAATCGCTGACGCGGGGTGGCACCAGTTCTGCGTTCTTCAGGATCAGGACAATTGCCAGCATGATCATGAAGGGCACGAACGTGTAGACGAAGGTGGCCCATGCCGCGTGCAGGCTGCGCTGCAGCGGACTGGGGTTTTCAAGTCGGGCGAGGCGGCTGACGCCGGTGAACAGCAGATAGCGCAAGGGGCCGACGATAACCACGGCGACCAGCAGGATCATGCCGATGATCTGCCAGATCTGGCTCGCGGCCTTGGACGACAGGAAGTTCACCCAGTCAGTGAACAGATAGCTTGCCGCGTTGCCTGTTACCTGCAGACCTCCGAGCCCTTCGAGCCAGAGGGCCGGGTTGAGCAGGGAATTGGAGCGGTTGAACAAGAGTTCGGTGAAGCGCTCCTGACGGGCCAGCGTGATCTTGTTGAGCATCTGTGTCGCGCGCACTTCGTTGGCGGTCAACAGCTTGATTTCCGCGTCGAGTGTAGCGACCTGATCTTCCAGATTGGCGCGACGGTCGGTGAGGGTCGTGGACTCGGCGTTGGCGGTTTCGCCCTCCTTGGTTTCCTCCGGCTTGAGGGCCTCGAGGCGGGCACGCGCTTCCGTCAGGGTCGGCTGCAGCTCCGTTTTCTTGCCGTTCGCTTCTTCTTCGACAATCAACAGCTCTTCGCGCAGGCCGGAAAAGTCCTGTTCGGAGAGACTGTCGCGGTTGAGTGCCGCTTCGATGCGGTCAAGCCGGGCCGTAAGGCTGTCCGCCAGAGAAGTCTGGGGATCCTGCGCGTGGGCAAGAGAGGTCATGACCAGCAGGAACGCCATGAAGAGGCCAGTGGCCACTAGGCGAAGAGAGGGAACCTGAATCACGGGCGTTTTCCTCTGATTTTGTTGTCTTTCGTCGACCTGACTAAAAGGTCTAATGGAATTCGGGTCGCAACACAATTGCTTCGATGGCTCCATTGGGTGGGCAGACATTGTGATCATTGTGTGACAGATTGTGAGACTGCGACCGGTTTCCAGTGCTTGCTGCCCCGTGGCATCGAGTGATCCCATCACGAAGTCGAGAGAAAGAGACAAAAGTCATGTCCAAGTCGTTTGACATCAATGATCCCGTGTTTCCCAAAAAGCTCGAAGAGATCATCATGCAAAGCGGGGGCTACCCGTATGACAAGAAGCTCAAGCGCGAAAAATATGAAGAAGAGCTGGAGATCCTGCAGATCGAACTGGTGAAGGTGCAGCAATGGGTGCAGGACACCGACCAGCGGATCATTTCCGTGTTCGAGGGACGTGATGCTGCTGGCAAGGGCGGCACCATCAAGTGCTTTACCCAATATACCAATCCGCGCCATGTGCGCGTCGTGGCGCTGTCCAAACCCAGTGATGTGGAGCAGGGGCAATGGTATTTCCAGCGCTATGTCGAACAATTCCCGACCAGCGGTGAGATCGTTCTGTTCGACCGGTCCTGGTACAACCGGGCCGGGGTCGAGCCGGTGATGGGATTCTGCACGCACGAGCAGACATCGAAGTTTCTCAAGGATGCACCCCGGTTCGAGCAGACCATCAACGACAGTGGCACGAAGCTGTTCAAATTCTGGCTCAATGTCGGTCAGGAAATGCAGCTCAAGCGTTTTCACGACCGCCGACATAGCCAGCTCAAGCATTGGAAGCTGTCGCCGATGGATCTTGAGGCGCTCGACAAGTGGGATGACTATACCAAGGCCAGAGACCGGATGCTGAAGCATACCCACACCGAGGAGACGCCCTGGATCGTCGTGCGATCCAACGACAAGCGGCGCGCCCGGCTCAACGTGCTGCGCCATTTCCTCGCTCATCTCGATTATCCGGGCAAGGATAGCTCGGTGATCAAGGACACGGATCCGAAGATCCTGGGGTTTGGTCCCGATTTTACCAATTTGGGCGAATGAGGCGACTGGTGCGGCTCTAATGAAAAGAAGCGGGCCTGAGCCCGCTTCTTCCTCGCAAATGCGATCTGGAACACCCGTCTTGACCGGGAATGTTTCGACGCGAAGGTCGGGTCGGGGACTTCTCCCTACGCCGACTAGTGTTCTCTCAGGCACTTGCTGAGCTGGTTGGCATTGTATCTGATGAGGTTCGGATAGAGATCCGGACCGGGCTCAAGATTGGCACCGATGGGATCCAGCTGGCTGATGCCCGCTGCAGTGCCCTCGGCCAGAACGCTCAGGATCTTGGGCGAGAATTGTGGTTCGGAGAAGAGGCAAACCGCGTTGGCATCCGATAGCTTCTGATGGATTTCGCGCACCCTTGCCGCACCGGGGTTGACGCCCGGATGCAGGGTGACCGACCCTGTGGCATTGGTTCCAAAGCGATGCTCGAAATATTGATAGGCATCGTGGAAGACGAAGTAGGGCTTGTCGGAGAGGCCCTCAAGGCTTGTGGTTGCCTCATCGATCACGCTATTCAGCTTTTCGACAAATGCCTTTTCGTTGGAGGCATAGGCACTGCCATTGTCCGGGTCGAGTTCGGTCAGCTCGGCAGTGATCGCATGGGCCATCTCGATGGCATTTATCGGATCGAGCCAGACATGGGGGTCGTCATGGTGGTCGCCATGGCCCTCGTGATCGTCTCCATGTTCATGCTCATGCTCGCCATGTTGATGATCGTCGTCGTGATCATGGTCTTCGTGAGCGTCGTGGTCCTCGCCCTCATGATCATGCTCGTGGCGTTCCCAGTTGCCGCCTTCACGCACGGGGAGGAATTTGAGGCCTGCTGCATCGGTAAGTGTTAACACGTGAGCCGATTTTGGCAGCGTATCGATCGGTTTATCGAGGAAGGCTTCGAGATTTGGGCCGATCCAGACGATAAGATCCGCTTCCTGCAATTCGCTGACCTGAGAGGGGCGTAACTGGGTGCTGTGTGGTGATCCTGTCAGCTCAACCAGCAGATCAGGTTCTGCGATGCCGTCCATGATGGCGGCCGTGATGGAGTGGATGGGAGCGATCGAGGCCACCACTTTGGGGGCGGCGATGGCTGCTTGCGAAAGGCAAATAGTGCCGATGGCGCAAGAGGATATCAGGGTCGTGAAGCCGAGGCGTACAGATTTCATCATAATCTCAGTTACTCATCGGGTTTGATGATTTTGTTATGTTATAACGTATCATTTATCGTGCTTTTGTTCGTTGGTCAACCATCTATTTTAAAAAGTCGGTGGCTTTTCCGAACCTGCCTTCACACTCGTCAATTGGTCGTAGTTTTAGAAGATTCAAGACAAAATTATTGATATTTTTTACGAATAACCAAGATTTTTTGACTTTTATTAACTCGAGGGATCCAAATTAATACTGAATAACTGTGTCGGACGTGCAGACATATAACTGGGGGAATGATGTTCAGTTTTGCCAAAACTTCGCGTAGTGACGTTACGACAGTGAACGCACAAGACAATGTTGTTGAAGAGGCAATAGAAGTTTCGTTGGACAACGAAGAGGCCGGAAAACAGAAGATCGACGAGAAGAGCATTCTGCAAATCATCTTCGACCTCAATGGTCTGGGTCAGAACATGGCCGACGTTGCTGGTCAGGTCGAACAGATCAATGGTGAAACCGCCGACTGTTTCAAGTCTCTTTCCCAACTCGTGACTGCATCGGGCGATGTACAGGCTTCCAACGAGCGTATTCTTGAAGAAGCTACGCAATCGTTTCAGATTGCCGATGAAACATCGAACAATGTCGTGGAAGGACGCCAGCTGATCGACGACACCTTGCAGAAGGTCGCCGATCTGATGCAGGCCGTATCGGGCATCAATACCCAGTTGCAGGGGCTTCAGGCTGCGTTCTCTTCCGTTCGCGATGTTGCCGGTGCGATTGATGCCATCGCTCGCCAAACCAATCTTCTGGCTCTCAACGCGACGATCGAGGCCGCGCGCGCCGGCGAGGCAGGCAAGGGCTTTGCCGTGGTGGCTGCAGAGGTGAAGGCGCTTGCTGCACAGACGAGCAAGGCAACCGAGACCATCGGGTCAACGCTCTCGGAGCTTGATCAGGAAGCCGAGGCTCTGATTTCTTTGAGCGCAGAGGCGACGGCGTCCATGACGGACGTTGAAGCCAGCACCACGCAGGTGCATGGCATGATCCAGGGGCTCGACGAGGCCTTCCAGTCGATCCGCCACTCCTCGGAATCCATCAAGACTCAGGTCAGCGACACAACGCAATCCATCGGGACGCTGGTGGAAGACGTCGATCTCGTGCACAAGGCGTTTGATATCACCCACAGCGGACTCCACGAAGCGAGCAAGAAGATGCTGCAGTCCGTTGCCGTTGCCGACCGGATGGTTGCGGTTTCCTCGATGAGTGGTGTGAAGACCGAAAACACCTTCTGCATAGAGTCGATCCAGAAACTGGCCAAGGACATCGGTCACGCCTTCGAGGGCGAAGTGAAGGCAGGTCGGATCAGCGAGAAGGATCTGTTCGACAGCAGCTATACGCCGATCCCCAACAGCAATCCCGAACAGGTCATGGCACCCTTTACCACCATGACTGATCGTGTGATGCCGCAGTTTCAGGAACCCATCGTCGCCGAGCATGACGCCATCGTCTTTGTTGCTGCGGTGGACAAGAACGGCTATCTGCCGACCCACAACAAAGTCTTTTCAAAACCGCAGAGTGATGACCCGGTCTGGAATGCCGCCAACTGTCGTAACAGACGCATTTTCGATGACAGGGTTGGACTGGCCGCTGGCCGCAACACCGAGCCGTTCCTGATGCAGACCTATCGGCGCGACATGGGCGGTGGGGCCTATGTGCTGATGAAGGATATTTCCGCACCCATTTTCGTCAATGGCAAGCACTGGGGCGGCGTGCGGATGGGCTTCCGGGCCAGCTAGGTCCGGAAATTTCCACTCACGATTTGACGTCTCGTCAGGGTTTGGCTTCTCGTCAGGGTTTGGCTTCTGGCAGCACCGGAAGAAGAGTGCTTTCGTCTGCGACGGCAGGCTGCTCTTTTTCAAACGGGCTTTGCAACGACTTGGTCAGTTTGGAAAAGAAGGTTCCGGTCTGGCCTGTCTCTGCTGCCGCTGTCTGGGTTTCCGACGTGGCTGCCGTCGTCTCGGCTGTCGCCGTCTCGCTGGTCGGATTGCCCTTGATTAACCCGGCGATGAAGCCGTTAGGATTCTTTCCCTCCGAAATCCGCTGTTTGCGTTGCAGCAGATCGAGCTGAGCGTCAACCATTTCGGTTTCCGTCTTGGTCTGTTTTTCGACGCGCTTCTGTTCAAGCTCGGCAACGGCTACGCGGAACCGCTCGTTCTCGCTTGCACGCAATTTCTGCAAGGAAGCCAGAAGACCCGGTTCGAGCGTATAGTCCGGGCAAGGACCCGAGGCGTTGAAGTGGCTCGCGCCTTGCGGGTCAAAGACGTAGGTCTTGTTGCAAACCTCCACCTTCGGCGGCTTCTTGGTGATCTGGAAATGGTCGTAGCCATTCTTGATATTCTGCCAGAAGCCGAAGTGTTCGCTGTTGCGTACGCGGGCCAGATTTTCAGGCGTCATCCGGAATGGGAAGGCATCGACCTGAAACGAGCGCTGCCCGCCGTCAAAGGCTTCGCGCCCGAGCGCATAGATCTCGGCAATTGGGGCGTCTTCCATGGCGTAGCAGCCGCGCGAAGAACAGGAGCCATGGACCATCAGGTGAGCGCCGGTGCGGCCATAGGAGCGGTCGAACTTGTTCGGAAAGCCCAGATTGAAGGAGAGGTAATAGCTCGACTTCGGATTCATCTGACCGGGTGTGATGTTGTAGAAGCCTTCAGGAGCCTGTCTGTCGCCCTCCTTGATCTTCGGGCCGATTTCTCCCGAATAGGCGCAGATCGGATAGGTCTTGAGTAGAGCGTAGGTGCCGTCCTTGGTCTGCTTCCATGCTTCGAGAACAGATTCTTCCTTGAAGATGCGGATATAGAGAGGAGCCTGCTCGGTGGATCCTATCTTCTTGATCTGGGCCTTGATCTTCGGAGACAGCGGTTGAAGATGCTTGCCATCTTCCATGAGTTCAGGGTTGCACGCCGCAAGCGCAACACCGGCAAGGGCCACGAAGGCAAGGGTGCGCAGGCGGTTCTTGATGGGCGTGTTCTGCTGAGTATTCAGGCCTTTTTGCACGTAAGCGCTTCCTCGTTGGCTGGTTTTGCTAGAATGAACAGTCACTGGTCTCGTAAGAGGCTGAGATGGATGCCGCAATTGCTTGCTTGTCGTCCTCAATCAGCCCGACCGGTCCGATAGGACCGGCCGAGGTTTAAGAAACAGTAACCGGGAGTGGTTGATAGCCGGTTACCGGAACAGATTTCATCCGGGCCATAATAATTGCTTTTGATGAGGCAAGAATAGGGCCTAAGTCACACTTCACCTATATGTGTCCGGAAAATCGATATCCGAACGGGGCTCCAATTGCAAAAGCCGCCTGCTGTCGCTGACGGCAAGGCGGCGTTTCATATCGTGTCGAATGTCCGGATTTGGCTCTATACGATTAGAGTTTGGAGCCGATGGCAAGGAACTTGTCGCGGCGCTGCTTGCGAACCTCGGCCGGTGTCTTGCCGTCAAATTCCTCAAGGCAGTCGGCGATCATGTTGCCGGTGCGCCCGATGACTTCCTGAGCGGCTCGATGAGCACCGCCGACCGGCTCGGAAATGATGCGGTCGATGATGCCAAGCTCCATGAGATCCTGCGCGGTGATCTTCATATTGGTTGCCGCGTCCTGCGCCTTGGTGGAATCGCGCCATAGGATCGAGGCAGCGCCTTCGGGCGAGATCACGCTGTAGATGGAATGTTCGAGCATCATGACCCGGTTTGCGGTGGCAATGGCAATGGCACCGCCCGAGCCGCCCTCTCCGATGACGACGGAGACGTTCGGAGTGCCCATGGCTAGGCAGGCGTCGGTCGAACGGGCAATGGCTTCGGCCTGTCCGCGTTCTTCAGCGCCAATGCCGGGATAGGCCCCGGCGGTATCAACAAAGGTGATCAGGGGCATCTTGAAGCGCTCGGCCAGTTCCATGATGCGCACGGCCTTGCGGTAGCCTTCCGGACGGGCCATGCCGAAATTGTGTCTCAACCGGCTTTCCGTGTCGTTGCCCTTTTCCTGCCCGATAACAGCAACGGGGCGTCCGCGGAAGCGGCCAAAACCAGCCTGAATTGCTTCATCCTCGGCAAACTTGCGGTCACCGGCAAGCGGCGTGAATTCATCGATCAGCGCCTTGGCATAGTCGGCGAAGTGCGGGCGATCCGGATGGCGGGCGATCTGGGTTTTGTGCCACGGGGTCAGGTTGGCATAGATCTCCTGCATGGCGGAGTCTGCCTTGGTCTGCAGGCGGGTGATTTCCTCGCCCACATCGACGGCTTCGCCATTTTCCTGCATCGCGAGCAATTCCTGAACTTTGCCCTCGAGGTCTGCTACAGGTTTTTCGAATTCGAGATAGCTATGCATTCGTCGTCTGATCCACTGTTGTTTCTTACAGATATGCCTTCAGTGGGCGGCACGTTGAACCCTTGAGGTCCCTGTGTCAAGCTGCAGCTCGCTGGTCAATCCCTCTTTCCCGGTTATCCCAAATCAATGTTAAACCCGCAGAGGTGGTTCGGCTGAACAGGCTGCAAGGTCGCCGATTTGCCTCATTCATCCGAGCTGTTGTCCTTGATGGCAGCGGTGGTGAACTTGTCCGACAGCGGGTGATGCTGTTCTACGAGCTCGATGAGTTTCTCATCCAGTATATGGGTATAGATCTGGGTCGTTGAAATATCACTATGGCCAAGAAGTTTCTGAACGGCCCTGAGGTTGGCACCGTTCTGCAGCAGATGACTGGCAAAAGCATGGCGCAGCACATGGGGCGAGACAGAGGCCGCATTCAATCCGACATCGTCGGCAAGGGACTTCAATTCGCGTGCAAAGGCCTGACGGGTGTAATGGCCTTCTTCGCCGGATGAGGGAAACAGCCATTGTCTGGCGCGCGCGCTGTTGTTGCCTCCCGTGTCCGCCAGCATCGTGCGATAGTCGCGCATGGCTTCCTTGGCCCGGTCTGTCAGGGGTACCAGCCGCTCTTTGCTGCCTTTGCCGATCACCGCAAGGAATTGTCCGTCCTGATGAGCTGCGGACGCGGGCAGGGAGACGAGCTCGGAGACCCTGAGGCCCGTTGCATAGAGCAGCTCCAGCAGCACGTAGAGGCGCATGGCGCGGATCTGGCGTTTGGGTGTCGGGCCATCAAACGAGGCATTGAAGCGGGCGGCTTCGATGAGGCGGTCGACCTCCTGAATGGTGAGGATCTTGGGGAGCGGGCGATTGCGTTTGGGAGCCTTCAGCGGCGTTGATGGATCGTCGGTGCGAAAGCCATCACGATAGAGAAAGCCGAACAGCTGCCGGATGGCCGAGATCTTTCTTGCCACTGTTGAGGCGGCCAGATCACGATCGGCAAGGTTTGCGAGATAGCTCCGGAGCATGTCCGTGTCGCAGGTCTCGAACCGGGCCTTTCTATGCGAGAGGCTGCTATCGAGATCGTCAAGATCGCGCTCATAGGCATCCAGCGTGTTGGGCGAGGCGCCCCTCTCGGCACTCATGGCATCGAGAAACAGATGTATGGCCTGTCGGTTGCTTATCGGCACGGTTCGCTCGTTCAGTGCGCCATCGCCCGGCGGCGAGGGCTAATCGAGATTCTTGGACGGGATGCGGATGACCATCTCGTGCGGGGATGGCTCGACGAAGTTGGCGAGTGCAAAAATCCCGCCGGCAACCAGTCCGCACAGAATGAGAAGGAATACAAAAGCTTTGATCAGACTAGGCATGGATGCTTCCTGAGGTGGCTTGATTTCTTGGAATTCGAAGCGAGCCTATCATCTCTGCCAAGAGATTGTCATTTTTTTGCCCGTGATTTTCCAATTCTATTCTGATCTTTATGGCTCAGCTGGGGAAGTCCTGCCTCCTTTTTCGTCAATGATGCAACAGTTGCTTGACAGTCTGGCTGTTTCAAGCTCAAACCATGGCTGAAAAGTTGAGAGACAGTATTGAATGGCGAATAGCGAAAACAGTGGCGGTGCGCGTGAGCAGAAATTGCTCTCTGCTCTCGACGGGCGCCCGATTGTTCTGGTCGGCCTGATGGGGGCCGGAAAGACGACAATCGGACGACGTCTTGCCGGCCGACTGTCCATTCCTTTTCGTGATGCGGATCACGAAATCGAAGCCGCCGCCAACATGACAATCGCCGAAATTTTCGAACAGCACGGCGAGGCCCATTTTCGCGATGGCGAAAAGCGCGTGATCGCAAGGCTGATGGATGAAGGTACGCAGGTGCTAGCAACAGGCGGTGGTGCCTGGATGAACGACGAGACGCGCGAGCTTGTTGCAGAGCGCGGGATCTCGATCTGGTTGAAGGCAGAGTTCGATGTGTTGATGGCGCGGGTGCGTCGCCGCTCCCATCGTCCCCTGCTCAAGGATCCGGATCCGGAAGGTGTGATGCGCCGGTTGATCGATAGCCGCTACCCGGTCTATGCGCTTGCCGATATCACCGTGATGTCGAAGGCGGCGCCACATGAAGTGATTGTCGACTCGGTGATTGAAGGGCTTGAGGAGCAGTTGGGCCTTCACGTCTGACGCCGATTTCCGATGGCGCTCGAACCCGGATGGGCATCAGGGACAACAGTAAAATAGCAGGTGACAGGATGACGACAGGCACAGTCGAGATCAACAATGAGTCCGCAAATGGTGCGGGGTCGGCTCGCAGTGACGGGCACCGTGTCGTCGAGGTTAAGCTCGGAGAGCGGAGCTATGACATTGTCATCGGGCGCTCGGTTCTTGGTGAGCTGGGCCAGCGGTTCTCAGGCCTCTTTCCTGCGGCGCGGGCCGTCATCATCACGGACAGGACCGTTGCCGGTTTTCATCTCGCAAGCGCTGAAGAGTCCCTGAGAGCTGCCGGGGTCGAGCCGCATGTCATCATTATGGAGCCGGGCGAGAAGACCAAGAGCTATGCCGGTCTGATGGCCGCCTGTAATGGCGTGCTCGACACGCGTCTTGAGCGCGGTGATCTGGTGATTGCGCTTGGCGGTGGCGTCATTGGTGATCTTGCGGGCTTTGTTGCGGGCATCATCCGTCGCGGCATGCGTTTCATTCAGGTGCCGACGACTCTTCTGGCTCAGGTCGACAGCTCGGTCGGTGGCAAGACCGGCATCAACACCGGTCACGGCAAGAATCTCATCGGTCTGTTCAACCAGCCGCATCTGGTTCTGGCCGACACGGCGGTTCTCGACACGCTGACGCCACGCGATTTTCGCGCTGGCTATGCGGAAGTTGCCAAATATGGCCTGATTAATCAGCCCGATTTCTTCGAATGGCTGGAGGCAAACTGGCAGGGTATTTTTGATGGCGGACCGGAACGGGAAGAAGCCATTGCACGCTCCTGTCAGGCAAAGGCGGATGTTGTCGCCGCCGATGAGCACGAGGCCAACCAGCGGGCTCTGCTCAATCTGGGGCACACGTTTGGACATGCGCTTGAAGGCATGGCCGAATATGATGCGGAGCGGATCGTTCACGGCGAAGGCGTCGCCATAGGCATGGTGCTGGCGCATGAATTCTCCGCCCGGCTCGGCCTTTGCGATCCGGCCGTTACTGATCGCGTCGTTGCCCACTTGCAAACAGTGGGTCTGCCTACCCATATAGGTGCCATACCCGGACAATTGCCCAATGTCGATCTGCTGATGGATTTCATCGCGCAGGACAAGAAGGTGTCCCGTGGTAGTCTGACGTTCATTCTAACCCGTGGCCTTGGCCAGTCTTTCGTGGAGAAAGGTGTGGACCCGGCCTTTTTGCGTGCCTTCCTTGAGGAGAAGCTCAGCTGATGTTCACCGGTCTGTGGTTAACCGCCCTCGCCATCCTGTTGCTGATTATCGCCTCCGGTTTTTTCTCCGGATCGGAAACGGCTCTGACAGCGGCATCGCGTGCGCGTATGCATCAGAAGGAAAAGGCCGGTGAGCCGGGCGCACAAGCGGTCAACGAATTGTTGCAGATGCGCGAGCGCCTGATCGGCTCGCTGCTGCTTGGCAACAACCTCGTCAATATTCTGGCATCAGCTCTGGCGACCAGCCTCTTTATCAATCTGTTCGGCGACACGGGCGTTGTCTATGCGACGCTGGTCATGACGGTCGTGGTTCTGGTGTTCGCCGAAGTGATGCCCAAGACCTGGGCGATTTCCAATCCGGATTCCTTTGCCCAGCGGGTTGGCCCGACCGTGCGCGTCCTGACCTATCTGCTCGGGCCCATCGTTGCGACCGTTGAATGGGTTGTCATCGGCCTGTTGCGCCTATTGGGCGTCAACACCAAGGAAGGCCAGTTGCTCTCCGGTCAGGATGAATTGCGTGGTGCGGTGGATCTTCTCCATATGGAAGGCTCGGTGGTCAAGGATGACCGGGACCGCTTTGGCGGCCTTCTCGATCTTGAAGAGCTCGATGTTTCGGACGTCATGGTACACCGGACCAACGTGGTGTCGATCAATCTGGATGACGGGGTCGAATCCATTGTCGAGCAGGTGCTCAAAAGCCCCTATACGCGCATTCCGCTGTGGCAGGGGGAGCAGGATAACTTTGTTGGCGTCATCCATTCCAAGGATTTGCTCCGCGCGCTTGCCGACACCAAGGGGGATATCTCCCAGATCGACTTCCGCGAAGTTGCCCGCGAGCCATGGTTTGTTCCCGACACCACGAGCCTCAAGTCACAGCTCAATGCTTTTTTGAAAAAGAAGAGCCATTTTGCGCTGGTCGTTGATGAATATGGCGAAGTGATGGGTCTGGTGACTCTTGAGGATATTCTCGAGGAGATCGTCGGAGACATCTCGGATGAACATGATATCGACGTGAAGGGCGTTCGCAAGGAGCCGGACGGCTCGATTCTGGTGGATGGCAATGTGCCGATCCGTGACCTCAACCGCGCCCTTGACTGGGAACTGCCGGACGAGGAGGCGACCACCATTGCAGGCCTTGTCATTCATGAGGCCAGACAGATCCCGGAGCCGGGGCAGGGGTTCACCTTCTACAATTTCCGCTTCCGGGTGCTACGCAAGGATCGCAACCGCATCACATCGCTTAGGATTACGCCCGTTCGCTGAGACGCTTCAATGCAGCGAAATGCCCGTGAGTGAACAAGCCTTCAGCATGGGCTGATGGCTTTTACGAGCGACGGCCTCACGGCCTATTCGGGGCGGATGGTCTCAAGTGCGAGCGCATGGATTGGACCATCGAGCTCATCTTTGATAACATCATGCACCATTCTGTGGGCATCAACGCGCGACTTGCCGGAAAAGGCCGGGCTCGCAATCCGTATGCGGAAGTGGGTTTCCCCTTCCGGGCGCGAATGAGCGTGACCGGCATGCAAATGGGATTCGTCGATGACTTCAAGCGCTGTGGGTTGAAGTTGATTGTTCAGCTTTTTCTCGAGGATGTTCTTGACGGTCATGGCTAGGAATGGTGAAGTGTTGCACTTCCAAATTTGAGGTGATTTGAACTCGCGTCCATGGGTTAGGGTATTCTGCAGATGGAGATTTGATTTCCAAAAGCAAGGGCCTTGATAGCGTTTTGGTATTGCGTTGCAAATTACCTGTTCGAACCAGCCACCTGAGGCAGATACATCAAATGACTGTTTCGTCTTGTGGTGTATAGAACCCGAAATTCACTGAGCGTTTGTCGTTTGAATGAACACAAAATCCTCAAGAGCGTGACAAACAAGCGTCCGGAGACAAGCATAGATTCATGAAACTTGACTCAAAACTTTTCGACTCCATTCGTATCAAGCCTGATGCAGATCGCAAGAAAAAGCAACAGGCAGCCGAAATGTGCGAATGGCCTGGTTGTGAGAAGAAGGGGGGCTGCAAGGCACCCAAGCGGGGTACGTCCAAGCGGGAATATCATAATTTCTGCGAAGAGCATGCCCGTGAGTTCAATCGCAACTACAACTACTTTACAGGCATGGATGATGACGAGGCCGACAGTGCCAAGGCGAGCACGGCGACCGGTGACCGTCCAACCTGGCAGATGGGCGTCAATGCCTGGGGCAACGAAACGCATCGTGCCGGTGAGACACGTGGCAAAAGCTGGGAAGCGAGCGGCTTCTCCGACGGGCGCTCGCAGCGTGCGGCGGAGCGGGCCAAGCGTCGTTCCCGCCACCAGGGTCAGACCCGCAAGCTGCGTCCGCTCGAAGCCAAGGCCTTCCAGACCTTGGGGCTGACACTGCCTGCAAATGCTGATGATGTCAAAAAGGCTTACAAGCGCCTCCTGAAGGAAAACCATCCCGACCTCAACAAGGGCGATCGCGCCTGTGAGGAGCGTCTGCAGGATGTCATCGCCGCCTACAACACGTTGCGCGCCGGGGGCTATTGTTGAGACGCAGGGCCGTCCCATGCGGATGATCGGTTCCAAACCCGGATAGGAAGGCGGCACCTGCCGCCTTTTTTCTTTGGCACCGTTGCTTCTCTTTGAGGGCCGGGTCATATCACCGGAAAAAACCCAAATTCTTCCTTTTCATTTCGGTCAGGTTTGCTTTAAGTTGCGACATCGTATGACCGAGCCATTCAATCGGGCCTTGGACGCAATGTCTTTTGCACCCCCTTGCGCTGTTGCAGCATCGGGCGAGCGGGCCTCATCCAGAGCAGTGCTATGAAGAATATGAACGACGAGATTTCCAATTTGCCGGATACCGAAGTTTCCGTGCGCGACCTGTTTGGCATCGATGTGGATCTGATGGTTCCCGCCTACAAAGAGGCGTCCGACCATGTGCCGGATCTCGATCCAGACTATCTGTTCGACAAAGAGACGACACTGGCCATTCTTGCTGGCTTTGCGCACAATCGTCGCGTGATGATCTCGGGCTATCACGGCACCGGTAAGTCGTCCCATATCGAGCAGGTCGCAGCGCGCCTCAAATGGCCTTGCGTTCGCGTTAACCTCGATAGCCATATTTCGCGTATCGATCTGATCGGCAAGGACGCCATCGTGCTGAAGGATGGCATGCAGGTCACCGAATTCCGCGACGGTATCTTGCCATGGGCGCTGCAGAACAACGTTGCTCTGGTGTTTGACGAATATGATGCCGGGCGTCCGGACGTGATGTTTGTTATCCAGCGCGTGCTCGAAGTTGCCGGTCGCCTGACGCTGCTTGACCAGAACCGGGTCATCCGCCCGCATCCTTGCTTCCGCCTGTTTGCTACGGCCAACACGGTTGGTCTTGGCGATACCTCGGGCCTTTATCACGGTACGCAGCAGATCAACCAGGGCCAGATGGACCGCTGGTCGATCGTCACGACGCTCAACTATCTGCCCCATGACAATGAGGTCAATATCGTGCTGGCCAAGGTGAAGACCCTTGTCGGCGACAAGGGCAAGGATACGGCCGACAAGATGGTCCGTGTTGCTGACCTGACGCGTAACGCCTTCATGAATGGAGATCTCTCTACCGTCATGAGCCCGCGTAGCGTGATCACCTGGGCAGAGAATGCGGATATCTTCGGCGATCTCGGCTTTGCCTTCCGCGTCACCTTCCTGAACAAGTGTGACGAGCTGGAGCAGCCGCTTGTGGCTGAATTCTATCAACGCTGTTTCGGCGAGGAACTGCCGGAATCTTCTCTCAATATTGCGGTCAGCTGAGCCTGACACATCCCTTGATGCCGACCGACTGACTTTGGCGGACAGAACGATCCATGACGAGTAAAAGCCCATCCAAGCTGCGGCCCCATGTCGACCCCAACGAGCGCTTCAAGCAATCGCTCAAAGGCACGCTGAAGGCGATTGCCGGGCCGGTGGAACTCGATGTTCATTTCTCCTCGGATCGTCCGATGCTGGTGTCCGGTCAGGCTCGTTTGCCGGAGCCTCCAAGGGCGCTCACCCCGGCGCGCGCGGCGATCCTGCGCGGTCAGGCCGACAGTCTTGCCCTGCGGGTGGCGTGCCATGACCCTCGCGTTCATGCCAAGCATGCGCCTGATGGCGCACGGGCGCGTGGTGTGTTCGACGCGGTTGAACAGGCACGGGTGGAGGCCATCGGTTCGCGCCAGATGAAGGGGCTCGCTGGCAATGTCACGGCGATGCTCGAGGATCGCTACAGCCGGTTGGTGACCAACGATTCCAGCCGGGTTGAGGAAGCGCCGCTTGATCATGTCCTGTCGCTTCTGGTGCGCGAAAAGTTGACCGGGGCGCCCATTCCGGAATCGGCTTATGCGCTGGTGGAGCAATGGCGCGGCTGGGTCGAGCAGACAGCAGCAGGCAGCCTCGATAATCTTGAACAGAATATCCATGATCAGGCGAAATTTGCCCGCAGCCTGAGGCGCGTGCTGGCTGATCTCGATGTTGCCGACGATATGGGCGGCGAAACTGAGGAGAGCGAAGAAAACGCCGACGATCAGAATGAAGAGGGCGAGAACGACAAGGCCGAGAACAGCAGCGAGAACGAGGAAGCAACCGGCGGCGAGCAGGATCAGGAAGAGAACCAGATGGCCAGCGCCGACGAGCTGGAGTCCGGGGATAGTGAATCCGAAGAGCAGCTCAGTCAGGAAATGCAGGATCTCGACGACATCGACGGCGACGAAGCCGGCGAGACGATGGCGCCGCAGGATTATGGTCGCAACGAGCCGGATACCTCCTATCGTGTCTTCAGTCGCGCCTATGACGAGATCATCCATGCTGAAGAGCTGTGCGAACCGGCGGAACTGGATCGTCTGCGCGGACATCTCGACAAGCAGCTTCAGAATTTGCATCAGGTTGTTGCGCGCCTTGCCAACCGGTTGCAGCGCCGCCTTCTGGCGCAGCAGAACCGTGGCTGGGATTTCGATCTTGAAGAAGGTTTGCTCGACACCGCGCGCATCACGCGCGTGGTAACGGATCCTATGCGCCCGCTGTCCTTCAAGTGGGAGCGTGATACGGAATTCCGGGACACGGTCGTCACGCTGCTGATCGACAATTCCGGCTCGATGCGTGGCCGTCCGATCTCCATTGCCGCCACATGCGCCGATATTCTGGCGCGGACGCTGGAGCGTTGTAACGTGAAAGTCGAGATCCTTGGTTTCACCACCAAGGCGTGGAAGGGCGGACAGTCCCGCGAGGCATGGCTGCAGGCTGAGAAGCCGGCCAATCCGGGACGCCTCAATGACCTCAGACATATCATCTACAAATCCGCAGACAGCCCTTGGCGCCGGTCGCGGCGCAATCTCGGGCTGATGATGCGGGAAGGGCTGCTGAAGGAAAATATCGACGGCGAAGCGCTGGATTGGGCGCACAAGCGTCTGCTGGCCCGGCCCGAGCAGCGCAAGATCCTGATGATGATTTCCGATGGCGCTCCGGTCGATGACAGCACCTTGTCGGTTAATCCGGGCAATTATCTCGAAAAGCATCTGAGGGAAGTCATCGAGGAGATCGAAACCCGCTCGCCGGTCAATCTCTTGGCCATCGGCATCGGGCATGACGTGACACGCTATTATCGTCGCGCTCTGACGATCATCGATGCCGAGGAACTCGGTGGTGCGATGACCGAGAAGCTGGCCGAATTGTTCGACGAGAATGCCCAGCCTGCTCAGGACATGCAGTCTCGTCGCCGGATGCGGAGACGCTAGGGTGCGGCCCGACCGGTGTTGTTCTATCCGTTCATCCGGTAAAGGGGCCGCGATGCTGCGCGGCTTTCTGCTTGGCGCTGTTTTCAGTTGCTTTGCCATGCCTGCTCTGGCGCTCGATCAATTGCCTCGACCTGCGCCCAAGGCCCAGACCATTTCCGTGACGACAAAGGTTCTGCGTTCCTTTGACGGATCGTTCGAAGAGGGCGAGACGTTTGGTAAGCTTGTCTGGATCGGCGGGCTGGAGCTTGATAGCCCGGAGCCGTTGTTCGGCGGCTTTTCCGGCATTGCCTTTCTGGATGCGCAGCGCTTTCTTGCCATTGGCGACAAGGGGACAGCCCTGTCGGCGCGTCTCGTCTACAGTGAGGGACGTCCTGTTGGCGTTGATCACGTTCGCTTCGGCTTTCTGCCGGGGCTCGGTGAAAATCTCGCTGAATGGCAAAGGGATGCAGAAGGGGTAGACTTGCGCGGGGATGAAGCGCTGGTCAGTTTTGAGGGCGATACCCGCGTGATGCGTTATGGTCTCATTGATGGCGAGCCTCGTCGCGTATTGGGGCGGCTGTCGCTCAACAAGGATATCCGCGCGGCCAACCGGGCAAATACGGGGCTTGAGGCCGTCGCGGTCGCTCCTGACGGCACGGCCTTTGCCGGGCAGGTTCTGCTGTTGAGTGAGGCGGTGAAGGATGGTCGTGTTCGCGGCTGGATCCTGTCGGACGAGGCGACGGAAAGCTTCTCCCTGCCGCAGAGCGGCGATCTGCTGGCGACCGATGCGGCCTTTACTGCAGACGGGGATCTCTTGGTGCTGGAACGCAGTTTTTCGCTGCTTGGCGGGTTGGTGATTGAAGTGCGCCGGGTGCGGGCCAAGGATCTGGTTGCGGGCCGGATTGAGGCGGTTGACACGCTGCTGCGTGCGACGCTCTCCAAGTCTATCGACAATATGGAAGGGATTGCCGTCCAGTCGATGCCGGACGGGAACAGCCTTGTCACGCTCATTTCCGATGACAATCTCAGCGCTTTTCAGCGCACGCTGCTTTTGCAATTCATGCTGCCAGCCGGGCAATAGGCCCATATGAAAACGGCCCGGGTAATTGCCGGGCCGCTTGTCTTTTCACGATGGATCTTTATCGGATGGCGCTTGGGGCTCGTTTCAGGCCGCTGCTGCTGCGTTGAGCGCGTCGCTGCGCGAGCGCATCATGCGATAGGGTGCAAGCACAAAGAGCGAGACCAGCATCTTGACCAGATAGTCGCCCACAGCCCAGCTGATCCAGCGCGGCGCTTCGAGCCCTGCAAAGCCGAGGAGCGGGGCGTGATCGGCCGGGAAGGCGTCTGGCGTGATACCGAAGCCGGTGTCGAGCAGGGCGAAGGTTGCCGCAAAGCTGAGGCCGAAGAAAATCACCGTATCAATGATCGAGCCAAGGAAGGACGAAGTCAGGGGAGCCTTCCACCAAGCATCGCGGCGCAGACGGTTGAAGATGAAGATGTCCAGCATCTGGGCGACAAGGAAGGCCGAACCCGATGCAATCGCGATGCGCGGCGTTGCGAGCCAGATCGACAGGACCACAGCAATCGCGAAACCTGCGAGCACAACGAGGCGAGCCGCTTGCGGGCCGAACTTGCGGTTGGTCAGGTCGGTGACCAGAAAGGCGACCGGATAGGTGAAGGCGCCCCAGGTCAGCAGATCCTGAAGTCCGAAGGGATGGAAGGGGAATTGAACGAGATAGTTGGACGCAGCAACGACGCCCACCATGGCCAGAATGGCCAGACCCAGCGAACCGGGAGTACGGGAAGCAACCATGTGTCACTCTCCTATGTTGGCCGCGGATGGGAGGATAGCCCAAGGCAGCGTTGAGGCACTCTTTGCAGCCGGTTGCCGCAAGATTTGCCGGAATACAAAAACAGCGCCATCAGGCGCTGCTTTTAACCGTTGGCACCAAGGTGCCAGACGCAATGATCAAAGAGATCAGGACACTGCCTGAGCTTTTTCAATCTTGCGTTTGATCTGCAGAGCGTTGTCAGACAGATCAGTGTCTTTGGCTTTGGCCAGAAAGGCATCAAGGCCGCCACGATGCTCAACAGACCGCAGAGCGTGAGCGCTAACGCGCATCTTAACGCCGGTGCCGAGGGTTTCGCTCAGCAGAGTCACATTCACCAGGTTCGGCAGAAAGCGACGACGGGTTCTGTTTTTTGCGTGGCTGACATTGTTACCGGACTGAACGCCTTTGCCGGTCAGTTCACAGCGACGTGCCATGGAGTATCCCTCACAAATTATTAGGACGCCAACCGGCGCCCGCCCATTTCATATTCTGTGTCCAGCCAGACTGCAGACAGCAGAATGGCGGAAAGTCGCCTCGGTATAGTGATGATAGACGCGCTCGTCAAGCGTTTCTGGTCCCATTGCGCGGCATCTTTTCATGATTCTGTCTGAAATTCCCGTTATTCAAAGCAGAGTGTGGGCCGATCAGGGGCGGATCCATGCCGCTAAGGGGCAAGAATGACGTCTGGTGGGCACTTGATGGCGCGCGCTGAGGTAATGAAACAGATGTGTCCATGGCGGGGCTGGGTATAACGGGGAAGAAAGCCAACAGCTTGCCTTATTTGTCGCTAGAGTGATCGCGCTTGCAATTTGTTAACCATATAAGTTGAAAGTGATTTGATGAGTGTCGCCGCTTATATGGTGGGCTGTTGGAGCCCATGGCGATCTCGTGCGCCCATATTCTTGTTGATGGTCGGGCGTCTGTTTCGGGTTTTGGGGACAAAGAATGCTGATCTGGAAGCATATTCGCTCACATCGTTTGCCTTCGCTGGCTTCCCTCGGATGGGGGATGACCCGCACTGTCGTGCTGGGAGCTGGCGTCGTGGTGGGAGCAGGTGGCTGGTCGCTTGAAGCGTCGGCTACGCAGATTGACGCTCGCTTCGGGATTTCCATTGCCGGAATTCCCGTTGGCAGCGGGACCGTGAAGGCCAGCGTGAATGGCCGCGACTATTCCATCGATGGCTACGCCCAGACGACCGGTGTTTCCAAGCTGTTCATCGACAGCAAGGGACGGGCGATCTCCAAGGGGCGCTTCAGTGGTGCCAAGTCGCTGCCGTCAATGTATGCGCTCAATTCCAAGGAAGACAAGATCCACAACGTTGTGCAGATTGCAATGCATTCAGGCAACGTCAGTAATTTCTCCGCTTCGCCTCCGGTTGCCAATCACTCGGATCGCATTCCCCTGACGCGTGTCCACACGCGCGGGATCATTGATCCGATGAGCGGCCTTCTGATGTCGGTGAAGTCAAAGAATAACCGGATTGGCAAGTCGGTTTGCGACCGGACAGTTCGCATGTTCGACGGGCGCTGGCGGTATAATTTCGAGCTCTTCTACAAGGGTACCGAGCAGGTTCGCCTGTCTGACGGCAAGGGCTACGTCGGTCCGGTCACGAAATGCGGTGCCAAGATGCGGTTTGTGGCCGGTCATCGGCCTAACAAGAAGAGCACCAAGTTCATGGAGAACAACAAGGACATCGAGGCCTGGTTCATTCCCGTCGGGGACGATCCGGTAGTCGCGGTCTATCGGTTGCAGGTCGGCACGATGGTTGGGCGCATGGTTCTGCAGGCGCAGGAACTCAACATCAACTAATCGCAAGACAAAAGCTGACTTCATAACAAAGAGGGCCTTCGTGCCCTCTTTTTTGTTGTCCGGTTTTCTGGTGTCCCGATGCCGACAGGGGGATTGGTGCTGATCGAGTTTCCAAGGACGAGAGGCCTGTCGCTCGTCGCCACTTCTCACACCTGATCTTTTCAATCCGGAATGTCCCAAAATAGATCAATGGGTTAACGGCCGCTCGTCTTCTCTCAATCGGGGTGGGATCGGCCTCAATTGGCATGTCCAAATATGGGTGCCCAGAAGAGCTGTGTGGATAGATATTGTGAGAACGAAATAGGAACTTCCTTGTATGACCGATTCGTGCAGTTTTTGTTCCGCCCCTGTTCGATCTGTTAACGACGACCCCTTTTCAGCCCGATCAACGTTAAGACTCCGGCAAGGCGGCCTCGTCTCAATACAGGCCGGAAAGATTAACAGCCGGTCTTAAAGCGGGAACAGATTCTTCAATTGCCCAAAAAACCGCTTTGCCTCATGGGGCAAATCTAGTGGTGGTCATTGACATGTGATCTATGTATGGTTGGAACGTAACAAGAACTTTTAAGAGTCAGCGATTCGGCCATGATTCGTTCGAGACTCGTTCTATTTGTTAATTTTGCCTCGTAAGTGCCGAATCGCGCTCGCAAATTGGCAAAATCAGTTTCAGGCGAAGGATCTCGCGTGTGAATCGCCTCACAGGAATGGCATTGGAAATTGTTGCAGGGATGTCCTGATTTCGGAATAAAGCGCTCGACATGGCACGACAGGGTTGCCATAGGGGGATGCGGTCTGGAATAAAGGTGAGACTGATGCGCAGATTTTGGCGCCCCAAACAATCTCAGAGCCGGTTCCCAACGATGCACTGGCTCCGACGCGAGGCCGATGGCACCTCATGACGAAACAAAAAGACATCACTTCCCCCTTTGCTTCCTTGGCTGACCTTGCCGATGCGCTGAAGACCGAAGCGCAACAGGCTGAAGAACGCGCGCGGATCAAGGCACGGGAAGAGGCCCGAAAGGCTGCCGAGCGGGAGCTGCTCTCTCGCAAGGACACGGAAGGCGAGCCTTCCGGTGGTGCCTTTCGCCCGCTGTTTGACAAGGACGGACGGGATGATGGTTTCGCAGGGATCGAAGCCGAGCTTCTGCGCCATGCTGAAGAGCAGCGCCGTGCATTGGACAAAGATCCGGCAGAGCCTCATGGAGCTCCTCAGCCATCCTCACAACCTCATGCCAAGAGACAGACTGCGAGCAATCCGTCGGGACGTGGGGTGGTAGAGAGACGGAATCCGCCAGCGCAGGCACGTATACTTGAGCGGTCTCCCAATTCTCGCATCCCGTCAGAGCGCACGCAGACTGCGATCAAGGCTCCCGGCTGGGCAGATGATTTCGGATCGCTTGCCGAGCGCCCCGCCGTGACCGGGCGCGTCAATGCCATCCTCGGGCCGACGAACACCGGCAAGACCTACATGGCCATCGAACGGATGGTGTCTCATTCGTCCGGCATCATCGGCCTGCCGCTCAGGCTGCTTGCCCGTGAGGTCTATGGCAAGGTGGTCGAGCGGGTCGGCCGTGATCATGTGGCGCTTCATACTGGTGAAGAGCGGATCGTGCCGGAGGGGGCGCGCTATCATGTCTGCACGGTCGAGGCGATGCCTGCCTATGTGGATGTGGCCTTTGTCGCCATCGACGAAATCCAGCTCGCCGCCGATTTTGAGCGCGGGCATGTCTTTACGGATCGCATTCTGCATTTGCGCGGGCGGGAGGAAACCCTGTTGCTCGGCGCGGCGACGATGAAGTCGCTCATCGAGCAACTGTTGCCTGATGCAATCATTACCTCGCGACCACGGATGTCTCAGCTCACTTATGTGGGTGGGAAGAAGCTCTCGCGTCTTCCCCGGCGGTCTGCCGTGGTGACCTTTTCGGTCAATGATGTTTATGCCATCGCCGAGCTGGTGCGGCGGCAGAAGGGCGGGGCGGCTGTGGTCATGGGAAGCCTTTCGCCCAGAACGCGCAATGCTCAGGTCGAGCTGTTTCAGAATGGCGATGTCGAGCATCTGATTGCGACCGATGCCATCGGTATGGGACTGAACCTTGATCTGGACCATGTTGCCTTTGCTGCGGAGAAGAAGTTTGACGGTTTTCAGCATCGTCGGCTGACCGCTGCCGAGCTGGCGCAGATCGCCGGGCGGGCAGGGCGTCACACGCGGGACGGCACCTTTGGTGTCACCGGGCGCGTCGCGCCGTTCGAAGATGAACTGGTCGAGCAGCTCGAATGCCATGTCTTCCAGCCGGTCAAGCTGATGCAGTGGCGGAACCGCTTGCTCGATTTCGAGAGCTATGGGGATCTGATTGCCTCGCTCGAGATGGCTCCCAGTCGCGTAGGGCTGACCAAGTCCCTACCGGCAAGTGACCTGCAGGCGCTGGAGCTGCTGTTCAAGGATCGCGACATCCAGCGTAGGGCCAGCGATCCGGAGCGGCTCAAACTGCTCTGGGATGTCTGTCAGGTGCCCGACTACCGCAAGATTGCACCGGCGAATCATGCCGAGTTGATCGGGATCCTGTTTCAGCAGCTTGATGACCGAGGCGTTTTGTCGCGTGACTGGCTTGCTGCACAAATCGCCTATGCGGATAGAATTGATGGCGGGATTGACACACTTGCTCACAGAATAGCACATATTCGTACGTGGACATTTGTCGCTAACAAAAAGGGGTGGCTAGATGATCCCCTTTTGTGGCAAGAGAAGACCCGGGCTGTTGAGGATCGTCTTTCGGACGCCTTGCACGAGCGGCTCACCAAGCGCTTTATTGATAGGCGCACCAGTGTATTAATGAAACGTCTGAGAGAAAAAGCAATGCTCGAAGCGGAAATTACCCCTACCGGAGACGTGTTGGTCGAAGGCCAGCATGTCGGTCAATTGCAAGGGTTTCGCTTTGCGCCCGATGTGAGTGCTGAAGGCAATGACGCCAAGGCCATTCATGCCGCCGCGCAGAAAGTTCTGTCTGTCGAATTCGAGAGCAGATCGGAGAAAATCGCAGGGGCGGCGAACGATCAGTTCCTGCTGTCTGGTGACGGGCTGCTGCGCTGGCAAGGGGCTCCGATCGCCAAGCTGGTTGCCGGGGATTCCATTCTCAAGCCGCGCCTGATGGTTTTGGCCGACGAAGGTCTGACCGGTGCTGCGCTGGAGAATGTCCAGTCTCGCATCAATCTGTGGCTGAACAACCATATCAACCTGCTGCTGCAGCCGCTCGTTGATCTGTCCAGCGCCGAGGAACTGGAGGGAATCGCCAAGGGGCTTGCATTCCAACTGGTTGAAAGTCTTGGTATTCTTGATCGTCGCAAGGTTTCTGAAGACGTTCGCTCTCTCGATCAGGACGCGCGCGCATCCCTGCGCAAGTTTGGCGTCCGGTTCGGTGCCTATCACATCTATATTCCGGTGTTGCTCAAGCCCGCTCCCAGCACGTTGCTGGTCATGATGTGGGCTCTGCACAACGGTGGCCTCGATCAGGAAGGCATCGTTGATGTACCGCAGCTCTCTGCTTCGGGCCGCACCTCCATTCCGGTCAATGAAGAGATTTCTCCGGAACTCTACAAGACCGTCGGCTTTGGCGTTTATGGCAAACGCGCGGTACGTATCGACATTCTGGAACGGCTTGCCGATCTGATCCGTCCGCTTCTGAGCTGGCGCCCGACCGAGGAGTCTCCCGAACCGCCCGAAGGGGTCATGGATCGCGGCTTCACGGTGACCGTGGCGATGACATCCCTGCTCGGCTGTGCTGGCGAGGATTTCTCCACCATCCTCAAATCACTCGGTTATCGGGTTGAACGTCGCAAGGCCGAGCCGGTGGTGGGAGACGCGGCTTCAGCTGTTGCTGATGACGCCTCTGTTGCTGCCGAGGCAGCGCCAGAAGGCTCCGAGGTTGTAGCTGAGGAAACTTCTCCACAGAAAGATGCGGCTGAAGAGGCCGTGGCTGAAACCCCGGCCGAAGAGGCCGTCGCCGAGAGTGCTGAAGCGCCTGAGGCTGCTGAGGTTTCTGCTGATGCAGTATCTGAAGGTGAGGCTGATGCCGACGCCGAAGAGGAAACGTGGATCGAGATCTGGCGTCCGGGTGGACGCGGAGAGCGTCGTCCGAATCATCAGGGTGGCCGTCCGAAGTTTGGCGGCAACAAGGACGCTCGTGGTGGTAAGGGGGGCGGCGGCAAACGCGGCGCTCCGCGCAGTGAAGGTGGCCCGAAAGGCGGCGACCGGAACGGTGGTCCGGGACGGGGACGTCCCGACAAGAGCCGCGGCAAGCCGCGTGATCAGGCTCCCAGAAAGCCGGAGAAGGTCGCCGATCCTGATTCTCCATTCGCGGCACTTGCCGCACTCAAAGCTGATCTCGACAAGAGCAAGTAGCTCTTGTCGCTGCCGGTTTCAGGTGAGTCATGAGTGAGGCTTCCGCCAAGTTACGGATCGACAAGTGGCTGTGGTATGCGCGGGTCGCCAAGACACGAAGTCTGGCGGCCAAGCTCGTCACGTCCGGGCAGGTGCGACTGAACAAGGAGAAGGTCTCAGCTGCCAGTCAGTCGGTCAAGGTTGATGACGTCCTGACCATCTCGCGTGCCAACAGCGTGCTTGTCTATCGCGTGCTTCAGCTGGGCCATCGCCGTGGCCCGGCACCCGAGGCCCAGCTTCTCTATGAAGATCTTTCGCCCGCTCCCGTCAAGAAAGACTCGGTGGAGGCTGGCAGCCCGATTGCTGATCCGGGCCATCGTCCTTCCAAGCGGGATCGCCGCGAAATTCTCAAAGTCAAACGCGGGTTTCTCGACGATTGACCCTGTCGACTTGCAGGGCGATTTCCAGAAGACTATAGTTCTTTTGTCAAATAGGTATGTTTTTTACCTGTTTTGTTAACTCGTTTTGTGTTTGATCAGATCGAGCCGTTGGTTTTGCTGCCATAGGGACGAATATGGGCCGTTTGAGGCCTTCTAGGATGAGGATCGGCTTTGCAGCCCTTTTCTGGAATTCTGTTCTTTTGGCGCAACGAAATTCACAATCATTCTGCCTTGAAAGTGGACTGCAAAAGCGATAGCAAACGGTATCTGAAATTCAGCGTTTAGAACGCACTGGAGCTTGCCGGTCACCCCGTGGTTTCTGACCTGCCCCAGACCCTTAAAGCCCAGCGTATCCTTGTTTGAAGAGATGTAACTGTTTCTGGTAACGTTTCACGGATATGCTCCGAACCCCAGGCTCTCACCCTGCCGTTGGCGGATGGGGCCGCTCGAGAGTCCAAAGCCTACCGACTTCGACAGTATCTGGAACCAGCCGGATATTGTTGAAGTCGGTGGAGCCGCCAGCGCGGAGAAGTCAATGACCTATGTCGTGATGGATAATTGCATCAAATGCAAATACACAGACTGCGTGGAAGTCTGCCCGGTAGATTGCTTCTACGAGGGCGAGAACTTCCTCGTGATCCATCCTGATGAATGCATCGATTGTGGTGTGTGCGAGCCGGAATGTCCCGCAGAAGCCATCAAGCCGGATACGGAACCCGGCCTTGAGAACTGGCTGAAGATCAATGCGGAATATGCCGAAGTTTGGCCGAACATCACGGTCAAGAAGGAACCGATGGCCGACGCCAAGAAATGGGACGGGGTTTCGGACAAGCTGCAGCATCTCTCGCCAAACCCGGGCGAGGGCGATTGAACAATGCTGCCATGCAGCATCGACATGGTGAGTCCGAGTGCGATTTTGTCGCACTTGGACTTTTTTTGTTCAACTCAAACTTGAATTTTACTCGAATAAATCGCCATTTCCATGCCAGGAAACGGCTGGATTCTGCTGTTTTTGCGAATGTAGTGGAATTGCAGGATGCGATATGAAGGCCATGTAACAGTTTGATCGGAATCAAACATTGGAAATATCACAAAAATGTGGTATGCTTCCTCTATCAGCTGACAAAGGAAGGTATGCACTCCTGCTCTGGGAGTTTTTTTATGCGCATTTTGGATCTCATGCAACGCCAAAGTGAGCAATCCACATAAGCATGCCGAATTCAGCTTTGGTGCATCACGGCAATTGAGTTTCAGATCCAAATCGAAAGATTTGGCATCGGAAATATTTTTGTCGAAAATCGAGCCGATCAGGAGAGCGTACCCTCCTCGTATCGGTGTAATGGAACGGACTGAAGACATGTCCGGTCATAAAAATGTGACGCGGGAGTTTCAAGCGTATGGCCATCAAAAAAGCCACCCAACGTCAGGGCTTTAAGATCAATGAATTCATCGTCTATCCGGCGCACGGCGTCGGGCAAATTGTCAATATTGAAGAACAGGAAGTAGCCGGTCTCAGTCTCGAGTTGTTCGTCATCAATTTCGAACAGGATAAAATGACCCTTCGGGTTCCCGTCGGCAAGATCTCTTCGGTTGGCATGCGCAAGCTGTCAGACGACGAAAGCGTTGAAAAAGCACTGGTGACGGTGTCCGGTCGCGCCCGTATCAAGCGGACCATGTGGAGCCGCCGTGCTCAGGAATACGAAGCGAAAATCAATTCCGGTGATTTGCATTCTATCGCGGAAGTCGTCCGCGATCTGTATCGTTCGGACACCCAGCCCGAACAATCCTATTCGGAACGTCAGCTTTACGAAGCAGCGCTGGACCGTATGGCACGGGAAGTGGCAGCGATCCGCAAGCTCTCTACCACCGAGGCTGTTCAGCTCATCGAAAAGAGCCTGTCCAAGAATCCTCGCCGTAATGCAGTGAAAGCCGAAGAAGAAGAAGCTGCTGCCTGATTTCAGCCAGTGTCGCCCCTGATGGGGACTGGCAAGACAGCAGATGCAAAACCCCGACTGATCTGAGATCAGTCGGGGTTTTTGTTTGTGAGCACTGGTTGTCTGGAGCCGCTGACTTGGCCGCGCGCTCCTGTCAGTTCCCCACCCGACTATGGAGAGGGGCTGGGGAGAGGGGATGGCTGCACCAAGTTTTGTGCCGGTCTTCTCGTCAGTTCTGTGACTTGACCAGCTTGACGGGTTCGCCGCGACGCACCTGAGCGCCTGGCTTGATGTCATTGATGATGCGGAACAGGTTGACCTTGTCCGTCACGCCTTCCATTTCCTGCGCGAGGCTCTCGACACTATCCCCGCGGCCAACGGTGCTGACGACGATCGTCAGGGGCTTGAAGGCATGTGCCTGCTGGAACGTCAGGGTCTGGAAGCTGTTAACCGTTTCGGCGACGGCGCTTTCAAAGGATGCATCGGGGTTGGTGGTGGCGAAGACGAAGCGGTAGGTGGCGGACTGCACGCGAATCACCGCAATGCGGAAGGTCCAGCCCTTGGCCTTTGCCGAGGCCAGCACGGCGGGCTGACCGTTAATGATCTGTTCGCGAATTGAGCCGGTGATGAGACCGCTCACCCATCCAGACATGAGATATTTGGTCAGTGGCACATCGGGGCTGACATTGACGCCGTCAAATCGCATCGCCGTTCCGTCGGGGGCGACCGCAAGAACCGCCTTGGACGTGTTCTCGAGACGATAGCCCCTTGGCAAGGTGAAGCGAATGCGCAGATGCGGATGAATGTAGGAATAGCCGCGAACGAAACCCTCGTCCGGCGCGTCGCCGTATAGAATGCCTTCGATAGCGTCGAGATAGTCTTCCCGTTCCCTTGCGCCGATGTCCGGGCCGCCATATCGGCGGGCAGCATAGACTGCTGCGTTGATACGCTCCGGGGTGGTCGGGTGCGAGGACAGGAAGTTGGCCTTGGGGTCGTTGTCCGCCTGTCCCGTCAGGAACTGGGCATAGGCCCCCATGGTCGCGAGGAACCGGCTGGCTGCGAAGGGATCAAGACCGGACTTGAAGATTGTCTCAATGCCCTGTTGGTCTGCTTCCAGTTCCTGCACCTGCGAGAAGGTCGCAAGGGTGACGAGGTTGCGGGCTTTGATTGAGGCGGTCTTGGCATTCTGCCCGACCATGTCGTCCATCACGCGGGACATCAGTTCATTCTGCTGGCGGGCGCGGGCTCGGGCCAGAGCATGGCGCGAGGTGACATGGGCCATTTCGTGGGCCAGAACGGCAGCGAGTTCGGCCTTGTCGTTGGCGAGCGCCAGAAGGCCGCGGGTAACATAGAGGTAGCCACCGGGCAGCGCAAAGGCGTTGATGGTGGGGGAATTGAGAATGGTGACGCGGTAGGGCCGGTTTGGCTCCGTCGAATTCTGAACGAGACGGCCGACCAGTTTGGCGACCATCAGTTCCACTTTCTCGTTGTTGTAGACGCCACCATAGGCCTTGAGGATCTTGGGATGTTCCTTGCGACCGATCTCGCGCTCGACCGTGTCAATCGCCGACGTGTCGACGGGCGCGATGCCGGAAATTGAAGGCTGTACATCGCTGGTCAGAAAGCTTTTGCAGCCAGTCAGCAGCAACAGGGACAGGCAAAGCAGCGTTGCCAATCTCATATTGCTCAGGCGCTTTATGCTCACGAGTGTATCCCCACGTCACATGGACAAGATCGGCGACTGTTTTGGCGTCGCGACCCTTGGTCCATCTTGATTACCCTGATCACAATGGCTTCTGCGGCCGATTGGAAAAGGTCAATATTTGTCTCTTGTTATCGTCAGTTGCTGAGGGTGGTTTATGCGAATCAGCGGGCCACCACGGTCTTCGATCCATCCCCGAACATATATAGGGGCTTGGTCCAGTTCATCCAGTGATTTGTTCATTCCTTCCCAGGACGCCAAACTTTTTTTGCTCAATGTGACTGTAAAGTCTTCATTCCAATTGCGGCTAAAATTCAGATAGCTGGTTTTTTCCGGACGGCGGGAAACCGAGCGCACTGTGCCCGTGACCAGTTGATAGGTGGAGAGAATGGCGGAAAGGTGGAGGCGCTTTGCGTCTTTCACACTGTAGTGGTCTTCTTTCCACAGTCCTCTGTTTGTGGTACGCGCCCGGCTTTCGATCGCGAGCAGATGTTGGGCGCAGGATGGGGTGAGCGGCTCGGGGTCAACGCGTGCCAGTCCTTCCTCAAGCAGACGGTCCTGTAAGGTCTCGATTGCATTGCTGTCTGCCTCGTGGTCGGCGGGGGATGCAATGAAGGCGGCGAGGCGGCCGTAACGATCTGGCTTTGCCTCCGCGGACAGAAAAATCTGCACAGTCCCCTGCTCATGTTCCAAAAACCCGGTGATTGTTGCCGCTTTCTGTACCGCAAGTGCGGGCGTGACCAACCCTTCAGTGACAAGACCGGTCAGGCGAAAGCGCTTTCTGTCCTGGCCCTCGATCTCAAAGGCGGACGATCCTGTCAATGAGAGGGGGGATGCGGTTGCCTCGAGAGGCTGCAGATTGGTGAGGCAGGGATTGGAGACCTTGGGGGGCGTGGTCGCTGCTTCGTCCATAGCAAGAGCGGGCGCGCAAAGGCTCAACGAACAAAAGCCCATCGCGAATGCTACCGTGTGTGTGTGGATGCGTTTGGGAGCCTTCAACATTTCGGGTCATAAATCCTGATTTGATCGTCAAAGGCAGCCGGAATGGACTGGCTTGGGTGGAACACGGGGATGGTTGGTTGATCTGCCCGAATTGAAATGATACAGAGCCTCAGTGTTTTTTGTCAGTCCTGATTTTGCCCAATTGGGCTTCCTTGTAGGCGGCCTTTGTCGCCGTAATGGAAGGCCGGGCGGGAGCGCCCCGGACAGACAGACTGGCCCCGTAGCTCAGTAGGATAGAGCAACCGCCTCCTAAGCGGTAGGTCGTGCGTTCGAATCGCGCCGGGGTCACCATTTTCCTGCTCGTGGTCGCTTAGAAGCCAAATCTCTTTCTGATAGGTGTTTTTCTGACAAAGGCTATTTAAAGCTTTTGCAAGGTTGAGGCTTTATTATTATGCCCATTCTGCGCGGGAATTTGCCATTAGGAGAGCAGCATTTTCGAAGGGCCGGCGACGACATCGGGCTTGATGTCGCAGACACTTTCATCGAGGAACGACCGGTTGGAGCTCGGCCTCTTGCAGAGGCATGCGGCAATGGTCAGCCATGTCTTCTTCGCTTTCATGATCTGCCTTGCGATCACCATCCTTCCAATTGCCGCTCACTTCGTCTCTCCCGTTCTGGCAATCGCCTGTCAGTTCTTGCTGGCAACCGGCGTTGCACTGTTCTCGGCGACCCTGGCTCCGCTGATCGTGGTGTTCTCCCTGGTCTTTCAGAATATGTTCGTGTCGATCTTTGCGGATTTTATCACCGGACCTGAGGACTATAATTTTGTCAGGGGATACAACTTCCTGACCATGATGATCATGTGGATCTGGATGTTCGGGCAATATGCGCTCAACTGGCGCAGCTTCAGTCGTCCGGTCAATCGGATCATGCTCGTCTGCCTGTTCGGCTTTGCGCTCATCGGGCTGTATCTTTTGATTGGTATGGCAAAGAATCCGGCAGGGGCCATCATTTATCTACGCAACGTGATCAGTCCGCTGATCATCTTTCAGATCTTCTTTTTGACGGCATTGCGCAGTGATCAGCCCTTGATGCCCTTTTTTACGAGCCTGTCGGTGATCATCATCGTGCTCGGGTTCGTCGAGATGATCGATCGCGAACTCTGGCTCGATCTGGTCAATGGCTGGAAATTGTGGGAAGTCGGCAACCGTCAGGCGATACTCTATCTGGCCGCAGACAAGGCGGCCGCCGAAACGGGGACGTTCGTCACCAGCATTCTTGATACCTACAAGGTTGCCTTTCTGAACACGCCGCTGCTTGGGGATTACAGTTTTGTCATTCTGCGCCTGATGGGGCCGAACAATCACGCGATCAGCTATTCCTACCTGCTGGCGTTTCTTGCCTTGCTGATGATCACGAATGGGCGCTGGCTTCTGGTTGCCCTATTGATGCCCCTGCTGGTGTTCGCCAGTGCCAAGGGCTCTCTCATCATGCTGTTTCTCGGCTTTTGCGCCCTTGTTGCGCGCAAGATGTTTGGGGCGGCCTTTGGGCTCGCGTCGCTTGTTCTTGTGTTGGCGGCCTATATTGTTCTGGGCGTCGTGACAGGCCTCGAGATTGGTGACTTCCACGTGCTCGGATTCATGGGGGGCGTTTACAACTTCCTTGTCGATCCCTTCGGCAACGGGCTGGGGGATGCGGGCAATCTGGTTTCCAACTTCAACAAGATGGACTGGCAGGCCTATCAGAAGGCTGGCCGTACACCGATTGCCATGGAAAGTGCCGTGGGCGTGATGTTGCATCAGATGGGATTTGCCGCTCTCGGTCTTCTGGCGGTCTATTTCTGGATCGGCTTTCAGACCTACAGGGTTTCCTTTGTCAGCCGAATCAATCTGCATTCGCTTGCCTGTTTCGCCCTGTTTGCCGTCGTGGTGAATGGGATTTTTCAGGAAGAAGCGATTTTCTCCCCATTGGCCCTCGGACTGGTCATCGGCCTGAACGGGCACATTTTGGGGCAGGCCTTTCGCAAGCGGGCTGCGCTCTCTTCCGGTCCCGAGGCATCGTGACGATCGTCCTTGCGATTATTTTCCCACCTAGGGATGCTTCCTGTAGAAAAATTTAAGCATGAAGGTGCTTGATTTGGAATTTATTCTTCTTCCTCAATTGTATTCATCTTTTGATTGGTGGTTTCTATTTGTCTCAACCGGTTTATCAATCCTTTTCTGGCGTATGTCTTTGTCTTTCGTTATATTTTTGGATATTTTTATATAATTTTTTTCTTAAGTTTTTGCTGGCCTAATCGTCTGACTATTCAGCCGCGAGGTGTGTGATGCAGCGACTATTAGAAAAATTGCCAATCTCAATACGTATTACCCTTTTGTCCTTTGTCCCTCTGTTTTTGTTGATGACGCTTGGGGCGGTCGATCTTCTCAACAAGCGTCAGGTATCATCCGAAGCCAACGCTGTTGCTACGGTCGTTGCGATGGCTCCGGTGATTTCGGGACTGGTGCATGAGCTGCAGAAAGAGCGTGGCACCTCCGCAGGCTTCATCGGGTCAAAGGGAGCGAAATTCTCTGACAGCATCGGACCGCGTCGCGCCGACACGGATCGTGCCCTCAAGGCATTTCAGGCTGCGATCCCATCCGCCTCGGGTCGGCTGGATTTTGAAGAATTCAAAACGCCATACACCAAAGCCAAGGCTGAACTCGCAAAGCTTGAAACGGTGCGCTCTGAAGTGGATAATTTTTCTCGCTCAGTGCCGCAAATGGCCGGGTATTACACTCCCTTGATTGCTGCACTGCTGGAAACCGTTGAAAGTGTCGGACTGATTTCTGACGACGGGCGGGTGGTTCGCAGCCTCACCGCCTATATGGCGTTTCTGCAGGCCAAGGAAAGGGCCGGCATCGAACGGGCCATGGGGGCGACTGGATTTGGAGCTGGCAAGTTTCCTGAAGGTATCTATCGCAATTTCGTTGGGCTTTCTGCACAGCAAGAGGCGTTTGCTGCCGTGTTCAGGCGGTTTGCGGGTGCAAAGGGCATACAGTCCGTTGCGAACATGCTGGCCAGTCCTGCTCAGAAAGATGTCGAAGCTTTGCGTGCAATTGCCAACAAGGCACCGTTTGGCGGCGATATTTCAACTGTGAGCGGGCCGCAGTGGTTTGCGACCAGCACCAAGCGCATCGACGTGATGAAACAGATCGAGGATGAGATTGCGGGCGATATCGTGAAATTGGCTCACTCAATCGCAGCAGAGGCCAATGTGCAGTTTCAGATCCTGTTGGGCGTGATGCTGTTTCTGCTCGTGAGCGGTGCGGCAATGGCCTACTTTGTGACCAGGTCCGTCACCAAGCCTCTGCATCAGCTTGCGAGCAACATGAAACATCTGTCGAACAATGACACCGACATCGAGATCGCCGGGCTCCAGCGGACCGATGAAATCGGAGAGATGGCCAAGGCTGTTGATGTGTTCCGGGAGAATGCCGTTGAACGCAAGCGTCTTGAGACGGCGGCTCAGAAGGAACGCGACCGCGAACAGCATCGTCAGGTCTATCTTGACGGGCTAGTGAGTGACTTCCGTGCCGTTATCGACAAGACACTGGTTTCGGTTCGAGGGCAGACCGAGGCAATGAATGCCACCGCCAATACCTTGTCGGATGTGGCGCAGTCGGCAACAGCCGAAGCCGGGTCCGCCGAGCGGGCCTCTGCGGGGGCGTCTTCCAACGTGAAGACCGTGGCGGATGCTACCGAGGAAATGGTGACGTCTGTGCGCGAGATCTCTACCCAGGCAATGCAGGCAAACCAGATGGTCAATTCGGCGACCGAAATTGCCGAGGCGACCAACAAGGATGTTGCGTCGCTGGCCGAGGCGGCAGAGAGGATCGGGACGGTTGTCAGCATGATCCGTGACATCGCCGATCAAACCAACCTCTTGGCCCTCAATGCCACAATCGAGGCTGCGCGAGCCGGGGAGATGGGCAAGGGCTTTGCCGTGGTTGCCTCTGAAGTGAAGGAATTGGCTAGCCAGACCTCCAAGGCGACCGAGGAAATCAGCAAGCAGATTGCGGGCGTGCAGGGACTGACGGAAAATGCCGTTGCTGCCATCGGGCGTATCACCAACACGGTGAGCGACATCAGCTCGGTTACCAACGCGATTGCCATATCTGTCGAGCAACAGGAGAACTCGAGCAACGAGATTGCGAATTCCATCCAGATGGCCTCTTCCGATACGCAGATCGCCATGGCGAATGCGCAAGGGGTGTCGTCGGTGATTGGCGAAACCGCCAACGAGGCAAAGTCCGTCAAACTGGCCTCGGACGAGTTGGCCGAAGCGGCAGACCAGTTGGCGCGTGATGTGGAAGGGTTCCTCAACAGCGTTGCAGACGATGTCAAGGAGCGCCGTGCCAGCCTGCGTGTCAGCATGAACCAGGTTGTTGTCGTGCAATCCGATGGACGGCGTACCAATGCCATGCTCGTGAACGCCAGCGAGACGGGCTGCAAGATCGACAAGGCCGGTCACGTGAAGCCGGGCGATCAGGTTACCCTCCAGTTGGCTGACGGGAAAATGGCGAAGTCCACGGTGGTCTGGAAAGAGGGTGATCAGGCTGGATTCAAGTTTGAGACGCGTATGGAAAGTCTGTCCTGGTTCAGTGCGGCCTGACGAAATCGCATAAAAGTCCCACTTCCTATAGAGGGCCCGGTGGT
>NZ_OY759869.1:227500-235000 GCF_963662805.1 uncultured Cohaesibacter sp.
CCGGATCCGGGACAGCGCATGGTGGGTAGTTTGACTGGGGCGGTCGCCTCCCAAAGAGTAACGGAGGCGCGCGATGGTTGGCTCAGACCGGTCGGAAATCGGTCGTTGAGTGCAATGGCATAAGCCAGCCTGACTGCGAGACTGACAAGTCGAGCAGAGACGAAAGTCGGTCATAGTGATCCGGTGGTCCCGAGTGGAAGGGCCATCGCTCAACGGATAAAAGGTACTCCGGGGATAACAGGCTGATGATGCCCAAGAGTCCATATCGACGGCATTGTTTGGCACCTCGATGTCGGCTCATCGCATCCTGGGGCTGGAGCAGGTCCCAAGGGTTTGGCTGTTCGCCAATTAAAGCGGTACGTGAGCTGGGTTCAGAACGTCGTGAGACAGTTCGGTCCCTATCTGCCGTGGGCGCAGGAGAATTGAAAGGAGCTGTCCCTAGTACGAGAGGACCGGGATGGACGCACCTCTGGTGGACCTGTTGTGGCGCCAGCCGCATTGCAGGGTAGCTATGTGCGGAAGGGATAACCGCTGAAAGCATCTAAGCGGGAAGCCCACCTTGAGACGAGTTCTCCCTGAGAGTCGTGGAAGACCACCACGTCGATAGGTCAGGTGTGGAAGCGCGGTAACGTGCGAAGCTTACTGATACTAATAACTCGATCGGCTTGATCACTCTCATTTATCAATGACCATTCAAGACGCTTTTACGCTTAGCGTAAAATGCGTCGATGAGGCGAAAAGTGCATTGTTTGAAAAACAATCACTGATAGCCGCCTAAGACTATTCCAGCTTCTCAATACTTGCGCTTAACCGGCCTGGTGGTTATGGCGAGGAGGCCAAACCCGATCCCATCCCGAACTCGGACGTTAAACTCCTCTGCGCCAATGGTACTCCGTCTTAAGACGTGGGAGAGTAGGTCGCTGCCAGGCCTGTTAAACGCAAGTAACTTAAAAAGCCCCCAACAATTACGGTCCCTCCGTAATCGTTGGGGGCTTCTTGCATCCGCAGGAGGGGGAAGTGGGGGAAGGAAAATTATGTATGGAAGGAAAGAGACTGTCGCTCTTGAAAAGTTATCAACAATATGTATAGACATAATTGCATTGGTTCGGTTTTCAACTAAAGGTAATTTTCGTTAAGTATCATATCTTTAACAGAATATAAATTTGTTGTGATTGCAGGGCGGCACCTTCTTTCAGCATGGGTTCTATAGAATTAAGTATATTTTACAGGTAAATTTTCGGCTGCTTCCAATATTTGCAATAGATTGAGAGAAAATTATTCCTCTTTTCCTCTTATTTCTATAACCTTATAGATGACTGAAAAAGTTAGTGTTTTGTCATTTGGCGGGAAGAGAAGACAATGACCAGAGTCGCGGCAGTGGGGGGCTGGATTCATCAGAGGGACAAGATCATTGGTCGAAAATTTTCTCTCAATGCTACATCCCAAAATGACTTGGCTTCATTTCCTATCTTTCTAAGGCCTCCCAACGGCACAGAGATTAATGTTGAGACTCTAGGTCGAACTGGCCAGAATTCGATTGTCTGGCACTCAAGGTCGGGCAGTGGGTTCATCTCTCATTCACTTGACGAGATGGATGCCCATATCATTCAGCTGCCGATTGAGGGCCGTTTTTCCCGTAAAGAAGGAAAAAGAGAATATGTCGCGAGATCGGGAGTCGGGCTTCTGTCCCCAGTAAGGTCAAGTTCGTTGATGATTGCGTCATCAGACCTTTCTGTTGTTGCTTGTGCAATTGATAATAATGCGCTGATAAGTGCATTTCGTTCGATATTTGATCCTGAATGCATCAATGTTCCTGCTTTTTCTCGTTTTTCCAATATGAAAACTCCGGGAATGCAGGTGCTCCAGAAAATGCTGATCAGGATCGTAAGTTGGCCTGAGACAGATGAGAAGCAATTTGATGCCGTTTATCCTTTAATGGAAGAGATGCTGATTTTTCAATTGATCGGTTGTTGGCCTCTTCAGACCGAGACCAATCCAGAATCTGCTGATGGAGGTTCGCATGTCCTGGTCCGGGCTTCAGACTATATCGAGGCACATATTGGCCGGACATTGACCGTTGTAGAAGTCGCAAATGCTGCCGGGACGAGTGTGAGAACCTTGCAGAAGGTCTTTCGCCAAAGATTGGGTTGCAGTCCAGTACAATATATCATCGATCAACGTTTGACCCGTGTTCATCAGGATCTGTTGACAGAAGGAGATGTGACGCTAATTTCGCAGATAGCCTACCGATGGGGGTTTGTTCATCTCAGTGATTTTACACGTCGATTCAAAGCGAGATACGGAAAATCCCCGTCAGAACTTATTCACAAGGCTTCTATTTAGGAGCGTCTAATATCATTATTACGCCTATTTATAACATTATCGCGTTAATCATATTTTCCCATTTGAGCTCTTTAGTATCTATTAACCAATCCGGCAAAAACTCGGCGCGAATAAACGTTTTAGAAGTGTGCTCGAACGTCGCCAAGTTTGCTGCAAGAAATTTTTTATGTCTCTTGGCATGTCTTTGCGATTGAGCCGTTTTATGTTCTTCAATACGAGGCAGCGCCATGTCAATAAGAGCAAAAATACTTGTTCTGGTTTCAGGTTTGATTGCAGTGTTCGTTCTGGTTCTGGGGTTGGAGATCTATGACGATTTCCAATCCATGGTTCAAGATGCCCGGAATACCGTGCGTACTCAGGTTGAGACCGCAAACAGTCTTGTGGTCAAATATGCGAGTGATGCGAAAGCGGGAATCTTGAGCGAAGAAGAGGCCAAGGATCGCGCTCGCGATGCCCTTCGCAGCATTCGATACAACAAGGACGATTACATCTTCGTATCGGACTACAATCCTGCACGATACGGCATGTTTGTTGCACACCCTGATAGCAAGTTCGAAGGCAAGAATCTATATGCCGAGGATCAGGCCGGCAACGCGCACACCAAGACCATGATCGATATGGCCATAAATGGTGGAGGCTACACTGACTATGAATTTCCCCGTTTGGGCGAAAGCGTCCCTTCCCCCAAAGTTGCCTACACCAAGGCCTATGAACCTTGGCAGTGGTCTATCGGTTCAGCTCTTTACATCGATGACGTCTACGAAAAGTTCTACAGCAGCCTGATCAGCACTGCTCTTTGGCTGGTTCCGTTGATCGGCTTGATGATCGGAGTTGCCTACTTCCTCTCGCGCAGTATTGTGGCTCCTCTCCAGAACATTACGGCTGTCATGCATAAGCTGGCAGAAGGGGACACGAGTACGCCGATCGTCGGGACTGATCGCAAGGATGAAGTCGGCCGGATGGCAGCTGCAACGGAGGTGTTCCGTGATAACATGCTACGCAACGAAGAATTGACCGCGCAGCAGGCTACCGAGCAACAGGCACGGGAAGAGCGGGCACACCGGATCGAGGAGCTGACGCGCCAGTTTGATGAAAGTGCCTCGCGCCTCATCGAAACCGTGATTTCCTCCGCTCATGCCATGCAGGAAAGTTCGGCGCATATGTCGGACATTGCCGATGATACCAACAGTCGCTCGGTCGCTGTCAGCTCTGCTGCTCAGGAAGCTGCAACCAATGTGGAAACTGTTGCTGCTGCGACGGAGGAACTGTCTTCTTCTATTGGTGAAATCGGCAATCAAGTTTCCAAATCAGCCGACATTTCCTCGCAAGCTGTTGCGCAGGCCGATCAGACCAATTCCCAGATTACGGGCCTTGTCGAAGCTGCCGAAAAAATCGGGCAGGTCGTCAACATCATCGCCGACATTGCCGAGCAGACCAATCTTTTGGCCCTGAACGCGACAATAGAAGCGGCTCGGGCAGGGGAAGCAGGCAAGGGCTTTGCAGTGGTTGCCGCAGAAGTCAAGGAACTGGCTTCCCAGACCTCCAAAGCCACTGAAGAAATCTCGAGCCAGATTTCCACGATCCAGACGGAAACTCGCAGTGCTGTGGATGCCATCAAGGTCATCAGTGATACGGTAGCCACGATGAACACCATCGCTTCAACAGTGGCCGCTGCGGTCGAGGAGCAGAATGCAGCAACGCTTGAGATCGCCCGCAACATCGAAGAAGCCTCTGCCGGTACGCAAGAGGTGACGAGGAATATGCAGAATGTAGCCAATGCTGCCGGTGAGACGCGCTCGGTCTCCGAGACGGTTCGCAACGCTGCCATGGCAACCAACTCGGATGCTGCTTCTTTGAAGGAAGAGATTGTTTCCTTCCTCAGCAACGTTCGCAGGGCCTGATCGCAAAACCTGAATCGGGCAAATGCGGATCCATAAACACCGTGTTTGCCCGGTACGGGCCTGAGACTGGACAGGCGCTCACCTTTTCAATCTCATTCCCCGTCCCCAAAGTCGTCAAGCGCCCCCCCAATCGGGTCATCTACCACTCCTTGATCCGAGTCGCTTGACGGCGCTTTCTTTTCCGATCCCTTCTCCTTTTTCGTTGCCTCTTCATAGGGTGGCTCACTGATCACGAAATGGTGGTTGCTGTTCCACCAAAGATCTGATTACGATCCACCAGAACTCCATATTTTTGAGGCATCTTTCGCTCATGTTCTGGCGTCAGCGTTCCATCGCAACCAAGCTTTTTGCGGCCTTTTTCCTGACCAGCATCCTTGTGGTGTTGGTCATTGCGCTGCTTATTGGTCAGAATATGCGGTCTGGATTTGCCAGCTATTTGCTCGATGTTGAAATGGAAAGCCTTGATCAACTGGCCGACAGTCTTGAAGAGCTTTATGGGGAAAAAACTGATTGGCAATCCTTGCTTGCCTCTGAGCAACGCTGGCATCAACTGGTACAGCGGAGCGTTGGCCCTCCGCGTCCTCTTGGCGCTCCGCCACTCTCTTCGCTGCAGGACAGAACCGGACTTCAGGCCGATCCACCACGCAACAGTCAACCAGTACCGGATCGGGCGCCCGAGACCGTCTGGTCCTTTTTCGGACGTCTACTCGGGGTCGATGGGCGCACCAGCGATGCGCGACGCCCGCCGATGCCTCCACCCCCTCCCCCGCCGAGAGCAGGCCCTGGTCCCATTGAGGACAGGATGCAGCTGGGCCGTCGATTGGCTCTGCAGACCCTTGATGGCGATCATCTCGCTGGAGCTCCGACGCGGCCTGATGAGGCGGTTGAGCGGATCCTTTATTCCGATGGCGATCAAGACGAGGGTGAAGGGGGCGTGAGTGGCGAGAACAGGGAGAGCATAGGCGATGTGAAACAGCCCTTTGCCAAGCTGGTGTTGTACCGGCCTCTCAAAATTAGCAGTTTTCTCGATAATGCTTTTTTGATTGAGCAGTTTCGTGTGCTTTTGCTTGTCTCGCTGTTTGCGCTGGTTTTCTCGGGGGTCGCTGCTTTCGTTCTGGCCCGAAGCTTGACGTCTCGTGTCCGATTGTTGGTGCAGGGGACGAAGCAGCTCAAGTCAGGCGACTATTCCTTCCGGCTCGCCGGGAATGACCGGGATGAGATCGGCAGTTTGCAAACCGACTTTAATGCACTGGCCGAGAGTCTGGAGGCTGCCGAGAAGGCCGAGCGGCAATGGATTTCCGATGCGTCGCATGAGCTCAAGACACCGCTCGCCATTCTCAAGGGGCGCCTTGAAGGGTTGCAGGATGGCATTTACAGGGCTGATGACAAACTGTTGGTGGAAATGCTGCAGACCGTGGATCGTCTGAACATGCTGGTCAGTGACCTGAACATGCTGGCGCATGCCCGGGAAGGGAAGCTTTTGTGCCGTTTATGGGAAGAGAATCTTTCGGAACTCGTCTCCGACGCCGTTCAACATGTCAGTGCGCGATTCGCAACCAAGGGTCTTTCCATCGAGGTTGACCTGCCCCCACAGCTTCTCGTTAAATGCGATCGCAACCGAATTCGCCAGCTTCTTGACAATCTCCTCGAAAATTCCCGTCGCTACACGGATGCTCCGGGGCAGGTGCGAATCACCGGAGATGTGCATTCCGACGGACGGGGGATTGTTCGGCTTGTCGTAGAAGACAGCGCACCGCATCCTGAGTCTGAAGAGATCGAGCGGCTGTTCGAGCGCTTTTACAGGACCGATCCTTCGCGCGCTCGCCAATCTGGTGGCTCGGGGCTCGGGTTGGCGATCTGCCGCGCGATTGTAAAGGCCCATGAGGGGCAGATTTCCGCCAGACCATCCGACTTAGGTGGGCTGGCGGTGGATGTGATGTTGCCTGTGTCGCCGAGGCCGCAGGACAGGAACCCGGGAGAAGCAAATGAACGATCATGAAAAAGGCTGGCATATCGTCATTGTCGAAGACGAGCCCTCCCTCGCCAGTATCATTCAGGACTATTTGACGCAGGCCGGGATGACGTCCGAGATCCTCAATGAAGGGCGTCATGCAGTCGAGCGCATCCTGGCTGTCGATCCTGATCTTGTTGTTCTGGATGTCATGCTTCCCGGCAAGGACGGCCTCACCATCTGTCGCGAAGTGAGGGCGGTGAGTGATGTCCCGATCATATTGGAAACGGCAAGGGTTGAGGAACTTGACCGTTTGCTTGGACTCGAATTGGGAGCCGACGATTATGTTTGCAAACCCTTTTCGCCCAGGGAGCTTGTTGCTCGTGTGAAGGCGATATTACGCCGGCAAGAGAGATTGTTGCGTCAGTCTCAGGCTGAGGCACAAGATGATGATACGGCGGCGGGCTATTTGCGAATCGATGAGGAGCGTTGGGCCGCGACCTATATGGGCAAGGATCTCTCCCTGACCCGAAGAGAGTTTCAACTGTTGGCCCTGTTGTTTAAGCGACCGGGACGAGTCTTTTCACGGGCGCAGCTTGTTGAGCTTGCCTTCCCGGATGATAGCGATGTCTTTGATCGGGTGATTGATACGCATGTGAAGAATATCCGCACCAAGTTGCGCAAGATTTCGGATGAGGCTGATATCATCCGCTCGGTCTACGGCGTCGGATATTCCTATGAAGAGCCGGATCTGGCCAGCTGACCGGACGTCAGAGGCGCCTTGAAAAGGGTCCGGTTCCTCCTTGTGGTCTCCACAGTTCCTCCCAACTTGCCGCAGAATCTTGCGCTACCTTACCCTGCATGATCCCAGAGTAGGGTATCAAGAGGTGGAGGGCGCTTGTGAAGAAAAATAGCCGAGCGTTCAATGGCCGGTTTGTCTCGGAAGCCATAGGCCGGATTCCCTGCTTTTCTTGAAGCCTTCGGGCGTGCATTGGACAAGACTTGTTATCGGCCATGCCCATGGCCGTGGCCAGGGCGGTCAGCCGCCGCAGGGTCAATCATCCGGACCCGATCGCTCTGGCCTTTTTTAAGGCAAGTATGTGCGGAGGGCCGATTCGCCAAGCCTTATGTGAGGCTTTGACGGTCATGGAATAAGGTGGTCAAGTCGCACCGGAAAAAGCCCGATGGCATGGTGAGAATTTGAAAAGAGGACTTCCAATACCTGGTTTTGCGTGGGGGAAGAGCAGGTCGGCGATCAAGTTGCCGGCCTGTTTGCATTGAATATGAGGCTCGACCTACCGCTGA
>NZ_OY759869.1:240000-462500 GCF_963662805.1 uncultured Cohaesibacter sp.
GAATGGGGAAACCCACCCGCAAGGGTATCTCAACCTGAATATATAGGGTTGAGAGGCGAACGCAGGGAACTGAAACATCTAAGTACCTGTAGGAAAGGACATCAACAGAGACTCCGCTAGTAGTGGCGAGCGAACGCGGACCAGGCCGTGCTGTAATAAAACGGGAAGCTTCTGGAAAGGAGCGCCATAGTGGGTGATAGCCCCGTACCGGTATTAAAAACAGCCGTTAGAGTAGGGCGGGACACGTGAAATCCTGTCTGAACATGGGGGGACCACCCTCCAAGCCTAAGTACTCCTTGTCGACCGATAGTGAACCAGTACCGTGAGGGAAAGGTGAAAAGCACCCCGACGAGGGGGGTGAAAGAGATCCTGAAACCGAACGCCTACAAGCAGTCGGAGGGCGCAAGCCTGACGGCGTACCTTTTGTATAATGGGTCAGCGACTTAATTTATCGAGCAAGCTTAAGCCGTTAGGTGTATGCGCAGCGAAAGCGAGTCTTAATAGGGCGTCAGTTCGATGGATTAGACCCGAAACCGGGTGATCTAGCTATGAGCAGGCTGAAGGTGCGGTAACACGCACTGGAGGGCCGAACCCACGTCTGTTGAAAAAGACGGGGATGACTTGTTGCTAGGGGTGAAAGGCCAATCAAACCCGGAGATAGCTGGTTCTCCGCGAAATCTATTTAGGTAGAGCGTGGGATGAATACCTTGGGGGGTAGAGCACTGGATGGGCTAGGGGGTCTCACCGACTTACCAAACCTAACCAAACTCCGAATACCCAAGAGTACTATCCTGCAGACACACGGCGGGTGCTAACGTCCGTCGTGGAGAGGGCAACAACCCTGACCGCCAGTTAAGGTCCCTAAGTCATGGCTAAGTGGGAAAGGATGTGAGGATCCCAAAACAACCAGGATGTTGGCTTAGAAGCAGCCATCATTTAAAGAAAGCGTAACAGCTCACTGGTCTAAATAAGGGTCTTTGCGCCGAAAATGTAACGGGGCTAAAGCCATGCACCGAAGCTGCGGGTGTGCGTAAGCACGCGGTAGCGGAGCGTTCTGTAGGCTGATGAAGGGTGACCCGCGAGGGCACCTGGAGGTATCAGAAGTGCGAATGCTGACATGAGTAACGATAAAGAGTGTGAGAGACACTCTCGCCGAAAGTCCAAGGGTTCCTGTGCAATGCTAATCAGCGCAGGGTTAGTCGGCCCCTAAGGCGAGGCAGAAATGCGTAGTCGATGGGAATGAGGTTAATATTCCTCAACCAGTGGGATGTGACGAATTCCGGAAGTAGTATGGTCTTATTGGATTGATCATGCTGCCTAGGAGTTCCAGGAAATAGCACCCACATTAGACCGTACCCGAAACCGACACAGGTGGACTGGTAGAGAATACCAAGGCGCTTGAGAGAACTATGCTGAAGGAACTCGGCAAATTGCTCCCGTAAGTTCGCGAGAAGGGAGACCCATCAGAAGGCAACTTTTGGTGGGTGGCACAGACCAGGGGGTTGCGACTGTTTATCAAAAACACAGGGCTCTGCGAAGCCGCAAGGCGACGTATAGGGTCTGACGCCTGCCCGGTGCCGGAAGGTTAAGAGGAGGTGTGAAAGCTCCGAATTGAAGCCCCGGTAAACGGCGGCCGTAACTATAACGGTCCTAAGGTAGCGAAATTCCTTGTCGGGTAAGTTCCGACCTGCACGAATGGCGTAACGACTTCCCCGCTGTCTCCAGCATAGACTCAGTGAAATTGAATTCCCCGTGAAGATGCGGGGTTCCTGCGGTCAGACGGAAAGACCCCGTGAACCTTTACTATAGCTTTGCGCTGACAGTTGTGTTGGCATGTGTAGGATAGGTGGTAGGCTTTGAAGTCCGGGCGCCAGCTCGGATGGAGCCATCCTTGAAATACCACCCTTGTTGTCATGGCTGTCTAACCGCGGTCCGTTATCCGGATCCGGGACAGCGCATGGTGGGTAGTTTGACTGGGGCGGTCGCCTCCCAAAGAGTAACGGAGGCGCGCGATGGTTGGCTCAGACCGGTCGGAAATCGGTCGTTGAGTGCAATGGCATAAGCCAGCCTGACTGCGAGACTGACAAGTCGAGCAGAGACGAAAGTCGGTCATAGTGATCCGGTGGTCCCGAGTGGAAGGGCCATCGCTCAACGGATAAAAGGTACTCCGGGGATAACAGGCTGATGATGCCCAAGAGTCCATATCGACGGCATTGTTTGGCACCTCGATGTCGGCTCATCGCATCCTGGGGCTGGAGCAGGTCCCAAGGGTTTGGCTGTTCGCCAATTAAAGCGGTACGTGAGCTGGGTTCAGAACGTCGTGAGACAGTTCGGTCCCTATCTGCCGTGGGCGCAGGAGAATTGAAAGGAGCTGTCCCTAGTACGAGAGGACCGGGATGGACGCACCTCTGGTGGACCTGTTGTGGCGCCAGCCGCATTGCAGGGTAGCTATGTGCGGAAGGGATAACCGCTGAAAGCATCTAAGCGGGAAGCCCACCTTGAGACGAGTTCTCCCTGAGAGTCGTGGAAGACCACCACGTCGATAGGTCAGGTGTGGAAGCGCGGTAACGTGCGAAGCTTACTGATACTAATAACTCGATCGGCTTGATCACTCTCATTTATCAATGACCATTCAAGACGCTTTTACGCTTAGCGTAAAATGCGTCGATGAGGCGAAAAGTGCATTGTTTGAAAAACAATCACTGATAGCCGCCTAAGACTATTCCAGCTTCTCAATACTTGCGCTTAACCGGCCTGGTGGTTATGGCGAGGAGGCCAAACCCGATCCCATCCCGAACTCGGACGTTAAACTCCTCTGCGCCAATGGTACTCCGTCTTAAGACGTGGGAGAGTAGGTCGCTGCCAGGCCTGTTAAACGCAAGTAACTTAAAAAGCCCCCAACAATTACGGTCCCTCCGTAATCGTTGGGGGCTTCTTGCATCCGCAGGAGGGGGATTGGGGGAAGGCTAGACAGCCGACTTAAGGCACCGAATGCTTTCTCTTAAAACACGTTCCAGATCCGAAGGTGCCTCTCCACGTTCTATGCGAGCTGCTGTTTCGGCAAGCCTCAATAGTCCAAGATTGTTGGCGGCACCTTTGAGGATTTCAGCCTGTTGACGACGTTCAGTCTCAGATGCTGTTTGATAGATGGTATCTGAGAATGAAGGCGCGACTTTCAAAAAACGTTCAATCAGCTCATTCACTCGCTCTTGTCCCAATTCAGTTCTGTCTTGCATAAGAATAGATGGGTCGAAGAGAGGCAAAAGTTCTTTGTCCAACGTTTCTGGATTTTCACTAGCTTCAAAGGCGTTATCGATAGTCGTTGTCTTGAGTGTCTCGGCTAAGGATTGACTATCAAACGGTTTCGTCAAGAAAGCCGATATGTTTGATTGTTGTGTCTGTTCGGAAAAAGTAAGCCGGTTCGTCATCGCGACGATCGGTATTTTCGCGAGTTGGCTGTTGCTGTGGTTGCGCAGGAGCCTCGCTGCTTCCCAACCGTCGATGTCGGGTAGAGACATATCCATCAGGATGACATCCGGCGTCCGTGTTTCGGCTATTGCGATTGCCTCGGATCCATTGGTCGCTTCAACGTATGAATGGCCCAATTCTTCCAGCATTTGGCAAATCGATTGTCGGGTAGAATCAATATCTTCAACCACCAAAACGGTCAGATTGACCAAGCCCTGAAAAGAAGTTGGTGCTCTGAGAGTTTTGGGTGCACTGGGTTCCGGTGCAGGGACAATCGGTCTGTCTGCAGGGTCTGGTAAAACGCCCGATGTATCAGTTGGAACGGCATTTTTCTCAGAGCGGGGGAACCAGATGGCAGTGAGCAGGCGCTGCAACAGTGACTGTTTGTTTGAGGCGTTGGGCTTAGTCATGAAGCAGGCTCGTCGTGGAACATATATCTTGCCGGGCAAAGAGAATGCCGCATGCGAATCTCTCTCGGGAAAGGTAGCCTTGGAGGTTGAGGATCGTCCAGTTCTAATGCATTAAGAAGGCGCAAAACAAACCGTCGCATGCTCTATCTCCTCCCCGCCGAGCAATGACGACCGATCCAAACGAGTTGACGATATGACCGACTGCCGAAACCCCATCCTGCCCCCCTCCTCGCAACAGGCTTTCGACCGGTATGAGGCCGTGCGTCAACGTTTTCCGCTGCTTGAACCCATGAAGACTGTTGGTCCACGACAGGCCGCGAGCCTTGAAGAGCTGACAGAGCTTTATGACGTATTTGTCTTTGATGCCTATGGCGTACTCAATGTGGGCAATGAGCCCATAGTGGGAGCCAAGGAGCGGATAGATGCTCTTCGCGCTGCAGGGAAGCGTCTCTTTGTTCTCACGAATGCGGCGTCTTTTACTTTTCCAAAGGTTGTTGAGAAATTTCAGCGGCTCGGTTTTTCATTCCGGGATGAGGAATTGATTTCATCGCGCATGATCTGTGATGAAGTTTTGACATCTGAGGATCCTGATTTGTTCTGGGGTGTGGTTGGGCCGTCTTGGTTCAGCCCCGAAGAGCTGCCGGTGCGCTGTCTTCAGCTTAAAGAGGACCCGGATGATTATGATCGGGTTGATGCCATCCTCTATCTCTCGACTGAAAGCTGGACTGCGGAGCGCCATGATCTTCTGGCAACAAGTCTTTCCAAGCGGCCGAGGCGCATCATTGTCGGCAATCCTGATCTGGTGGCCCCCATCGAAGGATGCTTTTCGGTTGAGCCCGGCTGGCGGGTGCATGATCTGATGGATCGGATTGCCGGTCTTGATGTGACCTTTATCGGAAAGCCCTTCGGTGCCGTCTATGATGCCCTTGAGGCAAGGCTCCCGGCTGGCTTCGTCCGGGACCGCATCGTCATGATGGGAGACAGCCTGCACACGGATGTTTATGGCGCGCGCGCCCGCGGATGGGCGAGCGTACTCGTGTCCGATCATGGTTTCCTCAAAGGCGAGGATCCTTTTGAGGCGATCGAGAAGAGTGGGCTAGTCCCTGACTGGATCGTGCCCCAGATCTGACCAACGCGCCGAAACCGGATCGGATCAGGCGACCTGAAGCGACGGGGTCTTGAACCCGGATTTCTTGCACAAAAGATCGACGATTTCGGCGACACCGGCATTTCGCGACAGGTCGGTGAACTGAAACGGCTTGCCGTGTCGAACCGTTGTTGCGTCCGCTTGCATGCGCTCAAGGTCCGCACCGACATAAGGGGCGAGGTCCATCTTGTTGATGATGAGCAGGTCCGAGCGGGAAATGGCGGGGCCGCCCTTGCGCGGGATATCGTCGCCCTGACAGACCGAAATGACATAGAGCGTCAGGTCGGCGAGATCGGGCGAGAAGGTCGCGGCCAGATTGTCGCCGCCGGATTCGATGAAGACGAAATCGAGGTCGGGATGGCGGGCGCACAGTTCATCAACGGCAGCGAGGTTGATTGAAGCGTCCTCGCGAATGGCCGTGTGCGGGCAGCCGCCGGTTTCGATGCCGACGATGCGATCCTCTGACAGCGCCTGTTTGCGCACCAGCGCCATGGCGTCTTCCTTGGTGTAGATGTCGTTGGTGACCACGGCGATGGAAAAATGATCGCGCATGGCAAGGCACAGCTTCTCGGTCAGGGTCGTCTTGCCCGCTCCAACCGGGCCACCAATGCCGATGCGCATCGGGCCGCCGAGGCTGTTCGCTACTGGTGTGTCGGAGGTCGGGTTCGTCATGAGCGGAAGATCCTTGTGGTCAGATGTTCGTGTTGCATGGCCGCGATGTCGGACGCAAGGCAACAGGTGCCGATGTCGTCAAGGCTGGCGGTTCGGGCGCGCGAGGCGGCCTTGAGGATGGTTGCTTCAAGACCGGCCTGCAGAGCCAGCCCGTCACTCTGTCCCAACGGGACGAGGCGCATGGCAACCGAGATCAGGTTGGATGAAAAGGCGTGAAGGCTCGCAGGCAGAATGCTTTCGAGCGGGATGCCCTGTGCCTTTGCCACGGTCCCGACGATCACGGGCATGGCAATGTTGTCGACACCTGCGTCCGCCAGTGTTGTGTGCAGGGGGATGGGCCAGCTCTTGCTCGCTTTCAGAAAGGCTGCGCCTTGACGCACCGTCTCGAGATGGCGTTCGGCAGAGGGCGCCATGGCCAAAGCAAATTCATTGAGTGACAGGATGGCCTCTATGTCGTCCGCCTGCCAGCTCTGGCTGAGCAGTACCGCATCAGACCAGCCTCCGCCGTGCAGCAGCAGGGCTTGGAGCCAGTCGAGCGCCGTTGTCTGGTCCTTCACCGTGCCTTTGGCGATCGCGACCTCCAGACCATGGGAATAGCTGAAGGCACCAATCGGGAAGGCCGGTGACAGGAAGGTGATCAGGCGGATCAGTGCCGATCCGCCCACACCATTGGTGATCGGAGCCGCATCATTGGCACTAGTGAGCATGATCTTTTCCGTGCGCATGGTCGTGGCCGTGCTCATGATCATGGCTGTGAGCGTGATGATGCTCGTGCGCGGAGACATGGCTATGGCTGTGCGCCTTGCTGACATAGGCTCCACTGACCGGTGAGAAGGGGGCCTCAGTTTTCGTCAAGCTTGCGCCGAGTCCTTCGAGCATGTCGGCGATAACCGCATCATCGCGGATTCGCAAATGATCCTCGTAGATCTCGGTTGGCTGATGGCGGTTGCCCAGATGCCAGGCGAGGGTGAGCAGAGCGAGGGTATCCTTGGCGCGAACCTCCAGCAGCGCTTCAGGTCGTGCCAGAACCTCTATGACATGGCCATTGTCAAGCAACAGTCCGTCACCATGGTTGAGACGCTCGGCCTTGGGCAGGTTGAGCAGGAATTCGAGGCCGTTGTCCGAGGTCATCATGATGCGTCGACGGTGACGATCTTCCTCATCAAGCGTGATCTGGTCGGATGCTTCCCCGGGCCATTCGGTCCGAGGAAGAATTCTGTAGGCAATGATATTTGACATGGCGCGTCCTAGAACAGGAAGTAGCGCTGAGCCATGGGCAGAACCTCTGCTGGCTCGCATGTCAACACTTCGCCATCGGCCCGGACTTCGTAGGTTTCCGGGTCGACCGTCACTTCTGGCGTTGCGTCATTGAGCTTCATGGAAGCCTTGGAGATGCCGCCGCGGGTGTTCTCGACGGGGAGCATCGCTTTTGCCGTGCCGAGTTTGCCCTGTAGGTCCGCATCCATCGCTGCCTTGGAGACAAAGACAATGGAGCTGTTGGTGAGCGACTTGCCGAAGGCACCGAACATCGGACGGTAGTGGACCGGCTGCGGTGTCGGGATGGAGGCGTTCGGGTCGCCCATCGGAGCGGCAGCGATGGTGCCGCCGATCAGCACCATGTCCGGCTTGGCGCCGAAGAAGGCCGGGTTCCACATCACGAGGTCGGCGCGTTTGCCCACCTCAATTGAGCCGATATGCTTGCTCATGCCCTGCGCGATGGCCGGGTTGATGGTGTATTTGGCGATGTAACGCTTGACGCGCTCATTGTCATTGTCGCCGGTTTCGATGTTGAGCTTGCCACGCTGCTTCTTCATCTTGTCGGCGGTCTGCCAGGTGCGGATGATTACTTCGCCGACGCGGCCCATGGCCTGACTGTCCGAGGAAATGATCGAGAAGGCACCCATGTCATGGAGGATATCCTCCGCCGCGATGGTTTCCTTGCGGATACGGCTCTCGGCGAAGGCCACGTCTTCGGGGATGTTGGCATCAAGATGATGGCAGACCATCAGCATGTCGAGATGCTCGGCCACCGTGTTGGCCGTGTAGGGCCGGGTCGGGTTGGTCGAGGAGGGGATGACATTGTCCATGCCACAGATCTTGATGATGTCAGGGGCGTGACCGCCACCGGCACCTTCGGTATGGAAGGCATGGATGGTACGGCCCTTGAAGGCATCGACGGTGCTTTCGACAAAGCCAGACTCATTCAGCGTGTCGGTGTGGATCATGACCTGCACGTCATAGTCATCGGCGACCGAGAGACAGTTGTCGATGGCGGCCGGGGTCGTGCCCCAGTCTTCGTGCAGTTTGAGGGCGCAGGCACCTCCAAGGAGCATTTCCTCGAGCGGTTTGGGTTTGGAGGCGTTGCCCTTGCCCGAGAAGCCGAGGTTCATGGCAAAGCTGTCGGCAGCCTCGATCATACGAGCGATATGCCACGGGCCGGGGGTGCAGGTTGTGGCCAGCGTGCCATGGGCCGGGCCGGTGCCGCCGCCAAGCATGGTGGTGATGCCGCTCATCAGGGCTTCTTCGATCTGCTGGGGGCAGATGAAGTGGATATGGGCGTCCATGCCGCCAGCGGTGATGATCTTGCCTTCACCGGCGATAGCTTCGGTGCCGGGGCCGATGATGATGTCGACGCCGGACTGGGTGTCCGGGTTGCCTGCCTTGCCGATGCCGCAGATCACACCATCCTTGAGGCCGATGTCGGCCTTGTAGATGCCGGTATAGTCGACAACGAGGGCGTTGGTGATGACCGTGTCGACGGCTCCGTCAGCGCGGGCAACCTGAGACTGGCCCATGCCGTCGCGGATGACCTTGCCGCCGCCGAATTTGACTTCGTCGCCGTAGGAGGTGAAGTCCTTCTCCACCTCGATGAAGAGCTCGGTGTCCGCAAGGCGCACCTTGTCACCGGTGGTCGGGCCGAACATGTCCGCATAGGCGGCGCGGGAAATTGAATATGCCATTACAGTGCCCCTCCGATGTCACCCCGGAATCCATAGACTTCGCGCTTGCCGGTCAGTGGGACCAGCTTGACGGAGCGGGTCTGGCCCGGCTCGAAGCGCACGGCGGTGCCCGATGCGATGTCGAGGCGTTGGCCTCGGGCTGCATCGCGATCAAAGCTCAGCGCGGGATTGGTTTCGAAGAAATGGTAATGCGAGCCGACCTGAACGGGGCGGTCGCCGGTGTTGGAGACTTCGAGTTCGGTGACCTCGAGGCCGGCATTGAGTTCAATGTCGCCGTCCGCAGTGATGATTTCGCCTGGAATCATTGGCTTTCTCCTATCGGATCGGTTCGTGGACAGTGACGAGCTTGACGCCGTCGGGGAAGGTGGCCTCGACCTGAATGTCGTGGATCATCTCGGGGATGCCTTCCATGACCTGATCGCGGCTGATGATGTGGGCACCCGCCTCCATCAGATCGGCGACCGTGCGGCCATCGCGTGCGCCTTCGACGATGAAGTCGGTGATCAGGGCGATGGCTTCAGGGTGGTTGAGTTTTACCCCGCGTTCGAGGCGTCGACGGGCAACCATCGCCGCCATGGCGATGAGAAGCTTGTCCTTCTCCCGTGGTGTCAAATTCATGACGTTTCCTCTTCTTGTCTTAAGTGGTCCAGACGCGGGGGAGAGGCTCCCCGGCTCTGAGCAGTGAAATGAGTGGAATGAGTGTCCGGCGCAAAAGCATGCCTTGGGGGGCAAGAAGCCGGATGAGAAGCTTGCCGCCAACCGCCGAAGCGCCACCGGTGCAGTCAGGCTCGGATGCAATGAGGGTACGGGCTTCATCAACGAGGTGCGACAGGGTCTCGTCGTCGTCCGGCCCGGCATAGCAGAGAGTGGCAAAGGACAGGTTGCCCGACAGGGTGGCAGCCCTGTTGCCGACGAGATCGGTCTGGCCTTCAAGGCGGAGTGTATCGGTGTGGATCAGTTTGCCGTTGCGGCGGATCTGCCAGTGATCCTTGAAACAGGTGTTGAGGCTCGTCTCTCCCATGGCGAGACGGCCGAGGAGCACGGCTTCGACGGCCAAAAAGCGGGCGGAGCCTTCGAGCTCAACCATCAGGGAGCGGTCGAGGGCGGAACGGTCGAACAGGATCGTCTCCTGCGGCAGCCAGTCGAACCGGGCGCCATCGGCAACGGAGATTCGGGTTTCCACTCGAGCGGTGCCGCCGTTGGATTTGTAGAGCTTTTCGCAGGCCTGTGTGGTCGCAAGGGCCGAGGTTGCCGAACCACAGGTGATGTCCCAGCTCATCTCATCCCCGCCCGTCAGGCCACCGGAGCTGTTGATCAGCACCGCTTCGCTCGCTTTGGAGCCATAGACCTTGGGCAGTCGGATTTTGGCGCAGCCCTGCTGATAGAGGCGATCCAGACGGGTGACGCCGCCCTCTGCGGGCTTGAAGCTGATCTGACCGCTTCCCTTGGCCCGCTGTGCGGCGGGGGAGGCGGTGATCCCGGGGGCGGGATCAGACGGTGAGATAGCTGCGTACATCTTCCCTGTCCAAGTCTTCTGCCGGGCCTGTGTGGGTGATTTCGCCGCGATCCATGATATGGACCACATCCGCGAGCTCCCGGCAGAAATCAAGATACTGTTCGACGAGCAGGATAGCCATGCCTTTTTCTTCCTTTAGGTAGGTAATGGCGCGGCCGATGTCCTTGATGATGGAGGGCTGGATGCCTTCGGTGGGCTCGTCGAGGACCAAGAGATCCGGTCTGGTGACCAAGGCCCGGCCAATGGCCAATTGCTGCTGCTGGCCGCCGGAAAGGTCGCCTCCGCGGCGGGAGAGCATGTCCTTGAGGATCGGGAACAGTTCGAAGATTTCGTCTTCCACATACTTCTGCTTGCGCGTCAGGCGGGCGTATCCGGTCTCGAGATTTTCCTTCACCGTGAGCTGGGGAAAAATCTCTCGTCCTTGCGGGACATAGCCGATGCCCTTGCCCGCGCGGGCATAGGGAGGGGCCTTGGTGATGTCCGATCCGCCGAGCTCGATGGTGCCCGAGGAGACAGGATGCTGGCCGACGATGGCGCGCAGGAGCGAGCTCTTGCCCACCCCATTGCGGCCAAGGACGCAGGTGATCTTCGCCTTCTCGGCAACGAGGGAAATGTTGCGCAGGGCCTGAGCCGCACCATAATGCAGGTTGATGCCGGTTACCTTCAGCGTTACGGGGGCGGAAGAAGGGGCTACGGCACTCGTACCCTCGGATTGTTCGATGGCTTCACTCATTGTCTTTCCCCTTAACGGCCCAAATAGCTTTCAATGACGTCCGGATGGGCGCTGACATGGTCGAGCGATCCTTCTGCCAATACGGAGCCTTCAGCCAGAACGGTGACCTTGACGCCCAGATCGCGGATGAAGCCCATGTCATGCTCAACGACGATGACCGAATGGGTCTTGGCTATTTCGCGGAGCAGCTTGGCTGTCTCCACCGTTTCGGCGTCGGTCATCCCAGCAACCGGCTCATCGACAAGCAACAGCTTGGGATTCTGGGCCAGCAGCATGCCGATTTCGAGCCATTGTTTCTGGCCGTGAGACAGGTCGGCGGCGAGTTCCTCAGCGCGAGCGGTCAGGCGGACGGTTTCAAGGATCTCATCGATCTTCATCCGGTCCGCCTCGCTTTCCCTGTAGAAAAGCGAGGCGAACACTCCACGCTCACCGGATAGGGCCAATTCGATGTTGGAGCGCACGGTCTGGCTTTCGAAGACGGTCGGCTTCTGGAATTTCCGACCGATGCCAGCCTGTGCAATTTCTGTTTCGTCGTGACGAGTCAGGTCCATGTCGCCTTCGAACAGGACGTCGCCACTGTCAGGACGGGTCTTGCCCGTGATGATGTCGAGCATGGTGGTCTTGCCCGCGCCGTTGGGGCCGATGATGGCGCGCATCTCACCGTGTTCGATGGTGAGTGAGAGGCCATTGATGGCCTTGAAGCCGTCAAAGGCGACGGACACGTCATCAAGATAGAGCAGGGTTGGGGTCAGGGCTTCATTCATCAGGCGTCTCCCCCCTGTTCAGCGACTTTGGAGCTGGCCATTTCGTCCGGGCCGGTGTCTTTTGTCTTGCGGTTGCGACCCGGAATGTGGGCCACGAGGTCGGAGACCGCCCCGACGATGCCCTTGGGCAGGAAGAGGGTCACAGCGACGAAGAGAGCCCCGAGAGCGAAGAGCCAGAATTCGGGCAGCGCGGCGGTGAACCAGCTTTTGCCCATGTTGACGGCGATGGCACCGATGATCGGGCCGATGAGGGTGCCCCTGCCGCCGACAGCGGTCCAAATGACGACCTCGATCGAGTTGGCAGGTGCGAATTCACCGGGGTTGATGATGCCGACCTGCGGCACATAGAGCGCTCCTGCAATGCCTGCCATCATGGCCGAGACGGTGAAGACGAAGAGTTTCACATGCTCGACGCGATAGCCAAGGAAGCGGGCGCGGGCCTCGGCGTCGCGGGTGGCGAGAAGGATCTTGCCGAATTTCGAGCGCACGATGGACGAGCAGAAGATCAAGGCAAGGCAGAGGGCAAAGGCCGATGCAGCGAAGAGACCGGCACGGGTGCCGCCATTCTGCAGGGTGAAGCCGAGAATGTCCTTGAAATCGGTGAGGCCGTTGTTGCCGCCAAAGCCCATGTCATTGCGGAAGAAGGCGAGCAGCAGAGCGTAGGTCATGGCTTGGGTGATGATCGAAAGGTAGACGCCGGTGACGCGCGAGCGGAAGGCAAACCAGCCGAAGACGAAGGCGAGCAGGCCCGGCACGATGAGGACCATCAGTCCGGCGAACCAGAACTGATCGAAGCCATACCAGTACCAAGGCAATTCCTTCCAGTTCAGGAAGACCATGAAGTCAGGCAGGATCGGATCGCCATAAACGCCGCGAGAGCCGATCTGGCGCATCAGATACATGCCCATGGCATAGCCGCCAAGGGCGAAGAAAGCGCCATGTCCGAGGGACAGGATGCCGCAATAGCCCCAGACAAGATCGAGCGCCAGTGCCAGCAGGGCATAGCAGAGATACTTGCCGAACAGCGAGACGATGTAATCGGGGATGTGGAACGGCTGGCCTTCAGGAACCACGAGATTGAGCACGGGCACCAACACGCCGATGATGGCAAGGATCAATGCCACCCAGACGATGTTGCCCTTGAGGCCGCGAAAGAGAAAAGATGTAAGCATTATTCGACGGCCCTCCCTTTCAGGGCGAACAGGCCTCTTGGTCGCTTCTGGATGAAGAGGATGATGAAGACGAGCACGAGGATCTTGCCAAGAACTGCCCCGGCAAAGGGTTCAAGGAACTTGTTGGCGACACCGAGCGTGAGGGCGCCAATGAGCGTTCCCCAGAGGTTTCCGACGCCTCCAAAGACCACGACCATGAAGCTGTCGATGATGTAGCTCTGGCCGAGGTTGGGCGAGACGTTGCCGATCTGGCTCAAGGCCACGCCTGCGATGCCTGCGATGCCGGAGCCGAGGGCGAAGGTGAAGGCATCGACCCAAGGAGTTCGGATGCCCATAGAGGAGGCCATCTTGCGGTTCTGAGTGACGGCGCGCATCTGCAGGCCCATCGGGGTCCGCTTGAGTAGCAGGAAGAGAAGGCCGAAGACCGCAAGGGCAAAGAAGAAGATCCAGATGCGGTTCCAGGTCAGTGAGAGACCGGCCAGATCGACCGCGCCGGACATCCAGCTGGGGTTGACCACTTCCTTGTTGGTGGGACCGAAGATCGTGCGCACGGTCTGCTGCAGCACGAGGGACACGCCCCATGTGGCAAGCAGGGTTTCGAGCGGGCGGCCATAGAGAAACTGGATGATGCCGCGTTCGAGCAGCAGCCCGACAAAGCCTGCAACGAGGAAGGCGACCGGTACGGCAAAGACGAGGGAGTAATCAAACAGGCCGGGCGCAGCCATGAGCAGCGCCTGCTGCACCGCGTAGGTGGTGTAGGCTCCAAGCATCACCATTTCACCGTGGGCCATGTTGATGACACCCATGACGCCGAAGGTGATGGCAAGGCCGATGGCTGCGAGCAGCAGAACGGAACCGAGGGACAGGCCGTACCAGACATTCTGCAGGCCGTCCCAGATGGCGAGGCGGCGCTCGACCGAGGTGATGGCGCGTGCCGCGGCGTCAGCCACTTCGCTGCCCGGTTCGGTCTTGACGTTGCTCAAAAGGGTCAGCGAGCCGCGACCACCGCGTTCACGCAAGATGTCGATGGCTTCGAGCTTGGCCTCGGGGGCGACATCCTCGGAGGACAGGACGATCGCGGATTTGGCCTCTTCGAGCAGGGAACGGATATCGGCCACGTCTTCCTTCTCGAGACGCTTTTCGATCAGCGGCAGGGCGGCCGGGTCCTGAGACCTAAAGATGGTTTCGGCTGCGCTCAGACGCTTTGCGGGATCCTTGCTATTGAGGGTGAAGAGGCTGAGCCCGTCGCGAATGGTGCGCCGCAGGCTGTTGTTCGCCTTGATCTTGTCGAGGTTGCCTTTGGCGACATCCGTGGTCTCTTCGCCGGTCACCGGGTCGGTGGTGGTGAAGGTTCTGCCCGTTTTCTTGGTGAGAAGCACCGCATTGTCTGACTTGCGGGCATAAAGATCGCCATCGGCGAGCTGGGTCAGAACGGGGATGACCCGATCATCTTCCGTGGCCAACAGCGCTTCAACCTTCTCGGCGCGATCCCTCAGGGAGCCTTCGGCAAGGGACGCAATCAGAGAGGCAAAGTCTGCCTCTTGTGCTTTCGACAGGGTGGGCGTGATGATCACGAGAACCATCAGCACCGGCAGACACGCCAGAAGTGCGCGCAATCGAGACATGGGCAGATTCTTTCAGGTCTTCACAGAATTGTCCCGATGGCAGCACAAGGCTGCCACCGGGTAGGAGAGGTCGGCGAGGGGGGGATTATTCGCCCTTGCCGCCGCATTCCTTGGTTTCGGTGTTGAAGTTGCCGCAGGACAGCGGTGCGCGCCAATCGGAGATCAACTTGGCAGAATCCGGCAGGAAGTCAGACCATGCATCGCCCGGGACAAGACCTGCGGTTTCATAAACGACGTCAAACTGACCGTCGTCCTGAATCTCGCCAATGAGGACCGGCTTGGTGATGTGGTGGTTCGGCATCATGGCCGAATAGCCGCCGGTCAGGTTGGGAACCGAGATGCCCGGCAGGGCGTCGATGACGGCATCCGGATCGGTGGTGCCGGCTGCTTCAACAGCTTTCACCCACATGTTGAAGCCGATGTAATGGGCTTCCATCGGATCGTTGGTGACGCGTTCCGGGTTTTTGGTGAAGGCTTTCCATGCTTCGATGAACGCGGTGTTGGCTTCGGAGTCGACAGACTGGAAGTAGTTCCATGCAGCCAGATGGCCTACGAGAGGTGCGGTGTCGAGACCTGCGAGTTCTTCCTCACCCACGGAGAAGGCAACGACAGGAATGTCTTCTGCCTTGATGCCCTGGTTGGCCAGTTCCTTGTAGAACGGCACGTTGGCGTCACCGTTGATGGTGGAGACCACTGCGGTTTTCTTGCCGCCTTCACCGAAGGCCTTGATGTCGGACACAATCGTCTGCCAGTCGGAATGACCGAACGGGGTGTAGTTGATCATGATGTCTTCTTCGGCGACGCCTTTTGCCTTGAGATAGGCTTCTAGGATCTTGTTGGTCGTGCGCGGATAGACATAGTCGGTGCCAGCCAGAACCCAGCGCTCAACGCCTTCTTCTTCCATCAGATAGTCAACGGCAGGGATGGCCTGCTGGTTGGGTGCTGCACCGGTGTAGAACACGTTGCGCTGGGATTCTTCGCCCTCATACTGAACCGGGTAGAAGAGGATGGAGTTCAGCTCTTCGAAAACCGGCAGCACGGATTTGCGCGACACGGATGTCCAGCAGCCAAAGACGGCAGAGACCTTGTTGACGTCGATCAGCTCGCGTGCCTTTTCAGCAAACAGCGGCCAGTCGGAGGCCGGGTCGACAACAACCGCTTCGAGTTTCTTGCCGAGCAGACCGCCCTTTTTGTTCTGCTCTTCGATGAGCATCAGCATGGCATCTTTCAGGGTCGTTTCGGAAATGGCCATGGTTCCGGACAGGGAATGCAGCACGCCGACTTTGATGGTGTCTTCAGCCAGAGCGGCGGTGGCGGAAATCAGAGAGGTTGTCACAGCAAGGGCTGCGGCAATGCGAGAGAATTTCATTGGCACTTTTTTCTTCTCCATCTGGGTTAGGTGATGGACCTCTGATTGCAAGGGGTATGCCAAACGTTTCCCAATGCTTAAGACATTCGCCAAGTGAGCTGATTCTATTAAGTATTTCTATCTATTATTGAAAGGAAGTGTCCAGAAAAATGCAAATCGAGCAACATTTCTCCATTGAGAGGATTGGTATGATATTGGTCATTTGCCTATTTTTTACTCCGTATTTTTAGTGAGCGGGCATTCGTTGCTCAAGGATTGGGCTAAGTTTTGAAGGCGGTCGAAATTTCTGCCGGTTACGCTGTTGGCGAACTGTCATATCTGACTCAAATTCCTGCAATTGCAGCTTTTTTGCACTCAAACTCGGCATGCTGGCATTTTAGGTCTCGACTTTGGTGGTTGATACTTGGTCATCCCTGAAAGTACCGAATTCGGCGCGCGGCATGGCGCTTTTCCGGTGCAATCTTTGTTTGTATCGGGTTGTGTTTGGCTTATTTATGGTTTTGTATTGCTTGGTCCAGACACCTTCAGGTTGCTTTTTGCCTGTTTTCCGCACCGGTTCTATTCTCATGACAGACGATCAGCCATCAGACGAAGTGCTCTCGGATCAGGTACGCCGTGACGTGATGGCGGGTGCGAGCCTATGGAGCATGATCGCCTTTGCGATGCTCGGCTTTGGGACCGCGCTCTGTCTGGCCATGACGATCCTTCATGGCATCGATATGGTGGTCGGCATGGCAAGCTTCATGCCGATGTTCAACAAGCTCGTCTATTCCGACCCCTCATTGCTACCCGGATGGGTTCCCGAGGTGGTCACGCTGTTCGATGCGGCCAGAGGCGGACATTTCGTCGATCCGATATCCTGGTCGGTTCTGGGCGTTCTCGCCCTGTTGTTGTACTTTGCGCATCTCACGCGTTTTTCCAAACCTCATGGGCAGTCTCTCACGGAGAATGAGGCCTCGCGGCCTGTCGCCAAGCGGATGTTGAAGGCTTTCGGTTATTTCCGCGATATCAAGGTTGTTGAAAGTCCGGCAGGCGTTGCCGGTAACGACTTTCTGGCTAAGGGGCGTGTGCTGTTCGTTCCCAAAGGACATGTGACGCGGATCCTCAAGGGAAAAGCGTCTGACCTTCAGCAGAGGACCGTGCGCTTCTTCATGGTGCATGAGTTTGCCCATACGCCGTTGAGAGACAATCTCGTCGCGTCGGCATTTGTGGTTATCGTCAGCATCTATGCCTTCGTGGTTCTGTCCTCGCTCTCGCCGCTCATTCTGATCTCTGCCACCTTGCTCGTCAGTGGACCGTTTGGTGTCCTCATCAAGCTGGTTTTGCAATTGATGGTGATCGGTGGCTTTGCAATCGGCCTCGCGCTGTCTTTCCAAGGGGTGGTGACTTCCTACTACAAGGCGCGAGAGTTCTTTGCAGATCAGGCCGCCTTTCGCTTTGCACCCGATGTCGAAGAGCCCTATCCCTTCAGCACCACCGCCTCGCAGCCGGATATGTTGAGCGCCATCAGTGCCGATATCACGCCATTTGAGCGGGGATGCCACCGGCAGGGATACAGCCTTCATGCCCGCAATCTGCTGATCTATTTCTGGGGGCTGGTGATTGCCGTTCGCACGCTCTATGTGCTGGTCGCTCCCAAGGCGCTTTGCAGTCTGGTGCTGATCTTCGATGTCGTGGCGCTTTCATCCTTTGTGATTTTCTATGCCACGTTGCCAAAGCGGCCGCCAGTCTTGCCACGACGTCCGCTGTTGCCTTGGTTGATTGCCTTTTTGGGCGTCACCGCGGTCGAAGTGAGCGGCCCGGCCCTTGCTGGGGTGGTGAAGTCCTTCTATTGGGATTTCTTTTCCGACTTCAATGCCCAGCTGATCGGTTTGCCCGGTGCCCTTGTGGCTTTTGTGCTGCTGGTCGGATGTCTCGTCATGGCAGGAAAGCGCATCATTCGATGCCGGCGTGAGGGCATAAAGACGCGCCGAGAGATCTGGCGAGAGATCGGGCTGCGGTTGTTGATGGTGCCCGGAACTGCGATCGAGTATGTGCTGATCTTTGCGCTGATCGGTGCCTTTTACAGTGCCTATGTGCGCTATTTTCTGGCTCTCGACTTTCTTGATGGCAACTGGCGGGATGCCGGTTTGACTACGCTGTTTTGCGGTGCCGGTCTGGTGTTGCTCTACAATCAGTACAAGGGTCTGTTTGTCTTTCATCGATACCGCAGCCTGATCGTGACGGGTGTGGAAGTCGTTGTTTTCTTCCTTCTCGCTTTAGCATTGCAGTTGAGTTCACAGGAGCTGATTGCGGCGACCGAGAAGGGTGAGGTCATGGCATTGCCGAGCCTTGCGGACATCATTGTCCTTTCTCAAACAGGGGATTGGTCCGAGGCATTGCTTTTTGCTGTAATTTCGTCAAGTTTCTACCTGATGTTGCGCGTTCTCGGCTTTTGGGCCTGGCGCAAGTTGCATCAGGTGAAGCCCTCTTCAGGACAGGTTAGACATCAATGACAATCAACGCCGAAATGCTTCGCATCCGATTGACCAAGGATATGGCCGCTGCGGTCGAGGAGACTGAAACCTTCGACGCCTACTTTGGCGATCCGAAGCAAAGCCCGGAGTTTGGTGTGGCAAGAGCTGACAATGTCATGCCCGCTGATCTGGTGTTTCTGTGGGAATTTGCCGGACATATCACGGACTATGTCATCGCTCATGGCATTGATGCTCTGGAACTGGTGGAGCAGGTCGGTAATCTGTTTCTGGCCTATCAGGCCCTCAAGGCCCGGCCGACAGACTTTGACGATGCCGAAAAGGAAAAGATCAAGGATGCGGTCGCTGCCAGTCTGAAGCAACTGGCTGAGGCGAGTTAAGACTTTGTTGCCCGTGCGGTTGGTTTGTTAGTGGGCAAGCAGGTCGGACAGCCTGCATTCGCTAAGGCTCGGTGAGACGGGGGCTTGTTGTCCGAGATGGGCGAGGGCGAGGGCATGGTCTGCCCGTTCAAAAAGCTCCAGATGCATGATCTGGCCACCCGTATTTTCACGATCCGTGCCTGAGGTCTCGCCCGGCAGAGGCAATCCCTTGATGTTGGCGACCCCGGAGAAGGGCTGCTCACTGTTCGCGAAGTGGCAGTCCAGTGAGGGCAATTCGACATTGAGGCCGATGCCCGTTGCCTTCAGGCTTGCTTCCTTCAGGGTCCAGTGGCTGATGAACGCGGCTTTCTGTCTGTCTTTGGGGAGCTTGGCGATGAGCGTCCGTTCCCTATGAGTGAGAACATCTCGCGCCAGCCGGTCGATTGCGATATCCCGAGACCAGCGTTCGGCATCAATGCCGACCTGTCCGCAATTGGTGATGGCACAGGCAACCAGTCCGTCGGTATGGGTGATGTTGATGTCGAGCGGGCCAATCCCGGTTTGCTGATGCGCCGAGATGACCGGCTTGCCGGTTTTCGTGCGCTCAAAGATCCAGCTCTGAGGAGCAATCGAGGGATGCCAACGGCTCAGCTCCTTGCGCAGAAGGCAGTGGGCGAGGGCAAAGTTCCACCGATCCGAGGCGAGGCGCATCGTGCTCTGACGGCTCCGCTCCTCGTCAGACAGCAACGGCAACAGAGCCTCAAGCTGATCAGTATCAGCGGGGCTGGAGCCAAGAACGGTGACGCTCAGGTTGTTGTTCACTGTGACCTCGATCCGTCAGGCCTTTTCCCGCAGGCCGTAGCTCTCGAACTTTTTCAGCACGCGGTCAATTTCATCATCGGGCAGGCAGGGTGGCGTGTCGGTGATCTGGAGCAGATTGACATACAGGGTGGCAAGGGCCTCGACTTCGCCCGCCAGCCACATGGCTTTTGCGAGGGTCGGTCCGGTCGCGATCATGCCGTGGTGACGCATCAGGATCGCCTTGCGCTCAATGAGGCCTTCATGGACAAGGTCGGACAGGGCCCCGGTGCCGTAGGTCGCATAGTCAATGACCGGGATGTCATTGCCGCCCCCAACGGCGACCATATAGTGAATGGCCGGAATGGGGCGATTGAGAATGGCAAGTGTCGTTGCGTTGAGAGCGTGGTTGTGGACCACGGCGTTGGCGGTCTTCTGGGCCCGATAGGCGGCGAAGTGGAACTTCCATTCGCTGGAGGGTACCTGCTCGTCCGGGCAGGAGCCGTCTTCTCTCACGAGGACAATGTCTTCCGGGACAAGCTTGTCATAGGCGATTCCAGACGGGGTGATCAATATTCCCGTTTCGCATCGGAGGCTGATGTTGCCTGAGGTTCCCTGATTGAGGCCCGTGGCATTCATCTCCAGCCCGGCATCGATGATGCTTTGGCGGTTTTGTCGCGTATCCATCCTGTCTGTCACGTCTCAAGACCTCTTGCGCATGGCATTGTCCGGGCGACGAAGAGCCCTTGGGCTTTTCTCCTTAGGGATGGTGGGAATGTCAAGCACTTACTCGGGCAGGTCATGTTGCCAAGAGACGTCAGGCAACCAAAAAACCGGCGGTTCCTTTAGGGGAACCGCCGGTTTTTTTGGTGATTTGTGCCCGATGGATCAGGCAGCCAGAAGGATCTTGAGGAAGGCTTCCATTTCCTTCTGCAGCGATTTGCTCTGCTCGTTCACATCGTCGATCATGGTGCGCATGGTGTTGGAGACCTCACCTGTTTTCAGGGCGGATCCGTTCACCACTTCCATGGAGGCCGAGACATTGCGGGTGCCGGAGGCCGCTTCTGCAATGTTGCGAGCAATCTCGCCGGTGGCCATGTTCTGCTGGTCGGCAGCGGTTGCCATCTCGTTCGTTTCGTGGGTGATGGCACGCACTTTTTCGGCAACGCTGTGGGTTGCGTCGATCGAGTTGAAGGCAGCCTGCTGCATGTTGGCAATCTGCTGTTCGATCTGTTCGGTGGCTTTCGAGGTCTGGCTAGCCAGATCTTTCACCTCGTTGGCAACGACCGCAAAGCCTCGTCCAGCTTCACCGGCCCGAGCTGCCTCAATGGTTGCGTTGAGCGCGAGCAGGTTGGTCTGGGCTGCGATGTCATTGATCAAGCGGGTGACGCTGCCGATTTCATCGAGCACTTTCTTGAGCTCTTCGACGGACTGCGTGGTGCGCTCGACTTCATGCACAGCATCGGTGGACAGGTTGGCGGATTTGGCGACCTGCTCGCTGATTTGGTTGATCGAGGCTGACAGTTCTTCGGTAGCCGATGCGACGGTTTCCACGTTGGTGCTTGCTTCCTGCGATGCGGAGGCAACAGAAACGGCTTTCTGGGTCGTGTCGTCCGAGATGGCCGACAGTTCGATGGAATTGCTCTGCAGGTTCTGGCAGGTCGAGGAAATGGCACGCGCGATGCTGCCCATGGTTTGTTCGAACTGTTCTGCCAGTCGCTTGAGGTCTTCGCGTCTGCGTGTCTCGCTCTCGGTGCGCTGACGTTCCGCCTGTGTTTCCAACTCACGGGTATGCTCAAGGTTGGAGCGGAAAATGCCCAGTGCACTGTACATACGCCCGATTTCGTCGTGGCGTTCGTCGTTTGCGATATTGACGTTCAGGTTGCCTTTTGCCAGCGTTTCGGTGGCATCGGCGAGGCGACCGAGAGGCCGGGACACAACGGCATTGTTGAGCATCAGCAATGCGGCGGTTCCAAGGACCAACAGTACCAGCCCGATTAGAGCGGATGATTGCATCGTGCCGACAGCATTGTTCTGGATCGTGTTCATTTCGTGCTGCAACTGGGTCATCTCGGCAAGATGTTCATCCAGATGATCAAGAACTGCTTTCACAGCGCGGCTGCTTTCGCCGGACACTTCGATGGCGCGAGCCAGATCAACAGTCATCGGGTTCCGCATCAGTGCGAGCTGCTTGTTGGCAAACTCGTCGTTCCAAGTCTGCCACTGAGTTGCGACTTCATTGAAGCCTTCGATGCCGGACAGGGAAGAGAGCTTTGAAGAAATCCTGTTGGACCAGTCCTTCACATTGTCGGACGCGGTGAGGTCTCCTGTCAGAAGGAAAGACTTCAACGAAGCATATTGTTCGATAATCGACATCTTGGTTTCGGACAGGGCGTCGACTTTCTGCTCTGCTTCTTCGAGGCGTTCGATTGCGGTCGAGACCGTGTCGGCCTGATAGTAGCTGATGCCTCCCACTGCGATGCCGATGAAGGCAAGCATGGAGAAGGAAATGAGGCTTTTCAGAGTGATAGACAAATTTTTCAGCATGGCCATTCTCACTTGCTGGCGAGCTGCTGGCGACGAGCCAGCTCAGTCAGATTGACTTCGATCGTTGCCGCGCCAATCAATTCATTGGATTTCGGGTGCTTGATGCTTTTGCTCATCTGCACTCGCCAAATTCCAAGAGTCTCGTCATACTCTGGTTCGTCGACAAAGACTGCGTCCGGTCCGACGTCGTAAGTTTTCTGAAACTTTGCCTCGTCTCCCTGCCAGAAATCGGAAGTAATGGAGGACTGGCCGACATTGAGCCCCTTGTTGTCCATCACGAAAATCTCGACGAACAAGCCATAGGACTGGCCTTGCATGCGCGTCAGATAGACGGAAAGCGGACTGGAGAGCGTTGCCGAGATCAGCGGTTTGTCATTCGACTCATTTTCTGACCGCCATTTGTTGTCCAGATCCGTGATCTGCTGTTCTGACAGTTTGCCGTAGCGTTTGTTCTGAGCGTCAATGCTCAGGGAAACGATTTCGCCGGAAAGCCATTCGTCAACCTGTCGAAGAAGGTCTTTGGTGTCCAAGCCCGACAGATCCGGTTTTGGGGATGCGGCCGCGGCGCTGCCAATCGACAGCAGCGAGACTGCGAGAAAAGTAGATATGAACTTCATACTGTACACCGTGCTGGTTTTTCTTTGTTTTAAAATTTCAGTGAATCCTTAATAAAACTTCTTTTTTGAGATCGATTTCATCTTGCGGAATACTGCTTGGTTTCTTTTTCGTTTTGGTGGTGATTGTTAAAAATATATACTTTTGCGTGAATTAGGGTGCTCTTACGTAAGTGATAATACAAAAAGCTTAGTGTTTATAATGGTTAAGCCGGTGTAATTTTCAGTTTTGATCTATCCTGTTCAATAAAAAATCTGGCGCTTAGCAAGATGTGTGACAAACTGTCTCCGACTAAAGTTTTTCCACTTCGACCATCTTTTGCTCATGAAATAGACCGACAACCAAACCTGAAGCTTCATTGACGTGTGCATTCGGTACCCGCTTCCAGAAGGGTCATTTCCATCTTGTGCGCATTCATGCCGGTCTCTGGAACGACGACTCTGCCATGCGTGATCCTTATTTTATATTCAACACCAAGCTTGTCTGGACCTGTGACGCAGAGTTCTGTGGCGCAGACCATGAATGTTGACTGTTTCTGAGATGGAACTTGGAGTCGCACCTATGCTCCAAAAGGGGAAAGCCGCGACCATGGGGCATGACCTCACTTGACAGGCAGAGCTGAAAGTATGAATAATTAAATAAGAATAATTATTCAAAACTGCTCGATTGAGGCAGAAAAGACCTTCGCGGTACAGCCGATGACCTCGCCTTCGTTTAGTCTGGCGGACTGGTATGCTGCAGCATGCGAAGCGTAGGAGGGCGTCCGTGACGAAAGCAATTCTTGCCATTGATGAAGGCACAACCAACAGCAAAGCCATTCTGGTTGTCGAGAGTGGCGAGATCATCAGCCGGGGATCTTGTCCCGTTGAGACCCGGCATCCGCAGTCCGGGTGGGTCGAGCAGGACGCCGACGCGATCTGGACCAGCACGTTAAGTGCGATCAGGAGCTGCCTTGCCGCAGCCCCGGGGACGGAGATTGCCGCAATCGGGATCTCCAACCAGCGCGAGTCCATTCTCGCCTGGGACAGGACGACCGGCGATCCCCTTGGTCCGGTCATCACATGGCAGTGCCGACGCACGGCGGAGGCTTGCGACAAGCTCAAGGCAGCAGGGCATGAGGACAGGGTGATTGAATTGACCGGCCTGCCACTGGATCCCATGTTTCCGGCGACAAAGGTCGGCTGGCTGCTCGAAAATCATTGCAAAGGCAAAACTGCTGCAGATGTTTGTATTGGCACGGTCGACTCCTGGCTGATCTGGAAGCTGTCGGGCAACAAGGTTCATGCCTGTGATGCGTCCAACGCGTCCCGCACCCAATTGTATGACATCTCCAAGGAGCGCTGGGATGAGAGCCTCTGTGCGCTGTTTGACGTTCCCATGGAAATGCTGCCCAAGGTTCAGAATTCCTCGCACATTTTTACCGAAACGTTTGATGTTGACGGGTTGCCAGACGGTATCCCAGTAGCTTCGGCGATTGGCGATTCCCATGCCGCTTTGTTCGGCCATGGTGCCTACGGTCTGGGCGACGGCAAGGTGACCTTCGGGACGGGCTCGTCCATCATGACCACCATGCCGGATTTTGTCGTGCCACCAACGGGCATCACGACGACGATTGCGTGGTCCCTTGACGGCAAACCGACCTATGCCTTTGAAGGCAATATCCTTGTCAGTGCATCGATCCTGCCATGGACGGCGGAGCTTCTTGGTCAGACCGATGTCACTGCGTTGCTTGATCTCGCCCAGACTGTCGAGGACACCGAAGGCGTGATGTTGGTTCCTGCGCATGTGGGGCTCGGTGCGCCACACTGGAACTCGTCCGCCCGTGGGTTGGTGTGCGGCCTGTCGTTCAATTCCGGCAAGGCGCATGTTGCGCGTGCGGCGGCCGAAAGCATGGCGTTTCAGGTGCATGATGTCTTCGAGATCATCATGCAGCATTCGAGCCATGGCATCGGACGTCTGTTTGTCGATGGCGGGCCGAGCCGCAATCCGTTTCTGATGGAAATGGTTGCCAACTATGTTGATCATTCGCTGATCATCGGTGAGAGCACGGAGGCGTCGGCGCAAGGGGCTGCCTATCTTGCAGGGCTTGCGGTTGGTTTTTGGCGGGACATCGATGCGATCGCCGCTCTGGGCCGTCACGGCTCGCGGATCGAGCCTGATATGGATGGGACGCAACGTGAGAATGCGCTTGCGATGTGGCGCGACGCTATAGCGCGTACAATGCTTTGACTAAATAATTATTCTGGATAGAATGAAATTTCATTCATTCCTATCGGAGGCCGTCTGGTGGCTAGGGTAAACGAACTGCGACTGATCGCCCGTATCGCGCAAATGTATCATATCGACGGGTTCAGGCAAGCCGACATTGCGCGGCATTTGCACATCTCACAGGCTTCTGTTTCCCGCATGCTGAAGAAGGCTCAGGAAGAGGAAATCGTCCGCACGACAATCGTTGCGCCGTCCGGGACCTTTTCCGAGCTGGAAACGACCCTGCGTTTCAAATACTCCCTGCCGGAAGTGATCGTTGTCGAGACATCCGAGGACAGTCCCGGGCCGATCATGGCGAGGATCGGCGAGGCGGCCGCGCATCTTCTGGAGACCACCTTGCAGCCCGAAGAAATCATCGGTGTCGCAAGCTGGAGCGAATCCATTCTAAAGATGGTCGAGAATATCCATCCGATGCGACAGGGGCAGGCGAAATATGTGGTGCAGACGCTCGGCGGCATGGGAGATCCGACGGTGCAGACCCACGCCACGCAGTTGACCACGCGTCTGGCGCGGCTGACCGGAGCAGAGCCTCGGCTTCTCTCGGCGCCCGGAGTTGCCCAATCCCGCGAAGCCAAGCTGGTGCTGCTCAGCGACACCTATATACGCGAGACCATGGATCTGTTCGGCAAGATCACGCTCGCCATCGTGGGCATCGGTTCGGTTGAACCCTCGTCCATGCTGGCACGGTCGGGTAACGTCTTCTCGCCCATGGAACTGACCGAGTTGACCGAGGCAGGCGCCGTCGGGGACATGAGCCTTCGTTTCTTTGATGCTGATGGCAAGATCGTGAAAACGCCTCTTGATGATCGTGTCATCGGTCTGCCGCTCGAAGATCTGGCGCATGTTAGCCGCGTCGTGGCTCTGGCGGGCGGCAGCGGGAAGACCGAAGCAATTCATGGTGCGCTGAAAACAGGCTATATCGGTACCCTGATCACCGACAATTACACGGCTCAGCGACTTGTGGACCGTTCAGACGGCAAATAGGGGCGCCAGCGAGGGGCTGGGATGGTGTATCAGCACAGCTGTTTACGTTTTTGTGATCCCGTGAATGCCGATCCCGAAGCCATTTAGTCTCTTTGATACGATTTCGAGCCGTTTTTTCTATTTTATTTTCGCGCGTGACCCTATAAAACGGCGAGAAACAGGGCACCTCGCGTTGAAGGACAGACTTGCGCGCAAGGGTTGCCTCTTACTGGAAGGACAGCATATGACCGATATGGAACGGGTTTCTGAAGCCATTCGCGCCTTTGAGCGGGGCGAAATCGTGGTCGTCATGGATGATGATGATCGTGAGAACGAAGGCGATCTGATCGCTGCTGCGACCAAGATCACGCCGGAACAAATGGCATTCTTTGTCCGTCACACCTCGGGAATTGTCTGTGCGCCGATGACGGGCCCTGATGCTGCTCGGCTGCATCTCGATCCGATGGTGGCCAACAACAATGCACCCCTCTCGACTGCCTTCACCGTTTCGGTGGATTACAAGCATGGCACCACTACCGGCATTTCTGCCGAAGAGCGTTGCTCAACCGTGCATGCTCTGGCCAATCCCAATGTCTCTTCCATCGACTTTGTGAAGCCCGGCCATGTGTTTCCGCTGGTTGCACGCGAAGGCGGCGTGCTGATGCGTTCCGGTCATACGGAAGCTGCGATCGATCTGTGTAACCTTGCCGGTCTGCCGCCATTCGGTGTGCTGTCTGAACTGGTCAATGATGATGGCACCGTCAAGCGCGGCCCGCAGGTGGTGGCCTTTGCCGAGGAACATGGCCTCAAGATGGTTTCCGTTGCCGACCTGATCGCTTATCGTCAGCGCACGGAGCGTTTGATCGAGAAGCGCGACAGCTTCGAGGTCGAGACCAAGTTCGGTACAGCCAAGGCGGTCACCTTCACGGCTCCTTTTGATCAGGTGCATCACATCGCTCTGATCTTCGGCGATATCCGTGATGGCGTCGACATTCCGGTGCGTCTGCATCAAGAAAATGTCGTTAATGACGTGTTCGGTCCGTCCTGCTCACTTGATACGATCATGGAACGCTTCACGAATGATCGCGGCGTGCTGGTTTATCTGCGCGATGGTTCCCCCGGAGTGGTCACCGCTTCCCTGCGTTCCAACCGCGGACTGGATGCAGCCCAGAACGAAGCTCATGAGACGGCACGGTCCCGTGACGAAGAGTGGCGCGATATCGGTCTGGGTGCCCAGATCCTGAAGGAACTCGGCATCTCCTCCATTCGCCTGCTCAGCTCCAGAGAGCGCCATTATGTCGGACTGGAAGGCTTCGGGCTCGAAATCAAGAGAACTGATATCATCTGACTGGTTGCTCCAGCCTCAGATCATAGTTTCAAGCCAGTCGGGATGCCGACTGGCTTTTCTTTTGCCACTCGTTCATTTCGCTTGCCTCACCTTCCGTTTCGTCAGGCTGTCTTGATTCGCAAATTTTGCCGTAAGAGCGCGTCTGATTTCAGTCGCGTCCTTGATTGTTTCTGTCCGAAGCAGGTCAAGCGGTATGGTGGTGAGCGCAATATGCCTTCGGGCTGCTTTCAGAATAGGCGCGAGACTGATGGAATTCGAGGCATCCTTAACGGATCGTATTGCTCCTTAGTATGAGTAATGCACTGAATTTGCAGCATATTTTTCTCGAAAGACGTCTGCTCCCTTCGACTGATGAACAAAAGTCCTATGGTGTTTCAGCGCGGAGCGTCTGTAGGTTTGCGTAGTCTTTACCAGACACCGTGGTCGCTTTGAGGAGAGAGGATCACGCTAATCTTTGGGAGGAACTTTATGAGCAAGCTTACGATTTCGCGTCGCGGGTTGATCAAGACTGGAGCCTTTGTGGGTGCCGGTCTCGCCATGCCGACAATTTTTACTAGCAGAGCAAGTGCTTTCACCAACGAGCCGACCGGTTCGACTGTGACGCTCGGCTTCAACGTACCGCAAACCGGTCCTTATGCTGACGAAGGCGCAGACGAGCTTCTGGCTCAGAAGCTTGCCGTCGAGCACCTCAATGGCGAAGGCGACGGCGGTTGCCTTCAGACCTTCACCTCCAAGGCGCTCAAGGGCAACGGTATCCTTGGCAAGAAGGTTGAATTCGTAACCGGCGACACGCAGACCAAATCAGACGCAGCCCGCGCATCGGCAAGATCGATGATCGAAAAAGACGGCGCCGTCATGATCAACGGCGGTTCGTCCTCGGGCGTGGCCGTGGCCGTTCAGGGTCTGTGTCAGGAAGCTGGCGTCATCTTCATGGCTGGCCTCACGCACTCCAACGACACCACCGGCAAGGATCGCAAAGCCAACGGTTTCCGTCACTTCTTTAACGCCTATATGTCTGGTGCAGCCCTTGCCCCGATTCTGGCAAAAGAACTCGGCACTGATCGCCGCGCCTATCACCTGACCGCAGACTATACCTGGGGCTGGACGCAGCAGGAATCCATGCAGGCTGCTACCGAAGCCATGGGTTGGCAGACCGTCAACAACGTTCTGACGCCGCTGGCAACCACCGACTTCTCGTCCTACATCGCTCCGGTGATCAATGCGGGCGCGGACGTTCTGGTTCTCAACCATTACGGCGGCAACATGGTCAACTCTCTGACCAACGCGGTTCAGTTCGGCCTGCTTGACAAAATGGTCAATGGCAAGGACTTCAAGATTGTCGTGCCGCTCTATTCCGAGCTGATGGCCGCCGGTGCAGGCGAAAACATCAAGGGCGTTCTGGGGTCCATGAACTACAACTGGCAGCTGGACAACGAAGGCTCCAAGGCGTTCGTGAAATCCTTCGGCGAGAAATATGGTCGCCCGCCGTCCAACTCCGCACAGACCTGCTACGCTCAGGTTCTGCTCTATGCAGATGCCTGTGAACGCGCGGGCACCTTCAATCCGTGCGGTGTGGCCGAAGCTCTCGAAGGCTTCGAGTTCGACGGTCTCGGCAACGGCAAGACCCTTTACCGCAAAGAAGATCACCAGTGCTTCAAGGATGTTCTGGTCGTGCGTGGTGCTCAGAATCCGACCACGGCCTACGATACGCTGGAAATCGTCGAAGTTACCCCGGTTGATCAGGTTACCTACGCACCGAACCACAAGATGTTCGGCGGAGATGAAGCGTCGCTTGGTACCTGCAACGCCGGCGCATAATCCGAACCACGTTTCTGGTCGTGCCGCCCTGATGGCGGCACGACCATCTGTTTGATTTGGGACTAGAACCGACGCTCTGGTGTTCGGTTTATCGATGCGGGTTCTCCAATGGACGCAATCATTCTTCAGATTCTCAACGGTCTTGACAAAGGCAGCGCCTATGCCCTGATCGCACTGGGACTGACTCTCATCTTCGGCACGCTGGGTGTGGTCAATTTCGCCCATGGTGCCTTGTTCATGCTCGGCTCCTTCTGTGCCGTGACGCTGCAGAAGCTTCTTTCGTTGTCCTTCAAGGTTGAGGATCCGACGAAAAAGGACTTTCTGGGAAACCCGTTAAAGGTTGATACGCCTTATGTCGTGGATTGGTTCGGCGATGTGGCCGGCAATGCCATTCTCAATTGGTCTGTGCCGTTGGCGATCCTGTTCGCCATACCCATCATGCTGTTCATTGGCTATGCGATGGAACGCGGGCTGATCAAGCATTTCTACAAACGCCCTCATGCGGATCAGATCCTTGTTACCTTTGGTCTGGCCATCGTCATTCAGGAAATCGTCAAATATTTCTACGGCGCCAACCCGATCCCGACGCCAGCTCCAGATGTGTTCAAGGGCTCACTCGATTTTGGCGTGCTGATCGGATTTGCCGAGAACACGATCATCTATCCCTACTGGCGTCTGGTCTATTTCCTGTTCTCCGCCGTGATCATCGGCGCGGTGTTCGCCTTCCTGCGCTTCACCACCTTCGGCATGGTCGTCAGGGCCGGTATGGCTGATCGCGAAACCGTTGGCCTGCTCGGCATCAACATCGACAAACGCTTCACCATCATGTTCGGCTTGGCAGCCGCTGTCGCCGGGCTTGCCGGGGTCATGTATGCGCCGATCAACTCGCCCAACTATCACATGGGCATGGACTTCCTTGTGCTGTCGTTCGTTGTGGTCGTTGTGGGCGGCATGGGGTCTTTGCCCGGTGCGGTGCTGGCCGGATTTCTGCTTGGTATTCTTGAGAGCTTTGCCTCGATGAACGAAATCAAGTCAGTGATCCCGGGGATCGACCAAATCATCATTTATCTCGTTGCAATCATCATCCTCTTGACCCGCCCGCGCGGTCTGATGGGTCGCAAAGGCGTGATGGAGGAATAATTCATGCTGGGTCTGAGCAAGAAAGACACTACCTTTCTCCTCATCGTCATGTTTCTGACGTTGGCGACACCGATATTGCTGCAGCCGTTCCCCGAGAACTCGGCGCTGGCGCAGTTCAATGCCGGTTATCCCGATCTGATGCAGCGCTTTGCGATCTTTGGCATCTTTGCAATCGGGTTCAATATTCTCTTTGGCCTGACCGGCTACCTCTCGTTCGGTCATGCCGCCTTTCTGGGTGTCGGATCCTATTCCGTCGTCTGGATGTACAAGCTCTTGAGCTTCAATGTGCTGCCGGGGCTTCTGCTGGCGATTGTCATGTCGGCGCTGTTTGCACTGTTGATTGGGTATGTCTCCCTGCGCAGATCGGGCATCTATTTCTCGATCCTGACGCTGGCTATGGCGCAGATGTCATTCAACCTTGCCTATTCGGTTCTGACACCCCTGACCAACGGCGAGACCGGTCTTCAGGTCTATGGTGACGATCCGCAGGTTCTGATGGGAGAGGGCAGTCCCACCTCGCCGCATTTCTTCGGCATCGTCATGCACGAAGCTGCCAAGGTTGACATTGCCGGTTGGCAATTCACCTTCAGCAATGGCTACTATTTCTGTGCCATCATTGCGATCCTGGTCTTCTATATTTCGCTTCGGATCTTCCGTTCGCCCTTTGGCATGATGCTCCGCGCGATCAAGACCAACCAGACCCGCATGAGCTATACCGGCCTCAATCCACGTCCCTATACGCTTGCCGCTTTCGTGATCTCCGGCATGTATGCGGGGCTCGCCGGTGGCCTGCTTGCGGCGATGGATCCGTTGGCTGGTGCCGAGCGGATGCAGTGGACCGCATCGGGCGAAGTGGTGCTGATGACCATTCTGGGCGGTGCTGGAACCCTAATGGGACCGGTGCTTGGTGCAGGCTTCATCAAGTATTTCGAGAATATTTTCTCGAAGATCAACGACAACATCCTGCATGGCTGGTTCGCGGCGCTGCCCGACGGGCTCGAAGATGCGATTGTCTTCATGCTGCACCCGTTCATCGGCAAGGGCTGGCACCTGACCCTCGGTCTCTTGTTCATGCTGGTGGTCATATTCCTTCCGGGCGGATTGCTCGAAGGTGGACAGCGCATCCGGAACTGGTTCAAGCGCGAAAAGAAACCCGACATTCCGCCCAAGGACCCCGAACATCACCCCAAACCGAGCCCCCAAGTGGTCTGATGGAGATAGCGAATAATGGGCATTCTTGAAGTCAAGGACGTTAACAAGCGCTTTGGTGGTCTGCAGGCGCTCGGTAATGTCAATCTGTCAGTGGCCGAAAACTCGGTTCACGCGATCATCGGCCCCAATGGTGCGGGCAAGTCGACCTTGCTCAACTGCCTCGTTGGTAAACTGGAGCCGGACACCGGAACCGTCACCTTTCAGGGCCAGTCTGTACTTGGCAGGACTCCTTATGAAATCAATCAGATGGGGATCAGTCGCGTGTTTCAAACACCGGAGATTTTCACCGATCTGACAGTGATGGAAAACATGCTCATCCCTTGCTTTGCCAAGCGGGATGGAGCCTTCCGGATGCATGCTTTTGAATCGGTGGCCAACGAGAAGGAAATCATCGAGCGAGCCGAGCATATGCTTGAAGAGGTCAAGATGACCGAAAAGCTCCACATGATGGCTGGTTCGATGTCGCGCGGCGACAAGCGGCGTCTCGAAATGGCGATGTGTCTGGTGCAGCAGCCGAAGCTGTTGCTGCTCGACGAGCCGACCGCCGGCATGGCGCGGGCGGATACCAACAACACCATCGATCTTCTCAAGGAGATCCACGAGAAGCACGACATCACCATCGCCATCATCGAGCATGACATGCATGTGGTCTTTTCTCTCGCTCAGCGCATCACGGTACTGGCGCAGGGGACACCGCTGGTCGAGGATGTGCCGGAAAAAATCAAGGGCCATCCGAAGGTCAAGGAAGCCTATCTTGGAGAAGCAGCATGACGGATCTCGGACTAGAAGCAACCCAGCGTCCGGCTGATCAGCGGACCGACTTTTCCAAGCATGCCAATGTGGCGGCGACTGCGCCCGCTTTCCTGTCGGTGCATGACATTCACGCCTATTACGGCGAGAGCTATATCGTGCAGGGCGTCTCCTTCAATGTTCATGAGGGCGAGATTCTCGCGCTTCTGGGGCGCAACGGAGCGGGCAAGACTTCGACGCTCAGGGCCATTGCCCGGCTTGACAATCCGCATCTCACCTATGGCGAAATCTGGCTTGATCATCAGCATCTGCACACAATGGCAAGCCACGAGGCGGCCCGGGCCGGAATGATCCTCGTGCCGGAAGATCGCCGGATCATTCCCGGTTTGACGGTGGAGGAAAATCTGCAACTGGCGCAGATCGTCGAACCGATCGGCTGGAGCATCGAACGGCTTTATGATCTCTTCCCGCGTCTTGGTGAACGGCGCAATCAGGAGGGGGTGACCCTGTCGGGTGGTGAACAGCAGATGCTGGCGATTGCCCGGGCGCTTGCCCGTGACATCAAGGTGCTGTTGCTTGACGAGCCTTACGAGGGTCTGGCGCCAGTCATCGTCGATGAAATCGAGAAGACGCTTGAGATCATCAAGAGCCAGGGCATCACGACCATCCTCGTCGAGCAGAATGCCATCCGTGCGCTGGAGCTGGCTGATCGCTCGGTCATTCTCGACACCGGTTCGGTGGTGTTCGATGGCACGGCGAAGGAAGTGCTCGACAACAAGGAATTGCGCGAGAACTATCTGGCCATCTGATCATATTGGTCTTTACTTGAACCCGTCCCGAATGGCCGCTGCTTGGGCCGTCAGGGCGGGTTTTTGTATTGGCGTTAGGGCAAGAGACGCGGCCAGATCTCTCCTGCCACAAGCTAAAATCTCCCGACATAATCGCGCCACAAAGTCAAAGTACTTTACCATGCAAAGTTATTTGCATGAGATGCGCGATGAATGATTTGAACCGGGCTTTGGTCGACATTGCCAACATTCGCAGCCAGATGGCGGCTGGAACAGTCTTTCAGGGCTTTGGCCCGGCCGTGATCGGGGTTTCCGGTGTGCTGGCTTTCTTGACTATGGCTGGGCAATTGCTCTGGCCGGAGCTGCTGGTGCGCTCTGAGGCGACGATGCTTTGGCTCTGGATCGGCGTTGCTGTTTTTTCTTTCCTGCTGATCGCGATTGAGACCCGTGCCCGTGCTCGGCGCTTTCACGGCGGTTTGGCCGATGAGATGGTGCAGAATATGGTTCTGCAGTTCATGCCCATCGGCTTCGCCGGTGCTGCGGTGGGTGCGGTCATTCTTTTCTATAGTCCCGGAGATTTCTGGCTGCTGCCCGGCCTGTGGCAGATGCTTGTCGCGCTCGGTCTGTTTGCTTCGCAGCGCAGCCTGCCGCAACAGATCATGCTGGCCGCTGCCTGGTATTTTCTCTCCGGTGTTGTCGTCATGATCCTTGGGGCCGAGGCTGGGGCGGCAAGCGTCTTGATGATGGGGGTGCCCTTTACCATCGGTCAATTCATGCTCGCCGGGTTGCTGCATGTTGCCGAAAGGAGAGAGAGTGATGTCTGACCAATCGAGCGGGCCCTTTGCCTATGACGGTCTCGACAGGGTGCTGCATGAAAAGGCGCGCCTCAGTTTGTTGACCTCCCTTGTCGCTCATCCCAAGGGCCTGAGTTTTGGCGACTTAAAGAGACTGTGCGGTCTCACGGACGGAAATCTGTCCCGGCATCTCAAGGTGCTCCATGAGGCCAATATCGTTGAAATCGAGAAGACCTTTGTGAAGAACCGCCCGTTGACCTCGTGTCGTTTGACCAAGGAGGGGCGGCAGCGGTTTCTCGACTATCTCTCTGTTCTGGAGCAGGTGGTCAAGAACGCCAGTGAGCTTCTGGAGACGAACGAAAAGGGTGAAAGAACAAATGAGGCAGGTTTTGGAGAGCTCGGCACCAAGCCGAGCTGACGGGACGCCTGTATTTTTTTGAGAAGGAACTTTGTAATGCAAAGTAATTTGTCTGTTAATGCAAAAGGGTTGGGCCTTCAGCGGGCCGTGCTGCCAGTCGAAGAGGTCAGCGAGGACAATGGGCTCCATGTGGCGCTCATAATGGATGGCAATGGCCGTTGGGCGACATTGCGAAAATTCCCGCGGATCTATGGTCACAAGATGGGTATCGAAGCCGTGCGCAAGGTCATTGAGGCTGCGCCGCGCAACAAAATCGGGATGCTGACCCTTTATGCCTTCTCCTCGGACAACTGGAAGCGTCCGCCAGAAGAGGTGACCCACCTGTTCTCGCTACTGAAGAGCTATTTGCGGCAGGAAGTCGACAGCTTTGTCGAGAAGGGCATCCGACTGGTGTTCATCGGTAGACGGGATCGCATTGCCGAGGGCTTGCGAGCCGAGATTGAAGCGGCGGAGCAGAAGACCCGTTATGGGGAGGCGCTCATCGTCCGGATCGCGCTTGATTATTCAGGACGAGAACAGATCCTGATGGCTCTCGCCGATCTTCCGTGTGCGACGCCTGAGGCACTGTCTTTTGCCCTCAGCGGTGTCGGGAAGGACTGGCCTGTCGATCTGCTCATCCGAACCTCGGGCGAGCAAAGGCTGTCCGATTTTCTTCTTTGGGAATGCGCTTATGCGGAATTCTATTTCTCTCCCATCCACTGGCCGGATTTTGACGGCAAGGCTCTGGGCGAGGCGGTGGGAGCCTACCTACAGCGAGATCGGCGCTTTGGGTCGATCAAGACCTGATCCGTTGAGCCTGTCCCGCCAATTTCGGCGCTAGACAGCGGGACGTTCCAACTTTTCCTTCACATCATGGGGCTTGTTTCATGCCTGGTAAATTGACTCACCTGCTGCCTTTTTCGGCGGCGTTCGAAAAGCTGTGCCTTCGTCATCGTTTCTGGGTTTCGGCTGCGCTGCTCTTTCTGCTCGTGCTCCTGTTCGATTGGCTGTTCTATCGAGAGGATAGTGGCCTCACGCTGACGATTGCCTTTGCTGCCATTGGTGCGGCGTCTTTTCTCAGCCGACGGCGGCTTTCCAATGAGGGGCCGTCATTGCTCCATATTGTTGGGCTCTTCTTGTTGGCTCTGTTGCCGGGGATCGAGACGCCTAGCGTCCTGAGCTTCCTGTTTGGGCTGTTAGGGCTGATCATGATGGCCTTTGCCTTGAATGGGGTGGCGCGCAAGGATCCGCTCGCTTGGCTCGGGGCGGGGGTCGAGTTCCTCCTGCGCCTTACGGGTCGGTCAGTGCGGGACCTTTGGGTCGTGGCGGCCATCGGGCGGCGGCGCGGTGCCGTCTGCAATCCGCTCGGGCTGATTAGGATTGCGCTGATGCCGGTGATTTTCACGGCCGTGTTTTTCGTGATCTTCATGAAGGCCAACCCGCTTCTCGACCAGTGGTACAAGAATTTAGATCTGCACTATCTGATCGATCTGATGCCGAGGCCGGAGCGGATTTTTCTCTGGCTGTTCGTGCTGATCTTTTGCTGGCCCTTTTTGCGGCTGTCGCGAAAACTCTACCGCTCGACGCCGATTGGGCGGACGGCAGTGAACAATCTGTCGAGCGAGATCGGGTTTTTGAAGGCGCTCAGTCTGAATGAAAAGTCGGTCCTGTTGTCGCTCAGCCTTTTCAACGCGCTCTTTGCCTTGCAGAACGGAATGGATCTTCAGTTCTATCGTTCCGGGTCGGTGTTGCCGGAGGGCTACAGCTTTTCCCAGTTCGCCCATGAAGGCTCCTATGCCTTGATGGCGGCAACCATACTGGCGGCCTGTTTCATTCTTGTCTTTGATCCCGGAAAGGCGCGGGGGCGGGTGCCAAGCCTGATCAGAGGGCTGCTCTATCTCTGGGCCGGACAGACGATGATGCTGGTGGCGCTCGCCATGTGGCGCCTGCACATATATGTCGATGCCTACAGCCTCACACACTTCCGGCTTTGGACGCTCGTCTGGATGGGACTCATCCTGATTGGGTTGGTGCTGCTGATGATAAAGCTGGTGCGTGGGCTGACTGGTCGCTGGCTGATCAATGCCAACATCCTTTCCACCCTCATGGTGCTTTATGTGACTGCTTTCCTGAACTTTCCCCTGATTATCGCGACTTACAATATCGCGGTGGCCGAGGCTGATGTGGCCAAGACCCTTGATGGCGACTATCTGATCGCATTGGGGGAGGATGCCCTGCCCCCACTTGTGCGACTGCATAAAGAGCCGCGCTACAAGGATCTCAGAGAGCGGATCGTCTGGCGGTACAAGGACCCGCACGATCTCAGAGACGCGATCTGGTTTACTCCGAGACAGATGGCGCGAAAGCAAAGCGATTGGCGGCAATGGAGCTTTCGGCGCGCGCGGATCCTGTCCGGGTCAAATCCCTGAAGTCGGAACACGGCCGCCAATGACCGTTGTGAGTTCGTTTGCGGCTTGCATGACCGGTCTGCTCAGTCGCGCAATCTCCTCGGTTCTGATGCGGCTGGTCGGGCCGGAAACCGAGATGCCGGCGACAGCTTCCCCATTCATGTCATAGACCGGCGCGGCTATGCAGCGCATGCCGACATTCTTCTCCTCGTCATCGATTGAATAGCCCCGCTGACGGATGGCTTCCAGATCAGCTAGCAGCGTGCTGCGATCGGTGATCGTGTGGTCGGTGAAGGCCGGAAGGCCACTGCGGCGGAGGGTCCGGTCGAGCCGCTCGGGGTCCATGCTCGCGAGCAGGGCCTTGCCAATGCCGGAGGCATGGAATGGCGAGAGTGTGCCGGGAGGGAAGAAGGCGCGAATGTTGGCATGGGTCTCGACCTGGGTGAGGAAGAGTACAAAGCCTTCCTTCTCGATGCCGATGTTTGCCGTCTCGCCGGTGTTTTCCATCAGTTTGCGCAAGATTGGTCGGGCCCGTTCGACGATGCTTGTTCGGCGCAGGAAACGGGCCCCGATGACAAAGGCTTGCGGTCCGATGTGCCAGAGCTGTTCCTCATTATCGAACTCCACCAACCCATGGCCCTGAAGCGTAACGAGGATCCGGTAGATGGTGGCCGGTGACTGACCCATCTCCTCGGAAATGGTCGAAAGGGCCTTGCCCTGTTCCTCGCTGAGAAATTCGAAAACATACATCGCACGGTCAAGTGATTTGATCGTGTTCTGCTCGGTCGTGTCGTTCCAGTTGCGAGGGCGACCACGCGCCTTGCGCGTGCCCCGAGCGTCCATGTTGGTTGTGTTCATGAGAAGCTTCCAAGCGGCTATGAAAAACACTCTCATTCTATGAAAAATATAACACTCTGACAATGCTGATATAATTTCATTTTCGAACAGAAATGAAAAATAATTTCAAAAAAATATCACTCTTGACCAAAAAGGATTAAACTTGGCTTCAACAACCTTAAGTGTTGCTGTTCCGACACAAGGAGTCCCTTATGAACTTTCAGAATCCCGTCTTCATTCCGGGACCGACCAACATCCCCGAAACTCTGCGCAAGGCCTATGACATGCCGACGATCGACCATCGGTCATCGCTGTTCGGAGATATTCTGCAACCCGCGCTCGCTGGCGTGAAGAAGGTGATCAAGGGCGAGAGCACCGAGATTTTTGTCTTTGCTTCGACTGGTACCGGTGGCTGGGAAACGGCGATCTCCAACACCTTGAGCCCCGGCGACAAGGTCTTGGCTGCGCGCAACGGGATGTTTTCGCATAAGTGGATCGACATGTGCCGCCGCCATGGTCTTGATGTAGAGGTCGTTGAGGCTCCGTGGGGTGCCGGTTTGCCGGTCGAGCGCTATGCTCAGATCCTTGCAGCAGATACGGCTCACGAGATCAAGGTCGTTCTTGCTACGCATAACGAGACCGCAACCGGTGTGAGATCGGACATTGCAGGTGTCAGGAAAGCGCTTGATGCTGCCGGGCACCCGGCCATGCTGTTCGTTGATGGGGTATCCTCCATCGGGTCGATGGATTTCCGGTTTGACGAATGGGGTGTCGATGTTGCCGTCACCGGATCGCAGAAGGGGTTCATGCTTCCGGTGGGGCTGGCCATTGTCGGCTTTTCGCCGAAGGCCATGGATGCAACGGCATCTGCCCGCCTGCCGCGGACCTTCTTTGATGTTCTGGACATGAAGAAGGGTTATGCGGTCAATGGCTATCCCTATACGCCCGCCGTGGGCATGTTGAACGGTCTCAAGACCGCCTGCGACATGCTTTTGGGCGAGGGGCTGGAGATGGTCTTTGCCCGCCATCACCGGATTGCCCAAGGAGTGCGCGAAGCTGTCGCCGCATGGAACATGGAGCTTTGCGCTCTGACCCCGGATGTCTATTCCGATACGGTCAGCGCGATCCGGACGCCGGCGGGCTTTGATGCCACGCGGATCGTTACCCACGCAGCGGAGAAATACAATGTCGCCTTCGGGGCCGGGCTCGGCGACGTGGCTGGCAAGGTGTTCCGTATCGGCCATCTGGGTAGCCTCACCGATGTCATGACCCTGTCGGGTATTGCCACCGCCGAAATGGTCATGGCCGATCTGGGTCTTGATATCAAGCTCGGGTCTGGGGTCGCGGCGGCACAGGACTATTACCGGGCTCATACCGCCCTTGAGATCAAGGATGCAGCCTGATGGATACCACGCCTTTTCTCATTCCGACCTATGACGACATGCTGGCCGCGCATGAGCGCATCAAGCCGTATATCCGTCGGACACCGGTTCGGGTCTCCAACTATCTCAATGAGCTGACTGGTGCAGAGCTGTTCTTCAAGTGCGAGAATTTTCAGGAGCCGGGCGCCTTCAAGGTGCGCGGGGCGACCAATGCCGTGTTCGGTCTTGACGATCAACAGGCCATCAAGGGGGTTGCCACGCATTCCTCCGGCAATCATGCGTCCTGTCTGAGTTATGCGGCCATGCTGCGGGGCATTCCGTGCAATGTGGTCATGCCGCATACAGCGCCTCAGGCCAAGAAGGATACGGTGCGCCGTTATGGCGGCAAGATCACCGAATGCGAGCCTTCAACCTCGTCACGCGAGGAAACCTTTGCCCGTGTACAGGCCGCAACTGGTGGAGATTTCGTCCATCCCTACAATGACTTCCGTGTCATTGCCGGGCAGGGGACCTGCGCGAGGGAATTCATCGAGCAGACCGATGGTCTTGATGCTGTGGTTGCTCCCATTGGCGGCGGCGGCATGATTTCAGGCACTTGCCTGACGCTCTCGACCCTAGCCCCTGAAACTCTCGTTATCGCTGCGGAACCGGAGCAGGCTGACGATGCCTACCGCAGCTTCAAGGCGGGTTACATCATCGCCGATGATGCGCCCCAGACCATAGCCGATGGACTGCTGGTTCCGCTGAAGGATCTTACCTGGCATTTTGTCTCGAACCATGTGGCCGAGATCTACACGGCAAGTGACGAGGAGATCATCAATGCGATGAAGCTCATCTGGAAGCATCTGCGCATTGTCATGGAGCCCTCGAGCGCTGTTCCGCTGGCCACCATCCTGAAGAATCCTGACGCCTTCCGTGGGAAACGGGTCGGCGTCATCATTACCGGCGGCAATGTCGATCTCGACAGGCTACCGTGGCTCAAGTCCTGACCGGAGAGAGAAACATGACCATACAGACCGATTTCGACACGCTGGAAGTGGGCTTCGATGTGCCAGCCCTGCCGGGAATGAAGGAAAGCGAAATCCAGACTCCAGCCCTCGTGCTGGATCTTGATGCGCTGGAACGCAACATCACGAAGATGGGCGATTATGCCAAGGCTCATGGGATGCGTCATCGCGTGCACGGCAAGATGCACAAGTCCGTGGATGTGGCCAAGCTTCAGGAACGTCTTGGTGGTGCGGTTGGTGTGTGTTGCCAAAAAGTCAGTGAGGCAGAAGTCTTTGCCCGTGGCGGCATCAAGGATGTGCTGGTGTCCAATCAGGTGCGCGATCCGCTGAAGATTGATCGCCTTGTCCGGTTGCCGAAGACCGGTTCCCGCATCATCGTCTGTGTTGATGACATCGACAATGTGGCTGAGCTTTCAGCTGCGGCGGTCAAGCATGGCACCGAGCTTGAAGTCTTTGTCGAGATCGATTGTGGGGCTGGGCGCTGCGGTGTCACGACGACCGAAGATGTGGTCCTGATCGCCAAGGCAGTCGATGCTGCTCCGAACCTCAAGTTTACCGGCATTCATGCCTATCAGGGAGCCATGCAGCATCTGGACGCCTATGCCGATCGCAAGGCCAAGCTTGATGCCGCCATCGATATGGTGAAACAGGCTGTCGAAGGATTGCAGGCCGTCGGGTTGACGCCTGAGCTGATTTCAGGTGGCGGGACCGGCTCCTACTATTTCGAGTCCAACTCCGGTGTTTTCAATGAACTGCAATGCGGCTCCTATGCCTTCATGGATGCCGACTACGGTCGCATTCAGGACAAGGAAGGCAAGCGCATCGATCAGGGCGAGTGGGAGAATTCCTTCTTCATCCTCACCCAGATCATGAGCCACGCCAAGGCCGACAAAGCGATCTGTGACGCGGGGCTTAAGGCGCAGTCCGTCGACAGTGGCCTGCCGTTCGTGTTCGGGCGCAGGGATGTCGAATATATCAAATGCTCCGATGAGCACGGTGTGATCACCGATCCGAACGGAGCCCTGAAGGTGGGCGACAAGCTCAAACTGGTGCCCGGTCATTGCGATCCGACAGCCAACGTCCATGACTGGTATGTCGGCGTGCGCAACGGCATGGTCGAGTGCGTCTGGCCGATTTCTGCGCGCGGTAAGGCCTACTGACAAAGATCACATCTCCGGGCGGTCACGATGGCGCCGCCCGGTTTTCCGACTACGGGGAAACAGCATGTATATCGTTCCGGAAAAGGACATTGCCACTCTGGTTAATCGAAGTGACTGCTTCGATGCGGTGGAAAAGGTCTTTGCCTCAATGGCGCGGCGAAGAGCCTACAATTTTCCAGTGATCCGCGAGGCGATCGGTCATGCCGATGCGCTTTACGGTTTCAAATCCGGCTTTGACCGGGATGGTCTTGCTCTGGGGTTGAAGTCCGGTGGCTACTGGCCCGGCAACGAAGCAAAGGGTCTGACCAATCATCAATCGACCGTCATTCTGTTTGACGCCGATACAGGACGGGCACGGGCCGTGGTCGGAGGCAATCTATTAACCGCCTTGCGGACCGCTGCCGCATCTGCCGTCTCGATTAAGCATCTGGCGCGCGAGGACGCGAAAGTGCTGGGCATGATCGGGGCCGGTCATCAATCCGCGTTCCAGATGCGTGCCGCGGTCGAGCAGCGGGACTTCGAGAAGGTCATCGGCTGGAATTACCATCCCGAAATGCTGTCGCGTCTGGAGCAGACCGCAACGGAACTGGGGCTTCCCTTCGAAGCAGTTGATCTCGATCGATTGGGCGCGGAAGCGGACGTGATCATCTCGATCACCTCGAGTTTTGCCCCGAGCCTGATGTCGCATCAGGTTCGTCCAGGCACTCATATCGCCTGTATGGGCACGGACACACGTGGAAAACAGGAGGTCGATGCTGCACTGGTGGTGCGGGCAACGGTCTTCACCGACGAAATCGAGCAGGCCATCACCATCGGTGAATGCCAGCATGCGGTGGCGGAAGGATCAATGGGCGCTGCCGACATCATCGAAATCGGATCGGTCATCAATGGCGACCGTCCCGGTCGCACTTTGGAGGAAGAAGTGACGCTATTCGACGGAACGGGGGTCGGTTTGCAGGACCTTGTCGTTGCTGAGGCCGTCGTAGCGCGCGCTGTTGAACAAGGAATGGCCATCGAGGTCGATTTCTGACGGACAAGCAGGGTGCAGTCGATGCAATCGATGCACCGATCTATAGGAGGATAGATATGGCCGAAATGACTGACACGGGGAGTAGGATGCAATCTCGGTATCGAGAGGGCGCAATCGACAAATGGGTGTTCTACCCGGCACTCATCGTCACCCTGATCATGGGTGTGTATTTTCTTTATGACCCCGCGGGGAGCAACGCGCTTCTGGGCAAGATCCACTCGTTCACGACCAACGAGCTGGGTTGGTTCTTTCTCGTCACGACCTTTGCAGCGGTTTCCTTCTGCCTCTATCTGGCCCTTGGCCGGATGGGCGGCATTGTGCTGGGTGATGCGGGTCAGAAGCCGACCTTCAGTACCTTCACCTGGCTCGGCCTGATCTTCACTTCCGGCACCGGTGGCTCCGTACTCTATCTTGGTAGCGTGGAGTGGATCTGGATCATGCAGTCGCCCCCCTTCGGCATCGAGGCAGGATCCAATGATGCAGCTCGATGGGCCTCTGCCTATGGCATGTTCCATTGGGGTCCAAGCGCTTGGGCCTGGTACATCTGCTGTGCCATTCCGATGGGCTATTTCTTCTTCATCCGCAAACAGAAAAACATGAAGATCAACGAGTTCGTTCGCCCGGTTCTGGGCAAACAGTCTGATGGACTTGCCGGTCATGCGGTGAACTTCCTCTACATGTTCGGCATGATCGGTGGCGTGATGACGTCGCTGGCACTTGGAACGCCTGCGATTTCCGGCGTGATTGTCTATCTGTTCGGCTGGGAAAGCTCGAATGCCTTCGTTGATACCTTCGTGATCTTCCTGTGGACCTTCATTCCGCTGGCAGCATTGATCTTCGGTCTCGAAAAGGGTGTTTCGCTTCTGTCCAAATGGAACGTGCGCCTCGACATCGCGTGGCTCATCGGCATTCTCATCTGTGGTCCGACGGCCTTCATTCTCAACCAGTCGGTGGATGGCCTCGGCCTGTTGTTGCAGAACTTCATCTATATGAGCTTTGTCACCGATGTGCTGCGCAAGACCGGCTTCCCGCAAGGCTGGACCGTGTTCTACTTTGCATGGTGGGTGGTTTATGCTGTGCCGTTCGGCCTCTTCATTGCCAAGATCTCCAAAGGGCGCACCATTCGCGAAATCGTCTTTGGCGGTCTGATCTTCGGGTCGCTGGGCTGCATGGTTTTCTACATGGTTCTGCCCGGTTTCGGCATTGAGCTGCAGACAACGGGTCAGGCCGATCTGATGGCTGCCATGAGCGAAGGCGGTCGCGGCAAGGTGGTCACCACCATGCTCTCGCATTTGCCTGTGTCCGCGCTGTTCATCTTCCTGTTCGGGTTGATCGCGCTGATCTCCTACATCACCGGGCACTGTGCGGTTGGCTACGCTCTGGCTGCTGCCACCCAGCAGGAACTGCGTGATGATCAGGATCCGGCGAAATGGAACGTCGCCTTCTGGCTGATCCTTGCCGGTGGTGTTTCTTTGGCGCTCTATTTCATCAACCCCGAGTCCCTCAAGCCTTTGCAGACGGTCTCCATTCTGACAGGCTTCCCGCTGGTCTTTGTGGTCTATCTGCTTTGCGCGTCTTTCATGAAGGCGATCAAACAGGATTATGCTCGGGGGCTGCCCGAACCGGACGCTGACGCCAAGATCTGGCTGAAACTGGACGCCAAGGCCCCTGCCGAATAATGGCGAGGCCGAGCGTCAGATGATGCGGCAACAAGGAGGGTCTCGCATGGTCGGGACCCTCATTCACGGCAACAACAATTCAATTCATGCCAGCAGCTCCGGGTTAGAGGCTGCAGGCCAGCGCGATCAGGTGCATTCATGACAAACGCCATCACCGAACCGAGCCGAACGACACCAGTTCTGATGGACACCGATGTCCTTGTCGTCGGCAGTGGGCCGTCCGGTCTTACTGCTGCCATCGCATCGGCTCGCACCGGAGCCAAAACGGTTCTGCTCGAACGATATGGCTGTTTTGGCGGTGTGCTCACGCAGGTAGGCGTCGAGAGCTTTGCCTGGTATCGCCACGAGGGGACCGAGGATTGTGAGGGGATCGGGCGGGAATATGAACGCCGGGCCAAAGCGCTCGGTTTTACGCGGCCCGAGCCGCAATCCATTTCCGAGGTGATTGACACCGAGGGGTTCAAATTTGTCGCCGACCGGATGATCGTCGAGGCGGGGGTCACTCCGCTGCTTCATTCTCAGGTCGTTGATGTGATCATGGAGGGCAATGCCCTCAAGGGTGTAATCATCGAGGGCAAGTCCGGACGCAAGGCCATCCTTGCCAAGCGCATTGTCGACTGCACCGGCGATGCCGATGTGGCCTACAAGGCCGGGGCGCCCTACACCAAGCGGGACAAGAGCGAGTTGATGGGCGTCACCGTGATGTTCACCTGTGCCGGGATCGACGTCGCCCGCTTCAACGATTTTGTCCGCAACGAGCTCAAGCCGACCTATGCGGATTGGGGCAAGAACTGGGATGTTATCACCGATGGCAAGGAAGACGACATGTTCAGCCCCTATATGGAGGAGATCTTCACCCGCGCCCATGAGGAAGGGATCATTCCCGGCGATGCGCAGGCGATTGCTGGTACATGGTCAAGCTTCACCGCAGAGGGCGAGGCCATGCAGCTCAACATGGTCTATGCCTTCGGCTTCGACTGCACCGATGTGCTCGATATCACACGGGGCGGAAATTGAAGGACGGCAACAGGCGATCTGGGCGATTGATGCCTTGCGCCACTATGTGCCCGGGTTTGAGCAGGTCCGCTTGCGCAGCTTCGGCATGACGCTCGGCGCGCGCGAATCCCGCAAGATCGAGGGTAAGGTGCGTGTCGACAAGGAGCATGTGCTCAATCAGGGGCGATGCGCGGATTCCATCGGGATCTTCCCCGAATTCATCGACGGCAGCGGCTATCTGATCCTGCCGACCACAGGGCGCTATTATCAGATCCCCTATGGCTGTCTGGTGCCAAAGGGGGTCGAAAATCTCATCGTCGCGGGGCGTTGTGTCTCTGCTGATGTGATTGCGCACACCACAATGCGCAACATGATGTGTTGTGCGGTGACAGGGCAGGGTGCCGGAACAGCGGCGGCTCTGTCCGCGCAACTGGATCAGGGCTTCTCAGATCTCGACATGGCCAAATTGCAGGCGACCCTCAAAGATCAGGGCGTCCGCATCGACTAGGGGTTAAGGCAGCGCGAGGTTCATGAGAGCCCGCGCTGTTTGACCGGTGTTTAAAGCCGGGTGCCGCCTGTCTCGAATAGCAGGCAGTCGGATCCGTTGATCGACAGGTCGATCTCATCGCCCGGCTTGACGCTCCGAAGCATCCCGCGCATTTCGATGGTCAGGGCCTCTTCCCGGCCGGTGTCGGTGTAAATGTAAGAGACGCCGCCAAGTTTCTCGATCACGGCGCATTCGACCTTGAGGGCCGCATCGCCCGGACCGGAATGAAAATGCTCGGGGCGGATGCCGATCAGGACATCTTGCGGCAGCTCTTTTGCTGTGTTGCGGGGCATCACGGCCAAATTTTCAACCTTGAGCGACGGGATGGCGACGAGGGCTTCGCCCTTGTCTGTCTTGCCGGTCACTGTTGCTTCGACGAAGTTCATCTTTGGCGAGCCGATGAAGCCGGCAACAAAGATATTGTCCGGATTGCTGTAGAGCTCATCGGGCGTTCCGACCTGCTCGACCACACCATCGCGCAGGACGACGATGCGTGAGGCGAGCGTCATGGCTTCCACTTGATCGTGGGTCACATAGATCATCGTCGCGCCAAGCTCGTTGTGCAGGCGGGCGATTTCGAGACGCATCTGGACGCGCAATTCGGCATCGAGGTTGGAGAGCGGCTCATCGAAGAGGAAGATCTTGGGGTCCCTGACGATGGCGCGCCCGATGGCGACGCGCTGGCGTTGGCCGCCCGAGAGGGCCTTTGGCTTGCGCTTGAGATAGGGTTCGAGCTGTAAGGTCTCTGCTGCCTTTAACACAAGCTCCTGCCGCTTCTTCCTGTCGATTCCTGCCATCTCCAGACCGAAGGCCATGTTTTCCTCGACCGTCATGTGCGGATAGAGGGCATAGGTCTGGAAGACCATCGAGATGCCGCGTTTCGACGGCTCCTGCCGGGTGACGTCCGCGCCGTCGATCAGGACGGCGCCGGAGGTTACGTCCTCAAGGCCTGCGATCAGACGCAGAAGGGTCGACTTGCCACAGCCCGAAGGCCCGACAAAGACAACGAACTCGCCGCTGTTGACCTTGAGAATCGACCGAGCGGATGACTTCGGTCTTGTCGAAGTTCTTGATGACTTTTTGTAGTTCCAGTTCAGCCATGGATCTGTCCTGTAAAATTCAAGTTTGCATCACTTGACTGCGCCTTCGGTCAGGCCGGCGACGAACCAGCGACCGATCAGGGCGAACAGAAGGATGACGGGAAGCGTTGCGAAGCTGGCCCCTGCAAGGAGCAGGCCCCAGTCGATTTGATATTGGCCGATGATGCCGGAGAAGCCGACCGGGACGGTGCGCTTGGCATCGGACAGGATCAGCACCGAGGTGAAGACATATTCGGTCCATGCCGAGACAAAGGCGAAGATGCCGACGCTGGCGATGCCCGGTGCGATCAGCGGGATCATGATGCGCCTGAGGATGACCAGAGGTGGCGCGCCATCCATGATGGCGGCTTCCTCGATCTCGAGCGGCACCGAGCCGAAGAAGGAACGCAGCATCCAGATCGAGAAGGGCAGGGCGAAGGTGACATTGACCACAATCAGCGCCGTCTTGGTGTCGACGAGACCCAGTTTTGCAAACATGCCGAACAGAGGGATCAGCACGACGATGCTCGGGAAGGCATAGGCGAGCAGAATGATCCGAAACAGCGTCTCCCGCCCCGGAAAGTTGAGGCGGAAGAACGCGTATGCAGCGGGGACTGCGAGCAAAAGGGTGATGAGGGTCGAGAAGGTGGCGACCGTGATCGAATTGACCATGTAGGTCATGTAGTCGGACTGGGACAGCAGCTTGTCATAATGCTGCCAGGTGAAGGAATGCGGGATCATTGTCGGCACGCGGGCAATGATCTCCTGGGGTGCCTTCACCGAGCCGCTGACCACCCACCAGAAGGGCGTCAGGATCAGGGCCAGAAAGAAGATGAACACCACCGCGAGGACGATGTTCCAGGGCATGGTTCGTTTCATCGGCTCTCTCCTGCGTCGGCGAGGGATCGGGTCGCAAAGAGCGCAAAGATCATCAGGATGATGGTTGCGAGCACGGCAACGGCGGAGGCTTCGCTGAGGCGGTAGCTCTTGAAGGCCGTCTCATAGATGAGCACCGGCAGGGTGCGGGTGCCGCCTGCGGGGCCGCCACTGGTCAACAGCCAGATGATATCGAAGACGTTGAAGGACAGGAGCGTGCCGATCACCAGAAGCACGCCGAGGGTTGGCGCAAGAAGCGGCCATGTGATGCGGGTGAAGCGCTTGAAGGCGCTTGCGCCATCGATGCGGGCGGCTTCATAGAGGTCGCCGGGAATGCGGGTGAGGCCCGCGAGCATCATCAGCGCGATGAAGGGGAACCAGCGCCATGAATTGATGAAGATGAGCGTTGCCATCGCGCTCTCCGGCGTTGCGAAGAAGCCGACGGGGCGGTCGATGAGCCCAAGCTGCATGAGCATCGGGTTGATCATGCCGCCCGAGGTCGAGAAGAGCCAGCGCCAGATCATCACAACGACGACGGTGGGAACGATCCATGTAAGGATAATCCATGTCCGCGCGATGCGGGCTCCGGGGAATTTCTGATTGAGGACGAGGGCCGCTGCCAGCGCGAGGATTGTCTGCAGTGCGGCATTGGCAAAGACCCAGACGAGGCTGAGCCAGCTGGAATTCCAGAACTTGCTGCCCGAGAGAATCTTCTCGTAGTTGGCAAGGCCAACCCAGTGGCCTTCGGAGCCGATGGTGCGGACGTCCTGAAGGCTGAGGATGATGGCGGAGATCAGCGGCCATCCGAGGATGGCCGCCAATACGATAAACGCCGGTCCGACAAACAACGCGGCATATAAACGGGAGTGTCGCATCCGGCGTTCCTTTTCTGCTTATTCAGAGACGTCTTTCATGTGGGCCTGACCTTCGGCCACAGCGTCAGCTGCGGACATGCCATTGACCGTGATGTTCTGAAGGGTCTCGGCAATCAGGTTCTGAGCGGAAATCGCTGCGATAGCCGGGAATACGCGACCACTGGTGAAGCCGAAGAGCTTGCCGTTTTTCGAATTCTCGATGACGGTTTCGATCTGCGATTTGTATTTCTGCACGGTGGCATCTTCCCAGAAGCTGGCAGCGGTTGCGCCATCTGCGGTGAGCGGCATGAAGAGGCCCGGTTCCATATTGAGGAAGCGACCATAGTTTTCCGGCTCAAGCACAAAGCTGATGAACTTCTTGGAGGCTTCCATCTTTGCTTCGTCCTTGGACAGCATCATGACGGCGTTCGGATAGGCGATGGTTGCATGTTCGTCCTGATCGGCAGCATGCGGGGATCGCTGCCACGCCGAGATCGGATGCATCACCGTCAGTCTGGGTGTCATAGGTCGAGATGACCGTGAACTGCATGACCATGCCGCAGCTGTTGGCGGCAAAGCAGGCTTCTGCTTCACCCCATGTCCATGACGGGCTGTCCGGAGGGGAGAGTTTCTGAAGGTCTGCGTAATAGTCGTAGGCAGCAACGGTTTTCGGGTTGTCGAAGTTCAGAGAGCCGTCTTCGTTATAGAGCTCGGAGGCGCCGCCGTTGACCATGACAGAATAGACGGTCTGGTCAGTATAGAGCTGCTTGTTGGCCGGAAGACCGATGCCATACATGCCATCCTTGCTGAGCGCCTTGGCGGCTGCGGTCCATTCATCCCACGTGACGGGCACCTTGATGCCGGCCTTGTCGAAGACGCTTTTGCGATACCAGAGGTTCATGGACTGGTTGTAAAGCGGAACCGCCCAAGTGCCGTTGTCATAGGTATAGGCTTCGACGGCGCTGTCGATGAAATCGTGTTTCTCATCCAGCTCCTTGACGAAGTCGGACATGTCAGTGAGTGCGCCGATGTCTTTCAGGATCGGGGTGAAGTCCGGAATGGCAAACAGCATGTCCGGGCCAGCGCCTGCGGCCAGTGCTGCCGGAGCCTTGGCGTAAATTTCGCCCCAGTTCTGTGGTTCCTGTTTGACGACGATGTCAGGGTTTGCCTTGTTGAAGGCATCAATCAGTTCCTGAACGCGGGCCACGCGTTGCGGCGGCTGTTCCATGTGCCAGATCGTGACTTCGACGGGTGCTGCCAGAGCCGACAGGGGGGCCAATATTGTGGCTCCTGCCAGTAACGCCATTAGTTTTTTCATCTTCGAGTTCCCTCTGTGGTGGACTGTCTTCTTCTTCTTACAGATGCGGGTTCCGCGGCCTGTACCGCTCAACGAGCTTCTGGTTTATTTCCTTCGCGCCGGGCATGTTGGCGCTCAGGTAAATGGGCGCATCGCCATCAGACGCGAGCTGGGAGGCAACCTCGACGAAGATGGCGTTGAGAATGGTCATTCCAATTGCTGTGGAGACGGGCCCTGCCTTCAATTCCGTGCCGGGAATGGTCATGACGGCGTCGCCGGGAGGTGCTCCGTTGTCGATGACGATGTCGGCAATGTCGGCAAGGCGCTGCCGGCCGTTTGCGGTGGCTGATGAATAGTCGAGCGAGGTGATGCCGATGACGGTGCAGCCGATCGCCTTGCCAATGCTGGCAGCTTCGATCGGGGCGGCATTCACGCCCGAGTTCGAAATGACGAACAGCACGTCATCGGGCTGGATGTTGTAGCGATCAAAAATCGGTGCGACGACGCCCTCGAGGCGTTCATATCTGGTTCCGGCGACTGCGCCTTCGTGGATCATGGTCGGAGCGGCGAGAATAGGAACGGTGATTGCCAACCCGCCGGCACGGTAGTGCATTTCCTCGGCCATCATGTGCGAATGGCCGGTTCCGAAGATATAGATGCGTCCATCGGAACGGGCGGATTTCACTACGGCATCTGCGGCTTTCTTCATGGCGGGCTCTGCAGCGCTTTTCAGCGCAGTCAACCGTTGTATCAGAGCGTCATAATAGCCGTCGGTCATGTTTGTCATTGGTTCTTGGGCGATCCTAGTGTGAGGTTGACTTTCATGGCGAAACTGTCGCCGCGATAGAAGGAGCGGACATATTCGAATGGTTCGCCATGGGCATCGAAGGTCAGGCGGGTGAGTTTCAGGAGCGCGGCTCCTTCCTCGACCTGCAGGGAGCGACCCACGTCGCCGGGCGCTGCTGCTGCCTCGAGTACCTGCTCGGCGGTTGTCGGCACGATGTCGAAGTTGCTGCGCAGGATGGGAATAGAGGGAATCATGGGCGAAGTCGGCCTTGTCGAGAAGGCCGGGGGCGATGTCGGCGCGGACTTCCGTGGTTTCGATGGCCAGTGGTTTTGCCATCGACCAGTCGGATGCGGACGAGGCGATGAACCTCTGCATTGAGGGGCATCTTGAGGGCGGTGGAACAGGCGCTGTCTGCCTTTGTCAGACTGGAGCTGATGACGATGCTGGAAAGCGTGTGGCCCTGCTGCTCCATCTCCTCGGTGAAGCCGGTGAGGGTCGTCAGGTTCTGCTGGATCTGAGGTTGGCCGACAAAGGTGCCTTGCCCTGTGCGGGTGGACGAGAATGCCCTTGGCGGTGAGTTCGCGCATGGCTTGCCGTGCTGTCATCCGGGAAATGCCGAACTGTTCGGCCATGACGCGTTCGGAGGGCAACTTGTCGCCTTCCTTCAGCTTGCCGGACGTGATGTCCGCCTCCAGAGAGGATGCGATGCGTCGGTAGATCGGCTGTTCGCGCCTCGGCCATGGGCTGTTCTCCTGAATGGTCTATTCCAATTTTAAATTGGTATAGCCCACTTAGCTAACACCGTACTTTACCGATCTGTCAAGTCCATCCAATTCGAATTGTCCCGAATTCAGCTCTGAAGCAGCTTTTGCCGCACTTGGCTGAAGTGTTCGCGCGCCTTGATATAGGCCGCGTGGGTCGTGGGGTCCGGGACGTGATGTCTGTCTTCGCCATTTTGGGGGAAGGCGGCATCGCGCACCGAGGCAAAATCACCCAGCGCGGGTGGCGAGAATAAGGGCGGCCCCCTTGGCGCCGAACTCTGACCCGGAGGGAATCGTGACCCTTTTGCCGGTCACGATCAGTGATCATCTGAGACCAGAAGAGGCTTTGGCCGCCGCCTCCGGTGAGGCGGATTTCATCACCGTCAAAGCCCAGAAGATCAACGAGGTCGGCAAGGGCGAAGGCAACGCCCTCGAAGGACGGCCGCGGACCATGTGGGCGCGGGTGTGAATTGGGGGACAGTCCGGCGAACTGCGCCCGCGCATTGGCGTCGACCACGGGTGCGATGATGCCACTTTCGCTGAGGTAGGGTAGATAGACGACGCCTTCCGCGCCGATGGGAATGGACGTGGCCATCGCTTGTCACCTGATCATAGACATCGGGGCTGTCCTTGAGGTCTGGTGCCAATATGCCTATGGCCCCAGTCTAGGTTGAGGGTTCCGGCCACGTTGACCATGGCCCGATACCAGCAGTCCCCGGGGATCGAGAAGAGTAGTCCCAGATCTCTTGGTTCATAGACCGGTTCGGTATGGCAGAGGGCCGACCATGCAGGTGGTGCCTAGAACAGCGGTTACCCGACCCGGCGTCAGGCCGCCCGCCCCCTGTGACGGTGCAGGGCACATCACCCGCGCCGATTGCGACGGGGAGGCCTTCGGGCAGGCCAGTGGTGGCAGCGACCTCACGGGTGAGGCCGCCAGCGATGCTCTCGGAATCCTTCACCGGCGGGAAGAGGTGGGCCGAGATCTTCAAGCCCGAACAGGGGCGATCATGTCGTCGCTGCGTGAGCGTGCCCTCGGCGTTGCCGGGGATGACGGAGGCTTCGCTGCGGTCGGTGGCGATGGTGCCGGGTGAGGGGCGATAGCGGATGAAGTCCTTGTAGCTGACGATGTGTGCGGTGCGTTCAAGAAGCTCGGGCTCGTTCTGCTTGAAACCATGCCGTCACTGGCAGGGTGCAGCCCTGTTGCAGCACGGGAGCCGGACGAGAGGGAAAATCTCCGACATGACGTCTGGATTTTCCGCCTCCATGGCGTCGAGAATGACTGGCTGCGGCTGTCTTCCCAGTTGATGCCGGGGCGCAAGGCTGCGCCCGTCTCATCCAGAAACCAGGCGCCGACCATGGCGGCGGAAATGCCTATGCCGCGAACCTCTGAGGGGTCGATGTTAGATGTCGTAATCACCTCGCAGATGACCTTGAGGACCGCGTTCCAGGATTGCTCCGGGTCCATTTCGCACTGGTTCGGTTGGGGTCTGCTGAGCGGTGTACGTTCTCGGGCCAGTCCACAAAGGGTCCCGGTTTCATCAAACAAGGCGGCCTTGCAGAGGGATGACCCCGCATCGATACCGAGGAGAAAACCCTTCTTCATTATGCGTCCTCCGATGCCCTCTGCCCGCCGAGCCAAGTGTCCTTGACGAAGAGATTGTTATCGAGATGCACCAGATCGGCCCTGAGGCCAGCACGCAGGCGGCCCCGGTCCGCGAGGCGAAGATAGTCCGCCGGATAGGCGGTTGCCATGCGCAGGGCTTCGGCGAGGCTAAGCTCGAGATAGGTGACGCCAAATCGCACGGCGGATGCCATGTCGAGGTCAGAACCGGCGAGGGTGCCATCCTCCAGAGTAAGGCGCGGGCAGAAGCCGGAGCGGGAGCGATAGATCGTGCGGCCGTTGAGGGTCAGCTCGTCTGCCTCCTCGCCCACGAGGGACATGGAATCTGTGACAAAGAACAGACGTCCTTCGCCATGGGCCTTTGAGCGGATGGCGATTCGCAATGCTGTCGGGTCAACATGGTGGCCATCGGCGATGATGCCGCCCCATGCGCCGGGGGTGTCGAGAGCCGCGCCAACAAGACCCGGTGCACGATGACCAAGGCCACTCATGGCGTTGAACAGATGGGTGACACTGCGCGCCCCTGCCCGGAAGAGGCGCTTGGCGCTTTCCACGTTGGTGTCCGAATGTCCGATAGAGACGATGACGCCTGCCTCGGTCAGCTCGGTCACCTGATCCGGCGTGACCTGTTCGGCGGCAACCGTCAGGAGCAGGCGGCCTGCTGTTTTCGCCGCTTCAATGTAGAGGGCGATATCGGCTGTGGTGACCGGGCGCATGAATTTTGCCAGATGGGTCCCCTTGCGGGCCGGGGCCAGATGGGGACCTTCGAGATGCAACCCGCCGATACCTCGTCCTGCCAGCGTCGCCACCTCCTTGGAGGCGATGGCCTTGTCGCGGATCGCGTCCTCATCGGTGATGAGGGTCGGCATGACTGTGGTCGTGCCGAACTTGCGGTGACCTTCGAGGATCCTGTACATGGCCTCGGGGCTTGGGTCGTCGTTGAGCATCTGCCCGCCACCGCCATTCACCTGCGCGTCGATGAAGCCGGGCGCAAGAAGGCCGCCATCAAGGTGGAACGTCTCTATGGCTTCGGGGCAGTCGGCGATGGGGATGAGCGCCGCGATGCGGTCTTTATCGAGGACAAGAGCGTGGTCTTCGAGGAAATTGCTTCCGTCAAAAAGACGTGCGCCGACGAGTGCTGTCTTGGCCATCAGATCGTTTCCGTTACTTTCTTGAGATGCGCAGGTTTGTCCGGATCAAACCCGAGCTTGCGGGTCACCAGTTCGATCATGCGATAGAAGGGCAGGAGGCTGACCAGCGGGTCGATGAGGCCACAGCCGGTCGATGGTACGACCACCGGGCACGAGCCGAGGGCTTCACTTGAGAAGACGGCGGTGTGGGCTCCCATTTCATCGAGCCGCTCGACGGCCTTTTTGCCAAGGTCAAAGGCGGCGTCTTTCTGCACATAGGCGATGACGGGGAAGCCGTTGCTGACGAGCCGGGCTGGGCCGTGCATGATTTCGGCGCTGGAAAAACCTTCCGCGTGAAGACCTGCAGTCTCCTTGGCCTTCAGTGCAGTTTCATAGGCGATGCCAAGGCCGGGACCACGACCGCAGACATAGAGCGAGTTGGCGGAAACCAGTTTTTCGGCAAGCGGGTCAATCGCGACGGATTTTGATTTTTCCAGCGTTTCGGGCAGGGCCTTGACCCCCTTCAGAAGAGCGTCGTTGTTGCTGGCAACGGCAGCGACCCAGGCGAGGGCGGCAGCAGAGCCGATGAAGCTCTTGGTGGCGGCTACGCTGAGTTCGGGGCCAGCACCGAGCGGGATGACAATGTCAGCCTCTCTGCCGATGGGGCTGTCCGGCACATTGACGATTGCCACAGTGCGGGCACCGCCAGCTTTTGCTGCGGCCTGCAGGGCAACGATGTCCGGGCTGGCACCTGATTGCGAGACGGTGAAGTGGATCGCCGACTTCAACCGGAGCGGGGCCTGATAGACCGAGGCGACCGATGGCCCGATGGAGGCGGTGGGAATGCCTGCGCAGGTTTCGATCAGATATTTAAAGATGGTTGAGGCATGGTCGGAGGAGCCACGGGCAGCAAGGCTGACCACAGGGGGCGGGTCCTGTCGGAACCAGGTGTTGATGGTTTGAATGGCTGCGGACTGGCTTTGCAAAAGATGCGCGACGACTTCGGGGGACTGGTTGGCTTCGCTCAGCATTAGACTGGCATTGGACATGGTATCAATTTTCCAAAGTGAGGTCGGCGACAAATTCGAACATGTCGCTTCGATAATAGGAACGGGTCAATTCGATCACGCGTTGATCGGCACCGTAGCTTATGCGTTTGATCTGAAGGCAGGGCGTTCCCGCTTTCAGATGGAGTTGGGCAGCCGTTGCCGCGCTCAGCGATGCTGCGCTCATGCGCTGGGTCGCCTTGAGCGGGCGATTGCCGTTTCGGGCAAGGGCTTCGTAGAGGGATTGGCCCGTGTCAAAATCGGGCCCAACGAGGTCATTGGGAACCACGGCCAGCTCCAGCGCGACGGGTTTGCCATCGACCAGACGCAGACGGTCAAGGCGCAGCATGGTGGCCGAGGCTTTGACGCCAAACAGGTCCATTTCCTCGTCGTTCGGGGGTGAGGTCTCGTGCCTGATGATGTTCGATCTGGCGGCCAGTCCGCGCGCTGTCATGTCTTCGGAGAAGGATGTGAGGCCTCGCAGGGGCTGCTCGATGAGGGGAAGGGGTTTGGCGACAAAGGTGCCGGAGCCTTGCCTGACCTCGAGAATGCCGGATTCGATCAGTTCCTTATAGGCATTGCGCACCGTTATGCGGCCCACCTTCAACTGCTGGGCCAGCTCCCGTTCCGGTGGCAGGGCGCTGCCGGTGGTGAGGTCTTTCTCGTCGATCAGCATTCTGATGGCGTCGGCCAACTGGCGATAGATCGGCCCGTGGGTTCCTGAAACAGAAAACCCGGCCGCTTCCAGTCTGTCGAATATCTCGGATCGATTCATAGATCCAATGTAGCACCAATTTAGCTTTTTGCAACAGGTATGGATCGTCTGATAACTGTTGGCGAGATGATCTGCGTGGGGTGGGGGCATTGCGAACAGCCGCGAGCAAAATAATTGCTGGCAATAAAAATCTTCGGCGCTTGACATAGGGCGGCTACTGACACAAAGGGGTAGCCCGGTCGGGTTATAGTCCGACCCTGCGCGTCAGGCGCAGTTACCCATTTGTTTCAAGATCGCCCTCTTTGAAGCGATGCGATCAGTTTGGCTCTCTTTCCGCTTATTCGGGTTGGCCCAGGAGTTTTGTTATGAGCGATGTTTTTTCCCTTGGCTGGGAAGAGTGGATTTCATTGCCCGATCTCGGCCTTCCGGCCCTCAAGGTCAAGGTTGACACCGGGGCGCGGACCTCATCCCTGCATGCTGCGGCCATTGAGCCATTCGGCTCCGAGGACGCACCTCAGGTCCGGTTTCTGCTGCATCCGGATCCAGACAATCCCAATCTCGAGATCGTCTGCTCTGCTCCGGTGAAGGATCGACGCAATGTGACGAGCTCGAACGGGGAGTCCGAGCTTCGCTATGTTATCGAGACCGCGATCCGTATCGGCGAGCGGAGCTGGCCCATCGAGCTGACGCTGGCCAACCGGGAGAACATGGCCTATCGCATGCTTCTGGGCCGGACCGCGATCACCGATGACATGATTGTCGATCCCAACAGCGGCTTCCTGCAGCCCAAGCTTTCCTTTGACCTCTATGGTCAGGCCTCGACCCGACAGCGGGTGAAGCGCCCGCTCAGGATTGCGCTGCTCAGCCGCGAGCCGGACAATTATTCGAGTCAGCGTCTGGTCGAGGCGGCAGAAGCGCGCGGCCATACCATCGAGATCATCGACACGAAACGGTGTTATCTGAGGGTTGGGGACGTCAATTCCGAAGTGCATTATGATGGCAAGGTGCTGCCCCGATTTGATGCGGTCATTCCGCGCATCGGTGCGTCTGTCACGTCCTATGGCATGGCGGTTTTGCGCCAGTTTGCCAACACGGGGGCCTATTGTCTCAACTCCGCCGAGGCGATTGGTGCCTCGCGCGACAAGTTGCTCGCGCATCAGATCCTCTCGGCGGCCCAGATCGGGACACCAACCACCGCATTTGCCAGCTCGCCGAAGGATACCAAGGATCTGATCGGCCTTGTCGGTGGTGCGCCGGTGGTCGTCAAACTTTTGTCCTCGACGCAAGGCAAAGGCGTGGTTCTGGCTGAGACGCGAAAGGCAGCCGAGAGCCTTGTCGATGCGTTTCGTGGCCTTGATGCCAACTTTCTCATTCAGGAATATGTCGCCGAGTCTGCCGGCTCGGACATTCGTTGCTTTGTCATCGGCAACAAGGTTGTCGGCGCGGTGAAGCGGCAGGCGCAGGAAGGGGAATTCCGCTCCAACCTGCATCGTGGTGGTCAGGCCCTGCCAGTCAAGCTGACAAAGGCGATCCGGGATGTGGCGCGCCGGGCGACCAAGGAGTTGGGGCTGTCTGTCGCGGGGGTTGATATTCTGGAAAGCAAATCCGGCCCCAAGGTGTTGGAGGTCAATTCCTCACCGGGACTTGAAGGGATTGAAAATGCGACCGGCAAGAATATTGCCGATCTGATCATTCAGCATCTGGAAGCAAAGGTCTCCCCCCTGTCGCAACGGCGCTAGGGGAGAGACGAGCTTTGCCTGCGGGGACTTTGATGCTGCTTACCAATTGTCGAGTTCGCCGCACTGCTCGGCGGTCAGCGGGCTCAAGCCTCCCAGAATGGCGGCGTTGATCGTCATCCGTGCCGAGGCCTCCAGCAATTCCATCTTGTCATAGGCTGCAAGCATGGATGAGCCCATGGTCGTGATGCCGTGGTTCTTCATCATGATCACGTCACTGGTCTCTGCCGCCTTGCCAACGATCACCGACAGCTCCTTGGAGCCCATCAGGGCATAGGGAGCATTCGCTATCTTGCCAAGCACCAGATAGCTCTCGGCGGTCAGGGTCGTGTTGATGTCCATCTCGACCGCAGTGAAGGTCGAGGCTGTCACCGGATGGGCGTGAACGATGGCCTTGACGTCTGGTCGGCGGCGGAAGATCTCCAGATGCATGCCGGTTTCGATGCTGGTCTTCAGGTGCGGGGTGAGGTTCTCGCCTTCAATCGAGACCAGCCCGATTTCACCTGCTTCGATCACCCCCTTGTCGAGACTTGAAGGGGTAATGATTACGTGGTTTTCATCCAGCCGCATGCTCAGATTCCCACCGGAACAGGTTGTCAGCTGGTTCTGATAGAGACGGCGCATGAAATAGGCCACGCATTCTCGTTCTGTTTTGCACTCGGTGTAGTTCATTGTCTTTCCTTGTCTGTTCCCTGATCGTCTCGCAGCGGTGGCTTGGGTTTGATGGAGTGTGAGCGGGGCTCGTCAGCCCGGAAGCGTCTGATGATCTGCTCTCCGGTTTACCTGTTTCAGGTGATGTTGCCGCCATATGTCGTCCAGCTGTTCGCGGATGCCCCGGTAAAGGGGAAAGTGATCCTGATAGATCCAGTGGGCATTGGATCGTGGCAGATAGGTCTGGTTGGAGCTGCCGAAGCGGGCGGCGATGGTGTCAAAGGATGTTCCGGGATTGGCGCACATGCAGGCGAAGATCGCCGCTCCTTTGGCGCAGCTCTCTGTCTCGTCAAAGGTCAGCACCGGCAGGCCGGTGCAATCGGCGATGATCTGCGGCCAGATGCCGGAGCGGGCGCCTCCGCCAGAGAGGAGCAGTCGTCCCTTCAGCGAGCCTATGCAATCAAGGATCGAGAAGGCAACGCCTTCATAGACCGCCTTGAGCATGCACCATTTGTCGGTGTGCTGGCTGAGGCCGAAGAATTGCGCCTTGGCGCCGGGATTGTTGAAGGGAGCCCGCTCTCCTGCCTCGCTGACATAGGGGTGGAAGATGACCCCGTCCGGAATCGGAGGAAGGGCATCAATTGATTTCTCAATGTGCCTGAACAATTCCTCCCCGTGGCGTTCCTCGGATCCCATGAGTGTCTTTATGGCCCAATCGAGACTTGGTGCTCCGGCCATTGATGCAGTCACCTTGAGGTATTTTTCATCGAGCGCAAAACATTCGACGCCGCCGGTGGAGCCTTTGTCGACCTCGGGGGATTCTGTGACCGTTTCGCAGCAGCAGGTGGTGCCGAGAATGACGCAGGTGTCGCCAACCGAACGGGCGCCCATGCCAATTGCGGTGCCGACTATGTCGAGCGCTCCGACGGCGACCGGCAGTCCAACCGGCAGTCCGGTGCGTTTGGCCACCTCGGGCAGGACATGACCGCCGCATTCGTAGCTTTGCTTGAGATCGGGGAGCCAGTCAGCGGCTTCAGCGATGCCTAAGCGTTCGAGCAGGCCGAATGCATGATCTCGCGAACCAAGGGCAAGGGTCGATGTGGAGGCGTCGGTGTAGTCGCTTGCCAGCTCTCCTGAAAGGCAGAAGCGGATCCAGTCCTTGCACCAGAGAATGTGTCTGATCCGGCTGTAGGTCTCAGGCTGCTGTTGCTTCAGCCAGGCAAGGATCACTGTCGTTGCGCCGCTGAAGGGCACGCTGCCGGTTACCGCGCGGATGGTGGTACGCAGTGTTTCGTCTGCGCTCCATGCAAGTGCAACATCGCTGGCCCTGCCATCATTCCACTGGATCGCAGGCCCGATGGGCCTCTTCAGGTCATCAAGTGCCCAGAGGCCTTCTCCCTGTCCATTTACTCCGAGCGCCGATAGGCGGTTGGGGTCGATGTCTGAAATGGCCTCAGCGATGACGTCGCAACAGCGCTCGAACAGGGCGATCATGTCACAATCCGAATGACCCGGATCAGCCGCTTTAACCGGGTTGCGGCGGGCGGCTACCCCGAGGACGTCGCCGTTCTCGCTTGCGAGGAGGGCCTTGACGTTCGTGGTGCCAACGTCCAATCCGAGCAAGAGATCCTTTTCCATTGTCATGACCTTAGCCAATCTGCTGTTTTTTCCGAGCTTTGTGGTGCCTGATTAGCGGACCATGAACTTGGGTGTCTCGCCGTTCTCGAAGTCACGGATCGACTGCATCACCATGCGTGAGTGGTGCTTGACCACGTTGCGGCTGGCACCGGCGATATGCGGTGTCATGGTGAGGTTCGGGGTGTCGATGATCGGATCGTTGGTGCGCAAGGGCTCATAAGGGAAGACATCGACTGCTGCCCCGGCGATCCGGCCGCTTTTAAGCGCATCCATCAGGGCCGCATAATCAACAAGCGACCCGCGGGCGGTGTTGATGAGATAGGCTGAAGGCTTCATCGCAGCAAAGGCCTTGGCATCAATGATGTGGCGGGTCTCAGCGGTTTCCTTGGCATGAAGGCTGATCACGTCGGCGTTTGCGGTCAGCTCCTGAAACTCGACGAGCTCGTAGCCTTTGCGTGCCAGAGCCTCCTTGTCCTGATAGGGATCATACACTAGCACATCCATGCCGAGAGCCTTGGCCTTTTCGGCGACGAGACCGCCAATGAAGCCGAGACCGACAAGACCGAGCGTGGCGCTCGCGAGTTCCATCGAGCAGTATCGCTCGTAAGGGATGAATGGCAGATCCTTTTGGATCCAGATCACATCCTTGCCGCCCTCTTCCTCCGGGTCGCCCTCAAGCACGACGGTGCGGTTTTTGATGGCTTCCATCGACTGGGGGATTTGCCGGGTTGTGGTGAACATCAACCCGATGGTGAATTCGGCCACGGCATTGGCGTTTCGCGACGGGGTGTTGCAGAGCAGCAGTCCCTTCTGGCGGCAATGTTCCACGTCGACATTGTTGGGTGTCCCTCTGGCGCAGATGACCATTTCGAGATTCGCCGAGGCGTCGAGGACCTTGGCCGTGGTTGGCGAGGAATTAACGATCAGGATGTGCGGCTGGTGGGAGGCCATCAGGTCTGTGAGTGCTCCTTCGGAGAGCTCATCTCCTTCTCCGATGGCAGCTCCCGCACTCAACAGATCATAATGTTCGGAAAGATAGTCTTTTTGGTCGTCTTCTAGTTCGCTAACCAGTAGCACTCGTTTCATAATTCCAATTCCCTATGCTGCAGGAGGCCAGTGTTTCGAAGTCTCTGGCACCAGTCCTGCGAAGCGTGACAAAAGAGCAGGTTCCGACCCGTTCGCATCAAGGTCGGATGCCTGACAAATGGTGGCGGCATGTCTCGACAATTCCCGAGAGATCCTTCTCAAGGATCAACCCTTTCCCGATGGTGATGAGGGCTCGTTCGACGGCGAGGCGGGTGTTGCCATCACCTATCGATGTGAGATCGAGCACTTTGGTGTCGCCGACGACCCGCCGGATGAGTTCCATCCCCATGCTCGCTGCCGCATTCTGCAAAACCGATGCAGTGTACCATTGCCTGAAGGCGGGGGTTTTGGCTGTCGGGTCGGTCACTTTCTCTTTGAGGGCCGCGCTGAATTTGGTCGTAAACAGCGAGATGATCTCTGCAATCGTTCGGGCTGACCAGTCGGTGAAGGTGAGGCGTATCGTCTCGTCCTTCTCGGTAGCCACAGCATTTGCCCAGGCAAACAGAAGATGGGCCAAGACGTTGCCGAGGTCGTAACCGATGGGGCCGAAGAAGGCGAACTCGGGGTCGATGACCTTGGTTCCCTGGCTGTTGCAGAAGATCGAGCCCGAGTGGAGGTCGCCGTGAATGAGCGCCTGCGCGTTATTCTTGAAGTTGTTCTTCAGCTTGGCTATTTCCAGCAGCAGGACTTCATCTTCATAGAGTTGCTGCTGAACGAACGCTTCGTTGCCTGAGGTCAGGATGTTGCGACCCTTGTAATCGATGTAAGGTTCGGTGAAGACAAGATCCTCGGAAATGTCGCAGAGGTCCACATTGACGAACTGTGACGAGAGGCGTTTCTTCTCACCCGAGTTCATCACCAGATCTGTGGTGGGGACGGTGGTGTTGACGATGAAACTCGATATGTCGTCGGCCAATCTCGGAAAGGTCACCCGCTTGAGCAGCTCGTAGCGCAGGTTCTTGAAGGCCGAGATGTCTTCCATCACCAGAACGCACATGACTTCATCGTATTTCAGGACTCGAGGGACAAGGCTTGGGGCCAGTTTTGACTGGATCTCGAGGATCTGCGCTTCGATGCGGCTTCGGGATACGTCGAGCGGGCGGCCTGATGAGCGGAGAAGCACATCTGCGTGCTTGAGCACAAGAGACTTGCCGCTCTTCTCGTCGATGATGCGGAAGACATAATTGATGTTGCCATCCGCGATCATGCTGGAGCTGAGCCAAGCATCCTCGTCGAAATAGTCCAGTTTGGTGCGGACATAGTCGATGGCATCGGCGTCGGTTAGTCTGAAGTGAGAATCGAACTTGTTCATTGCGGGATCTTCTTTTTCGAATTGGGCTGTCGAGCCACGCGATTACCAATAGGCCGTGTCGGACAGGGCGAAATAGCGGTTAAGGTCGAGCGCCGCGAAAGGCCCCTTGTCTGTGACGACGGCGCTGACAAGGCCGGGAGGCGTCACGTCGAAGGCGGGGTAGTAACCTTTCACGCCGTCGGCCGTGTTCCGGATGCCGTTGAAGCTCAGAGCTTCTGTCGGGTCGCGCTCTTCGATGCGGACAGTGTCGATGGTGAGCAGTTCCTTGTCAGGGATGCCTGTCACGAAATAAGGGACGCCGAAGTGGCGGGCGACGAGGGCGATTTGCAAGGTGCCGACCTTGTTGACGATATGGCCGTCCCTGCAGATGCTGTCTGCTGCCGAGGTGAAGATGTCCACCCCCTTGGTCGCCATCACCGTTGCGGGCATGTTGTCAGTGATCACGGTCACGTCGAAGCCCTGATCATTGGCAACGCTTGCGGTCAGGCGGGCACCCTGCAGGAAGGGGCGGGTTTCGGGGCAGAAGAGCTTGACAGCCTTGCCCTTGTTCTTAGCTTCGCGCAGCATTGTGCCGACGATGGTTTCGCCGTAGCACTGGGTCATGACCGTTGCGTTCTGCGGCCAGAGAGAGACCAGATATTCGGCGACCTGACTGATCTTGGCATAGCGCCGGTTCATGGAATTGACGGTGTGGTCCAGCACCGCCTCGTCGGCGGCCCGGCCTTCTTCGAGCGCCGCTTTGGCGACATCGAGACACCCTTCAGTGATGAGGGCCATCCGGTTGATGGTGGTGGGGCGGGCGTGCGACAGCGTGTGGGCGGCTTTTGTTAGTGATTCGATCTGTTCGGCTTGTGGTCGATCGCGAACCTCGTAACAGGCGAGCGCCATGCCCATGCTGGCGGCGGTGTATGGCCCGGCGCTCTGGGTCACCATGTCGGCAATGGCTTGCGCGACCTCTTCGTGCTGGGTGCATCCGACGAATTGAACCGTTCCGGGATAGACGCGGCGGTCGAGGATGCGGACGGATCCGCTGTCGTACCATGCGACATTTTCAAATCGCAAAAGGAAGCCGAGGTCCTTGTCTTGTCTTTCCACGACGAACTCCTGTTCTGCAAGGGTGCAGCGATGGTTTGGGCACTGGGTGTGTAGAATGCGGGGGATGGGAAGAGCGCGGGTGTGAGGCTTGGTCAAGCCCGCGTCCTTCCGCTTCGGAGGTGCAGGCTATTCACCTGCTGCGGGGGTGGGTGTCGACTTCAGGCTGGCGTTGCCAATGAAGATGGCGATGCTGGCAAAGACGATCATCAGGATCTGGTAGAAGCCGTAGGGGATGATCTCGACCGGCGAGATCTTGGCGAGACCTGCTGCGAGCAGCAACTGACCACCGTAGGGCAGAAGTCCTTGGAAGCCCGAGGCGAAGATATCGAGCAAGGCGGCGGTTTTGACCGGGTCGATCTCGTATTCCGACGAGATTTCCTTGGCCAACGGACCGGCTGCAAGGATCGAGATGGTGTTGTTGGTCGTCGAGACGGTGATCAAAGAGACCAATGCGCCGATGCCGAACTGCCCACCGATCTTGCCTTTGACCTTGCTGGTCACGGTTTGCAGCAGATAATCGATGCCACCATAGAATTTCATCAGGCCGACCAGACCACCAACGATGATGGCGATGATTGCGAGATTTTCCATCCAGCCCATGCCACGCTGCAGAACGCCGAGCATTTCAACCAGATTGAAGCTGCCATTGAAGAGGCCAACCACGAGTCCGAGGCCAATGCCGATGCCCAGAACAGCCATGACGTTCCAGCCAATGAGGGCGGTGACGATGATTGCTGCATAGGGAATGATGTTGAACAGGTTGTAGTCTTTTGCCTCAACGGACACACCGGAGGAGACCGGAATCATCGCAAGGATGATGACCGTGCAGATCACGGCGGGAAGAATGATCAGGCCGTTGACCTTGAACTTGTCCCTGAGGCCGACATCCTGCGTTCTGACCGCGGCAATGGTCGTATCCGAGATGAAGGAGAGGTTATCACCAAACATGGCACCGCCAATGACGGTGGCCATGACCAGCGCCATGTTGGCACCTGTCTGATCGACAATCCCGACGCCAATCGGAGCCAATGCGGTGACCGTTCCCATCGATGTTCCCATCGAGAAGGACAGGACGCAGCCGATCAGGAACAGACCGGGCAGGATCATGTTGCTTGGCATGATTGACAGGCCGAGGTTCACGATCGAGCTGACGGCGCCCATCGCGTCGGCAACAGAATAGAAGGCACCGGCGAGCAGGAAGATGATGACCATCAGGATGATGGTTTCTTCGCCGCCGGATCTTGAAAAGAGCATGACCTTGTCGTCAAAGCTGGTTTTTTCTCCCGGGCGGTCTAGCCAGAGCGCGACGCCGGATGCGGCCATGAAGCCGACGAGCAGTGGCATGGTACCGAAGTTGCCGGTAGCGACACCCGTGAAGATATAGATTACCAAGAAAAATATCAGAGGCAGCAGCCCCATGGCGTTGGATTTAGGTGTCATGATTTCCTCCCAAGACACGTCCACTATTTCGATAAAACGCACATTTGTTTTTTCTCCCGATTAAATGCGCGTTTCCCTTTATCTTGTTTCAATTGCATTTGGTCTTGCTGGGTGTTCTGGCCTGCCTTTCAGCTGTTGCTGGCGCGAGTGGTCAATGAGTTGGCGAATGAACTCGTCGGCTATACGGCCAGCTTGAGCACCGCAACAATGTCGTCGTGCGCGAGTTTCTGAAAACGCCCGATGGTCTCGCTGCGACCCAAGGCCTTGTCGGCCATCTCGGAGAATCTGTCTGTGGGGACTTCGGCCTCCGACAGGGTGATTTTCAGATTGAGCGAGGCAAAGAAGTCTTCAACGGCCTTGATGGTCAGGTCCGCGATTTGCTCCTTGCCAAGGCCGTCAGGATTGACGCCGAAAACCCTCGTGCCAAGGCGAACGAAGCGATCAAGATCGGTCGTCTTCACATGCTTCATCCAGGCCGGGAAGATGATGGCCATGCCGGCACCATGGGTGATGTCGTAAAGGGCGCTGATCTCATGTTCGATGCGGTGCGAGGCCCAGTCCGACTGGCGACCTGCGTCCAGCACCCCGTTGTGCGAGATTGTGGCGAGCCACATGAACTCGGCGCAATAGTCATAATTCTGCGGGTCCTTGAGGATCTTTGGCGACAGGGCGATGACGGCCTGCATGGCGCCTTCAAGTAGATGATCGCTGAAGAGGCAGAATTTCGTTGGCGTGAAATAGCGCTCGAACTGATGCGAGAGGATGTCCGCAAGCCCGGCGGACATGAAGAACGGCGGGATGGTGAAGCACATTTCGGGATTGAGGATCGAGAATTCCGGCACGATCAACTGATTATCAATGCCGTATTTGGTATCGTCGGCCTCGTTTGTGATGATGCTGCTTTCGGACATTTCTGAGCCAGAACCGGGAATGGTCAGGATCGTGCCGACTTTCAGTGCCGTTTTTGGCTCGGCCTTGCCAGTGTAGAAATCCCAGACGTCGCCGTCATAAGGCACGCCGAGGGCGATGGCCTTGGATGAATCGATGGCGCTGCCGCCGCCGATTGCCAGAACGAACTCGATGCCTTCCTTGCGGCAAAGGGCGATCCCTTTCTTGACCACCGACAGGCGGGGGTTGGGCACCACGCCGTCGAACAGGACCGGCTCAACGCCGCTGGCTTTCAGGGATGTGATGATGCGGTCAAGCGTGCCGTTCTTCTCCAGATAGTCGCCGCCATAATGCACCAGCACCTTCTTGGCGAAGGGTTTTATGTGCTCGCCGACTTCGGTCTCTCTCCCTTTGCCGAAGATGATTCTGGTTCTGCTGCAAAAATTGAAGTCTTCCATGACATGTCTCGATTTTCAGGTTTGAAAGCTAACCTGCTTGGTTCTGTGGTTGCGCGTCAGAGCAGACGTGCACCTCAAGCCCGGTTTGCCGAATTGGGGCCAACAGATCGTCAGAAACGGCGCAATCCAGTATGATTTCGTCCAGTTCCTCGAATTCGCAGATTTTGTGCGTGGCAGGCTTTTCGAATTTGGTGTGGTCGATGACCAGCGTCGAACGGTTGGATCTCTCGATCATGAGGCGGCGGATTTTGGCCTCGCCTTCATGGTTGTCTGTCATGGCGAACTGTGGGTGGATGGAAGTGCAACTGACAAAGGCCATGTCAGCTGTCAGGCCTCGCAAGGCATTGGAGGCGGCGTGACCAACAAAGGACCATGTCTCTTTTCTCAGTTGGCCGCCGATGCAGATGGCTTCGATGCCGCTCGTGTCGGGGACTTCGGAGATGATTTTGTGGGAGTTGGTGATGAGCAGAACATTCTTTCTCTGCCGGAAAAGCTCGCGTGCGATGAACAGTGCGGTCGTGCTGCTGTCGAGCATGATCGTGTCGCCATCGGATATCTCGCCAACGGCCTTCTGGCTGATCAGACATTTTTCTTCGGTGAAGAATGTCTCTCTCAGTTTGGCCGGAACTTCCTTGTCCGGTCCCTTCTGCAGATAGGCCCCACCATGCACGCGCCGGAAGGACATCGTCTTGCTCAGGCTGTCCAGATCCCTGCGGATGGTCTCCTCGGAAACACCAAACTGGGCACTGAGTTTAGAGACAACGATGCTGCCGTCCTCTTTCAGGTGTCGTTCGATTTCCTTCAGTCTGTGGGCTTTGAGCATTGTGTCTGCACCGTCCGTTGTGGGATTAATTCCCACATTAAGACACAAATTCCCACATATAGATATTGTATCTTCTACTTATGAGCGAATTTCAGAACAATTCCAACATAATCCCACATTTTCGAAGTAAGTGATTGTTATCAGTTTTTATTTCCTTATGAACAAATCCGTTTGGAGAGTTTTAAGGCTGAAACGGGCGACAGCCGAATTCACAGGATTTATCGGGGGGAACCGAAAAGTCTGGCTTTGGGAGGCTTTCGGCCGGGTCAGATGACCGAGAAATGATAGGCGGCGCAGGGCTGATGCAGGAAGTGCCCGCCTGTCGAGCAATCAAGGGCCCTGTCGAACTGGTCTTCGATCGCGATCCGGTTGTTCTCGAATATGCAGTTGCGGGCCGGGTCGACCCGCACAATCTGTTCGAGGAAGTCCTGAAAGGTCGGATAGGACCGTGTCAGCGTGTAGTCCGTCTTGTCGATGAGATTGAAGGCCTCACCCTCCTCGGCCAGCGATGACAGCAGCGCATGGGATCGGGTGCGGACCTCGGTTTCATCTTCAACCATGCGGACGACATCGAACATGGAGCCATAGGGAAAAGGTTCAACGACATGCAGGCGGCCGCCCGGTTTGAGAACCCGGCTGGCTTCCTGAAGGGCCTCTGCATGTACCTCATGCGGGATATGATGGAACGAGAAGAAGAAGCAAAGCAGGTCCTGCGAGCCGTCAGCCAGAGGCAGATCCTCGGCGCGCCCTTCCAGTACCGCGGCGGCGGATGAGAGCTTTGCCTTGGCCATTTCAACCTTGTCAGAGTCGATCTCTATGGCCGAAACGCGTGCGCCCTCTCGCATGAGTTGAGCGGAGAAAACGCCGCTTCCCGCGCCGATGTCGGCAACGGCCTTATTTGCAAGATCAAAGAGCGATGTCAGATGTTCGATATGTCCCATAAGACTGTTTAACCCAATAAGGCTTTGCAATCACGAGCTGTTTTTAGACATAGGTTAAAACTATGGCCGCGCTAAGATTTAAGGATTAGCGATCTTTGCCGATTGCCCCGCACACTCCGGTGAATTGGCCGGGTGCTGTCTTAAGTGTCCAGCCCAATGGGAGGACAATCTGACATGAAGCTCGGTGGACGTTTGAAGAATGTCTCGCAGGAGAAGATCGTATTTTCGATCACCCTTGCGATGTTTGCAGTCTTCGCTCTTTCCCTAGATGGATTTATCGGGACAAGCAATCTTCTGGCCCTGTTGCGAAGTGTCGCAGTGCTCGGGATCCTCGGGCTCGGCATGCTGATTGTGGTGCTGGGCCGCGGGATCGACCTATCGATGGTTGCCAACATGGCGATCTCGGTTGCCTGGACGATCCAGTTGGTGGGCACCGGTATGCCCCTCTGGGGGGCGCTGGCGATTGGTCTGGGCTTCTCGCTCGGCATGAGTCTGGTTACCGGTGTTCTAGTGGCCTTCGCGGAGATCCCGGCGATTTTTGCCACCCTTGCCATGGGGACCTTCATTTACGGGTTCGGTCGGGCCCATCTGATCACCGGAACGGATGTGGTCTATCTCCCTGCCGATTTCGGCTGGGCCTCCCAGATCGGGCAGGGGCGTATCGTCGGGGTTCCGGTTCCGATCATTCTCGCCGTGATCCTTGCCGTGGTGGTCTATCTTTTCCTGCGGTTCTCCAAGCATGGCTGGAACACCTACAACATCGGCGACAACACACAGGCCGCGCGGATCACCGGTATCGCGGTGAGACCGACCATTGTTCTGCAATATATGCTGAGCGGCACGGCGGCCTTTCTGGCGGGTCTGATCACTGCTACGGCGGTGCAGTCTATGAACACCCGCATCGTCAATTCCAACATGATCTACGACGTCATTCTGATTGTTGTCCTCGGTGGCGTCAGCCTCTCGGGCGGGCGAGGGAGTGTGCGCAATGTCGTCGTCGGCACCCTGCTGATCGGTGTTCTGGTGAATGGCATGACCATCATGGACATCCAGTACACCATCCAGAACGTGATCAAGAGCCTTATTCTGCTGCTCGCGATCGTGGCGGACAGCGTCATCAATCCGCGAGACGAACAGACCGGTCAGCAAGGGGACATCTGACACGCTCGCGACGTCGAGCAGACAATAATCACCTGGAGGAGAGACTATCATGACATGGACAAAGCTGAAGAAAATGGTTCTGATGACTGCGGTCGGTGTGGGCATCGCCAGCGGTGCGCTGGCTCAGGAGCCCAATGACCCGTTTCGCGGTCCGGCGCTTGACGCGCTGAAAGACAAGTGGATCGCCTATCTGCCGATTTCAGCAGGCTTCGATCTGGCGCAGGCCTGGGGTGGCGTGGTGCAGAAGGAATCCCAGCGCTACGGCATGAAGTTCACCGTGCAGGATCCGAACTGGTCCACGGACGCAATGGCGCAGGGCATGACCTCGCTGATTGCCGAAAAGCCGGACGTCATCCTGACGCAGAACCCGGACACGCAGTCGCTGGCGCGCCTAATGATGCAGGCCAACCGTGCCGGCATCGCGGTGGTTCAGATGAACATGCAGGGTGCGGTGCAGACCGACGCCTATGTCGGGCCGGACTATGTTGCCATGGGCCGCCAGATCGCTGAAATGGCGATCAAGCAGTGCGGCGAAGGCACCGATACCTCGCACAAGATTTCCATCGTGCAGGGCGTGATTACCGGTGGGGTGAGCTACTTCCAGGTTCAGGGCATCATGGATGTGCTGAAGGATCGCAAGGACATCGAGATTGTCTCCAGTCAGGCCGCCGACTGGGATGCCTCCAAGGCGCGGGCGATCACCGAAACCGTGCTGCAGCAGCATCCCGATCTTTGCGCCATCCTCGACATGTGGGACGGTCAGGCCATCGGAACCGGTGCTGCGGTGAAGCAGGCCGGCCATGCCGATACCGTGACCGTGATCACGTCCGGTGGTGGTGCGGCGAGCACCTGCGAGCTGATCCGGGACGATACCTTCGACATCGTCTTCAACTATGACGCTCCGGGCATGGGTCGTGACGCCTGGTCGGCGATCATGATCGCCCTGCAGAATGGCGGCGGCGGCAAGACCAAGACGCAAATGTTCTCGCCGACCTATGTGATGACCAAGGAAAATGTCGATCAGGCTGCCTGTTGGGATCCTGAAATCTACGCGAGCCGTCTTCGCTAGGCTCAAGCGCTGACGCATCAGGCCGCCGATGATCCGCGCGGCCTGATGCCAACACATCTTCCAACAACAAGAACAGTCAATCGTTACCACTGGGGAGACCATCCCGTGTCGCTAGCCAATAGCATCAAAAAAGCCCGGTATCGCTTCTTCCCCGATCATGTTGTCGGTGAAATGCTTTCCAAGAGCTGGATCGATAACGCCATTCCCTTCACCTTCATGGTGGTTGTCGTTGGCGTGATCGGACTGCTCCTTCCCAACTTCTTCACCGGAAGCAACATTTCAATTCTTGCCCGCCAGTATGGCGAGATTGCCCTTGTCGTGCTCGCCATGACGACGGTCATTCTGGTGGGGGGCATCGATCTGTCGGTCGGTTCGAATTTCGCCCTCGCCAACTTCCTGATGCTCTATTTTCTCAATCTGGCGCATTTCTCCGTGGGTGTGTCCGCGCTGCTGACGGTGCTGATCACCTCGGGCGTCGGATTGGTCAACGGGCTTCTCGTCGGTTACATGCGGCTAAGGGCGTTTCTGACGACGCTGGTGACGCTTATCATTGTGCGCGCGGTCGTCGATCTGCTGCTGCTGGAATATGCGCAGGACATGTCCATGTCCTTCTATTCCTCGCCCCTGTGGGACATGATGGGGCTTGGTGGCGTCGGCATCTTCCCGTTCAGTTTCGTCGTCGTTGCGGTCGTTGCGGTCATCGCGCATATCGCGTTCAGCCGCTCCGGTCCGGGTTGGCGTCTTCTCGCCATCGGCGGGTCGCGCCGGTCGGCCTACAATATGGGGCTGCCGGTCAAGCGGATCGTCTGTTCGGCCTATGTGATCTCCGGAGCGCTGGTCGGCATGGCCGGTGTGCTCTATGCAGCGCGTCTCAGCGGGGCGGGCACCGACACCGGCATCGGGCTGGAAATCTCGGCCCTGACGGCGGCCATTCTGGGCGGCAATTCGCTCGGCGGTGGGCGGGGATCTGTGCCCAAGGCCCTGATGGGGGCGGTGACCGTTCTTGTTCTGACCAACGGTGTGCTGCGCCTTGGCCTTAACAGCGGGTCCGGGCCGATGGTGCTGGGGCTGGCGCTGCTCTTTGCCGTCTTTGTCGATGTGCGCTGGATGAAGAACCGCCACAAGCTCTTGAGCAAGGTCTATGTCTCGCCGACCCTGATGGAAATGCCGGAGGCACGGCCGACGGACAAGGGACCGTTTGAGGTCAATGATCGCCTGAGCGATGTCGATGTGATCGCGCTCGGTGAGGTGGAGAGCCCCGAGGACGTGATCCTTGACGAGGATGACAATCTCTATAGCGGCAACCGTCACGGCGACATCATCCGCTATATGGCACCCGATTACAAAAATCACGAGGTCTTTGCCCATATCGGCGGCTCGCCACTGGGCATGAGCTTTGACAAGCAGGGCAATCTGCTGGTCTGTGTTGGCGGCATGGGGCTCTATATGGTTGCCAAGGCAGATCGCAGTGTCAGCAAGGTGACCGACGAGACCAATCGGTCGCTGTTCTCGGTGGTTGACGATAGTCGCCTGCGTCTTGCCGACGATCTCGATGTTGCTCCCGATGGCAAGGTCTATTTCTCCGAGGCGACCATCCGTTATGAGATGCATGACTGGCCCGTGGATGCCTTGGAAAGCCGGGGCAATGGTCGCATCATCTGCTACGACCCGGCCACCAAAAAGACCCGTACGGTGCTGAAGAATCTGATCTTTCCGAACGGGGTCTGTACGTCCCATGACGGTCAGTCAATCCTGTTTGCCGAGAGCTGGGGGTGCCGGATCAACCGCTATTGGCTCGAAGGCCCCAACAAGGGCAAACTCGAGGTGCTCGCGGACAAGCTGCCGGGTTACCCCGACAACATCAACCGCGCGTCCGACGGCACCTATTGGGTTGCGATCATGGGGATGCGGTCTCCGGCGCTTGATCTTGCACTGAGGATGCCGAGCTTCCGGCGTCGCATGGCCCGGCGGATCGCGGCAGACCAGTGGCTTTATCCCAACCTCAACATTGGCTGCGTTGCACGCTTCAACGACAAGGGCGAGTTCATCGAATCTCTTTGGGATCGTCATGCCGCCAACCATCCGATGATCACCTCGATGCGGGAGCACAAGGGCTGGCTCTATCTCGGCGGGATTACCAACAACCGCATCGGCCGTATCCGGCTCGAAGGTATGGACGAGACGTGGAGTGGCTGGTCGAGCTACTGGGGTGACAAATCGCGGAGGCAGGCATGAGACAGGGTTTCATCGCACAGGCGTTCGACAAGTTTCTCGGGCGCGGCACCGCTGCCGTTACCGTACCGGCTCTGGATGGCGCCTTGAAGCCGAACAATCATCTCGAAGATCTGCCCGAAGGCATCGCCGCCGGGGTGCCGGATTGCATTGTTGCCTTCATGGGCAAGGCGCTGTGGTCAGACGGGTCGAAGCTGGTGGCTGAGGATGGCATCAAGGCTGATCTCGGCTCCGAGATCACGGCCCTTGCCGCACAAGGCGAGCGGCTTGCGGTCGCGACCCTTGCCGATGGTTTGGGGTTGCTTGATGCATCCTTTCAATCCATTGCGCCAGACTGGTCCGAGCCGGTGAGACATGTCACTGCTCTTGATTTCGGCCCGAACGGCGGGATCTGGTTTGCCATCGGTTCAACGCAGAATGCGCCCACCGAATGGCGGCGGGATCTGTTGGAGATGAACCGCAGCGGCCTCATCGGCCGGGCCGATCCGACCTCCGGTGAGGTTCGGATGGTCAAGCATCGCTTGCGCTATCCATCCGGCATCGCCGTTCTGCTGAATGGGGCAATCGTGTTCAGCGAAGCCTGGTCATCCCACGTGATCGAGATGGCCGCAGACGGGGCCGTGAAGCAGGTCGTGCTCGACGAGATTCCCGGCTATCCGGGCCGCATTGAGGCCCGTGCTGGCGGTGGCTATTGGCTCTGCATCTTTGCTCCGCGCAGTCCGCTCATCGAGTTTGTTCTAAGGGAGCCGGGTTATCGCAAGGCCATGCTCGGTGAGGTGCCGCCCGACTATTGGGTCGCGCCGAATTATTCGAGCGGGAAATCCTTCAACGAGCCGATGCAGGGCGGCGCTCTGAAGCAGATGGGCATTCTCAAGCCATGGGCGCCGACGCTTTCCTATGGCTTGGTGATCGAACTCGACAAGGACTTTATTCCTGTGCGCAGCTTCCACAGTCGGGCTGGCGGTCGACGTCATGGCATCACGTCCGCGGTGGAACTGGGCGGCGAGCTGTGGCTTGCGGGACGCGGTGCGGGAGAGATCCTACGTCTGGCGCTTGAGACCGAGGGAGAATCGGCATGACGACACCTGTGGTCGAACTTCGAAATGTTACCAAGGAATTCCACGGCAACTTTGCGGTCAAGGGCGTTTCCTTCGATTTGCATCCCGGCGAGATCCACTCACTGCTTGGGGAGAACGGGGCCGGGAAATCCACCCTGACGAAGATGATCGCCGGGGTCTATGAGCCGACCGATGGCGAAGTGAGGTATCTGGGGCAGACGGTGGCTTTCACCAGTCCGCAGGAGGCGCTGGAAAATGGCATCGCTATGGTGTTTCAGGAAACAAGCCTCATCCCTTCGCTGACGGTGGCGCAGAATCTCGAGCTCGGGAACGAAAAGTTTCTGACGCGTCTGAGGGGGCTCTGGATCTCGGCTCAGCAGTTCCTGCAGTCGCTGAGCTTCGAGGTGGATCCGACCGCACTGGTCTCGCAGCTCGGTGCCGCTCAGAAGCAGATGGTCGAGATCGCCCGCGCGGTCCGCCACAATGCCAAAGTGATCATCTTTGACGAACCGACGGCCACTCTGACGCCGGAAGAGAAGTATCACTTCTTCAATCTCGTCAAGCGACTGAAGGAGAATGGCGTCGCCATCGTCTTTATCAGCCACGCCTTGGAAGAGGCGCTCAACATTTCCGACCGGATCACGATCCTGCGCGATGGCGAGCATATCGTCACCGACAAGGTCGAGGCCTTCGACCGCGATACGATCATTGGCCACATGGTCGGGCGCAGTCTGACGAACGAGCTTTATGGTGACGAGAAAGGCGCGGAGCGAAAAGGCCGTCCGGCGGGAAAGCGCGTGCTGTCGGTGCAGAATCTGTCGATGGGATCTGTGGTGCGCAACACGTCCTTTTCCGTCTTTGCCGGACAGGTGACCGGGGTCTTCGGATTGGTGGGGTCTGGACGGACCGAGACCTTCAAGATCATTTCCGGGGTCCTGAAGCGCGACTTCTTCCATGGTGGCGAGGTGCGCCTCAGTGGTCGTCCGGTGCGCTACCGCGTTCCGAGGCCAGCGATCCGGGATGGCATCGTCTATGTCACCGAGGATCGCAAGGTCGAGGGCTTCTTCGAGACCAAGTCCATTGCGCAGAATATCTATTCCGGGCTGATCGGGGCGGATCTCAACGAGCGCTCGATCATCAATTATTCCGACATGATCGGGCTGGCCAAGGTCTGGACCGAGCGATTGAACGTCAAGGCAATCGACAACAATTCCAAAGTCATCGAGCTATCGGGTGGAAACCAGCAGAAGGTGGTTCTTGCCAAGGCCTTGGTGCAGAAACCCAAGCTGATCATCCTTGATGAACCCACGCGCGGTGTCGATGTCGGTGCGATTGCCGAGATCCACGAGGTCATCAACGAACTCGCCAATGCCGGGCTGCCGGTGGTGATGATTTCATCCTACCTGCCGGAGATCCTTGCCCTGTCCGACCGGATTCTGGTGTCGCGCCTCGGGCGCATGGTCGAGGAATTTTCCATCGAGGAAGCAAGCGAAGAGAAGATCATGTATGCCGCCGTCATTAGGCCGGTTGGAAAGGGAGAGTGCGATGAAAATGAAAGCAGCCGTCCTCGAGGAAATCGGCCGTCCGGGGCCCTATGCGGAAACCCGCCCGATCTCGGTGTGCGAGGTTGATCTGGAAGGCCCCCGGGATGGTGAGGTGTTGATCGAGATCGCCGCCGCCGGGTTGTGCCACTCCGATCTGTCGGTGGTGAATGGTGATCGTCCGCGCCAAGTGCCCATGGTGATGGGGCATGAGAGCTCGGGTGTGGTGCGCGCCGTTGGGCCTGATGTCGATCGTTTCGAAATCGGCGATCATGTCATTACCGTTTTTGTGCCGAGCTGTGGGCATTGTGGTCCCTGCCGGTCGGGGCGTCCGGCCCTGTGCGAGCCGGGAGCGGCAGCGAACAATTCGGGGCTGCTGATCGGCGGTGGATCGAGGCTTAGCCGCGATGGCCAGACTCTCTATCACATGACCGGGGTGTCCTGTTTTGCCGAATATGCCGTCGTGTCGCAGAATTCCATCGTCAAGATCGACAGCTCCATCCCGCTCGACATCGCGGCGTTGATGGGCTGCGCGGTTCTGACGGGTGCTGGTGCCGTCTTCAACACCGGTGATGTCTGTCCGGGGTGTTCCACCGCCGTGGTCGGGCTTGGGGGAGTTGGCCTCTCCGCGGTGATGGCCGCGCATGTGGCCGGGGCCGAGAAGATTGTCGCCGTCGATATCCTGCCTGAAAAGTTGGAACTCGCCAAGGAATTGGGCGCGACGCATGTGATCGATTCCTCGAAAGAGGGTGCGCTTCAAGAGTTGCGCGAGCTGACCTCGGGCGGTGTCGATACGGCGCTTGATTTCACCGGCAACGTCCACGCCCTACGTTTTGCCTATGACGCGACGCGGCGGGGTGGGGCGACGGTGACGGCAGGCCTGCCGAACCCTTCGGCCATGTTGCAGATCCCTGCCGTTGGCCTCACTGGGGAAGAGCGGACGCTGAAGGGCTCCTATCTTGGCTCCGGTGTTCCCAGTCGCGATATCCTGCGGTTCCTTGCCCTTCATGCGCAGGGGCGTCTGCCGGTGGAGCGGTTGATGACGGAAAAGATCCGTCTTGAAGATATCAACGAGGGCTTTGACCGCCTTCATGCAGGCAAGGCGATCCGCCAGGTTATCGATTTCAGCTGACACAATGAGGATTATCATGGAGCGCACCAAGGGCATCCAGACCTATCAATGCTATATCAACAGTGCTTGGGTCGAACCGGCGACGGGCGAATATTTCGAAAGTGACGATCCCTATACCTCGGAAGTCTGGGCGATGATCCCGCGCTGTGGTGCGGAAGATGTCGACAGGGCCGTCGTGGCGGCCAATGCTGCCCTGACGACAGGCGACTGGGCGACCATGCATCCGACCCAGCGCGGACGCTTGCTCAATCGCTTTGCTGACATTCTCGAACGGGAGGCCGATCTTCTTGCGCGGACCGAAGTGCAGGACAATGGCAAGCTCTATGCCGAGATGCGCGCGCAGACGGGTTATCTGCCGCAATGGTTCCGCTATTTCGCGGGGCTTTGCGACAAGATTGAGGGCTCGGTGATCCCGATCGACAAGGCGGACATGTTCACCTACACGACCCATGTCCCGGTTGGTGTGGTCGCGGCGATCACGCCATGGAACTCGCCGCTGCTGCTGACCACATGGAAGCTTGCGCCTGCGCTTGCTGCCGGTTGTACGGTGGTGCTGAAGCCGTCGGAATTCACCTCGGCCTCGACGCTGGAATTCTGCAAGCTCGCTCATGAAGCCGGGTTCCCGCCCGGTGTCATCAATGCGATCACCGGGTTCGGGGCCGAAGCCGGAGCACCCCTTGCCGAGCACAGGGACGTGCACAAGATCGCCTTCACCGGAGGCGATGCCAGCGGGCGTCACATTGCCCGCACGGCAATGAACACCTTCAAGCGTCTGACGCTGGAATTGGGTGGCAAATCGGCTCAGATCGTGTTCCCGGATGTCTCGGTGGAGAGCGCGGCTCGCGGTGTTGTGTCAGGTATTTTTGCTGCCACCGGTCAGACCTGCATTGCCGGGTCGCGGGTGCTGGTGCATGAGGATGTGCATGACGCCTTTGTTGAGGCCTTCCTCAATCTGGCCAGCTCGGCGCGGGTGGGTGATCCCATGAACACCGACACGCAGGTCGGGCCAGTGACGACCAAACCGCAGTTCGACAAGATCCTCGCGTCCATCCAGATGGCGAGGGATGAGGGGGCGGAGTGTGTCCTTGGCGGACGGCCATCGGATCGGCCCGAATGCGGCAACGGTCGTTTCATCGAGCCGACCGTTTTCACTGGCGTTGAGAATTCGATGAAGATCGCCCAGCAGGAGGTGTTCGGCCCCGTCCTGTCGATCATCAAGTTCCGGGAAGAAGAAGAAGCCTATCGCTTGGCGAACGACACGGACTATGGCCTTGCGGCCGGTGTCTGGACATCGGATCAGGGACGCATGTTCCGTGCAGCCAAGGCTCTGCGGGCGGGGAACATCTGGACCAACTGCTATCGTGCCGTGTCCTACATGGTGCCATTCGGGGGCTTCAAGTCCTCGGGTGTGGGGCGCGAAAGCGGGCAGGAGGCCCTTTGGGAGTATCTGGAAACCAAATCCGTGTGGATGGATTATGGCCCGGGTCCTGCCAACCCGTTCATCTTGCGGTGAGGTTGGGAACGCGGGCTTCTACCATAGGGTAATCCGATGGCAATTGCAGCTACAGGTGCAGTCTGGTCTTATGGGTCAGAAGGCGAGCCGCCGGGTGTCGGTGGCTCGCTGCACGAACGAGGTCGCCCTTGGACATTCGCCAGCTTCGATATTTCATCGCAATTGCCGAGGCGCGCTCGATCTCTGCGGCGGCGCAAAAGCTTCGCATTGCCCAACCATCGCTATCGCAGCATTTGGTCAACATGGAGCGCGAACTCGGTGTCAAGCTCGTGGAACGATCTGCGCGCGGGTCGGTCCTGACCAATGAAGGCGAGATACTGCTCGGTCGCGCCTACGAAATCTGCCAGATGGTCGAGACCTGCGTGTCTGAAATCAAGGAATTGTCCGGTGAGGTGCGTGGGCGAGTTCGGTTCGGTATGCCGCCGTCGGTTTCCATGGTCATGTCCGTGCCATTGGCCGAAACCGTGAGGCTGGATCTGCCAAAAGTTTCGGCTGCGAGCCAGTGAGGCCATGAGCGGCTTTATCAAGACCTGGATCGACGATGGCACCGTGGAGATCGGGTTTCTCTATGACCTGATTGGTGCCGAGCATTTTCAGGTCACCCATGTTCTCGATGAGCACCTGTTCTTTTTCTCCGCTCCGGATGCCTGGCCGTTGAAATCGGAGCCCGGAGCGCCGGTCGCGATGAGTGATCTGACCAATGTGGAGCTGGTGCTGCCTGGCGAACCGCATGGCCTCAGGCGGATCATCGAGAGAGCCGCAGGCAAGGCCGGTATCATGCTCAATGTTACCACCGAGCTCGATGCGATGACGCAAATTAAGGAGCTGGTTGCGCGTGGGTCGGGGCATTCGATCTTTGCGCCTGCCGCCTGCCACGATTTTGTCGAAGCGGGCCGCCTGTTGAAGGCACCAATCATCGACCCGGTGATTTCACGCCCAGTCTATCTGGTACGCAATCCATCGATGGTGCAGTCACGGGCCTGCGCTGCCGTCGAAAAGCTGACGCTTCAGGTCGCGCGGGAAATGGTTGAACGCGGACTCTGGGAAGGCCAACTGGTGAAGGCCGTTTAGGCTAAGTCCTCAGAACACAAAGCGGGCCTTGAGGGAGGCGGTGACGCCTTCGCGCTTGCCGAGATAGCCCTGAACACCAAAGTCGAGCGCGAAGGGGAAGTCGTCGGCCGGGGTGAGTGTTACGCCAATCTCGCCGATGCCGGTGGTGCCCTCAAAGCTCGGGGCCTCGATGGGCAGGCCGCTGGTGAAGGCCTTTGCTTCACCGTCGAACTCATGCTCAAGCGCCGCGCCGGTGTAGAAAGCCACACGGTCTGACCAGTCATAGCTCACCCGTGCTCCAGCCCGAACCCGGCTTTGAGATCACATCGTCAAAAGTGATCCTGTCTCCTGCTGCAAGGGTCACGCTGTCGCCGCCCTGATGGCTGAGGAAATATTTGCCAAAAACATCAAGGGTCGTCTGTTCCCCAAGTGACCAGACATAGCCTGCACCAAGATGCATTGCCGTAGTAGGCGGCCTCGGTCTCATAACTCGCGGTGAGACCGGAGGTGGCCACATAGCTATTGCTGATCCGCCCGGCGCGAAGGCTGCCCTCAAAGTAGCCATGCCCCAAGGCCTCTTCGGCCAGATCGAAACGCCCCGAGCAGGCCGCCGCCGACATAGTGGCTGTTGCCCTTGCCGAGCACGATTGTGCCGGACGCATTGTTGTAGGTCTCATAGGTTCCGCGGCCATATTCGCCAAAGGCCCCCAGCATGAGCCGACCCGCCGCGAAATTGGCGTCGCCCGCGACACCCATCATCACCGAGATACTATCCACATCGACGTGCGAGCCGGTGTGGAAACGGCTGCTGCCGCCGGAGAGGGCTCCAAAGCCCGCGCCGTTCGTGCCTGCGCCATCAATGGCGGCTCTGGCCTCGTTGATGCCTTCGTTGGCAATGGTGTCAGAGCTCTGGTTGAGGAGGGCCGAGTTGGCGGCAAATCCTTCAGACAGGGACTTGCTTTCTTCCGTGGCACTCTCTGATGTGATCGTTGCGATCAGGCTGTTAGTTGCAGAGACAGTTTCGAGATCGATCCCATATTCGCGGGTTGCACCTGCACTGATGCTGGCGTTCTCCTGAGTGAGATTGTCGGTCGTCAGGGTGCCGGAACTGGTCACAAGCGTGATCTCGTCGCCAATGGCGAAGGATGCCTCACCGCTGACACCGACCTCGACGGAACTGTCGGACAGATCTGCTGTGCCAAGGACCTGCAAAAGAGGGTTGGAAGCGTCTGATGCTAATAGGTTTTTCTGATGTACCTGAAAAGCTGACTGCTGCGCCATTGGTTACAAGATCGCCATCCCAGACAGCGGATGCACTCGTAGCCTGAATGGTCAGGACAGAGGTGCTGGCAAGTGCGAAAATGCCCGTTTGCGGAGAAGGTTGTCTCGCCATAAAGCTCAAGTGCCGATGCGGCAAGATCGCTCTGAAGCGACAGCGCGCCGGACTGCACCGAGACAGAGCCAAGAGATGTGGCTCCGTTGTCCAGTATCAAAGTTCCAGATCCGGTCTTGGCGAGCTGGCCGTCTCCGGAGAGAGCGATCGTCAGCGTGCCCGATCCATCGATCTCGAATATGGCGTCCTTGGCGACTGTGATGTCAGTCGTTGTCGAAAGGCTCGAAAGAGCGCTCGACAGCGTGCCTTCCTCGATTGTCGTTGCACCGGTGTAGGTGTTGGACCCGCTGAGTGTCAGGGTCCCCGATCCGGTCTTGATGAGGTCCCCGGTGCCGCTGATCATGCTGGTGACAGTTACGTCATTTGCATAGGTGTTGAAAGTGGTGCCAGCCTCAGAGCTACCTGACGGAGTTGTGTCGATCTCTGTGGCGTCGAGAGTGCCGCTGTAGCCGAAATTGATGAACTGAAAATTGGAAAGGGTGCCGGAAATGCTAACGGTTTGATCGAGGATTGTCAGCTCATTGTCCGTAAAGCTGTCGTAGCCCAGATCCATAATCCATGCCACCAACGACCGAGCTGACCTTGGCCGTTCCTGACAGAGTAATGCTGTTCCCGGTTGTATTGCCAGCAAGGGATATGCTGCCATAGACGGTACGCGACAATTCCCCTCCGGATATCACGACAGTGTTGTTTGTGGCAGCTCCGCCTTCAGCAAACGCAGCATAGATATCTCCGGTGATCGTGCCGCCAGTGATAGTTATGCTGTTGCCTGTCGCGCCTTCTGACCCACCAGCATATGCACCCATCACGGAGGTGTCCACAGTTCCGCCAGTGATGGTGACGCTGTTGCCTGTCGCTGCACCTGATAACGAAATGCCGCCATAAACAGTGTCGAAAATCTGGCCGTTGTTGATTGTGACACTATTGTTGATGGCATCTCCCGAATCAGATTGCCCACCATAAATTCTGTCTTCGAACCGCCCATCGTTAATGATCACGCTATTGGACATCGCGTCACCTGCCGCGGTATATCCGCCATAAATCCTTGAAGAGGCCAATCCATCATCAATGGTTATGCTGTTGTTTTGGGTGTCACCATTCTCCGAATAGCCACCATAAAGCCGGCTGTCCAGCATGCCAGAGATCACGTGGATGCTGTTGTTGCGGACCGTTGTGCCTGCGCCATCAGACCAGGCACCGTAGATGTCTCCTTCCATCAGGACGGTGTCGATAGTCACGTTGTTGTTTTCGACGATGGTGCCTTCATCCGACGTGTAGGCACCATAGGTGCTCCCCCTCACATCTCCGTTGGGTTCCGTTACGGTGATGGTATTGTCCGAGGCCGCACCGTCATGGTTTGATTGTGGGTCGCCACCATCCGTGCTGTTGCCAAAGACGTCTCCGATCAGCAGGTTTGTTATGGTGAAGTCACCTGCATTCGCCTGCGACACATTGCCCGGGCATAAGAGGGATAGTGACAGGGCGATTGCGGTCCCTGCCATCAGGATTGAGCGGTGTTGGGGAAGGGAGTGCGACGTGCACCTGCTCGCGCCAGCATGCTTGGAAGATGCGAGGGAATGAGGCATGGCGCTAAACTTTCACTTGGTCTTGGTCTTTTGGGTCTTGGTCTTCAGAATCGTTCATTTGCGGAGCACATTGGGCAGAAATGTTTCAGTCGAGACATATGGTTCGCAACGGGTCAAAAGGTCGCTGACATTTGTGACAGGGCATCTCTGGCTGTTCATATCGACAAGCGCGGGGGAAAGTGGTATTGAGCCAATCTGTGCGGCTGGACGAGAGGGTCTTGGCGGCTTAAGGTCGGCGGACTTAAATTTGGGGAGCCAAAGCGGTTGCCATCTTTTTTCAGAGTTAATTCATTTGCACGACCAGACGTATTTTAACCGGATTTATGGCAAGGCACGAAACATCGGTGCCACCCATGTGTTGTCAGCAGTCATTGCGGCTCAATATGCAATTCGGGCGTCATCGAAAAAGGGGGCGAAATCCTCATTTCCGCTCAGTGTCAGGGCTCATCTTAAGGCGCTTAAAAACAAATGGCCGAAGGCCTGTGGGGCGGACTCGATCGAAGAGGCCGCAGCAGGGCTCGATGAAGGGACGGAAGGCAGATTCTCTCGGAGATCTGACCATTCCAACGAAGTCGAAGAATTAGCCAAGCTGTGGGCGCTCGATGCCTCAAGAGACTATGAAGTCAGACTGCAGCGCTGCTATGAGAAGCGGTTCAACTGTGGACCGTTTGCCAAATTCTGCCTGAGGAGCCTTGATCAGCTGCGCGGAAGGCGAAACCCGTCTTCTCCTCTGTTGCCAACTCATCGCCCGTCTCAGGCGGACGGGATAACGCGCGCGGTGATGGAGAGATATCTATCTCTAACCCCACCTGCTTTCCGGTCCGCAAAGGTTCAGGTCCTGTTTGTCCGGGACCATTTCGCCGACGCCGCCGAGCTGGCGGCACGGACAATACACGACAGCTGCTATAAAGACGCGGTTTTCGTCATTGACCCGGAAGGGATTGAGGCCTTTAACGGCAATTCCGATCCGACAAACAATGGACCCGGCATTGCAACGGTCAAGGCTCCGCAGGCAGTTTGCTATCGACCGGGCTTTCATCGCTATGGCCTGCCGGGTGGGCATGAGGCGTTCCGACAGGACATAGACTGCGTTGTCGTTCGGGGCGGCATGGAGGGCGACGACTATGGAATGCACTATGTGAATCTGCATCGTGGTGGTATCAATGGAACCTCGTCCGAAGGGTGCCTCACCATCCCGCCCAACCAATGGTATGAGTTTCACGCGCTGGTCAACGGTCTGCTCGAGACATACGATCAGCAAGTCTTTTACGTCACCATCGTCGATCATCAGGCCGCCGTGTTGATTGCCAAGGATATGGGTGCCGAAGCAAACTCTGCCCATTGATGCAAGGCGGCTGAAGGCAGAAGACCTGCACGACCGCCTGCCGCCCGCCACAAATTTTCTCCATCCCATCCATAACAAGCGAAACACGAATGCCTCTCCTTCCCGACAGTCTCAGCGCCGAGCAGCGCGGCAGCCTTTTCATGATCCTCGCCATGGCTGGATTTTCTCTTGAAGACATGTTGCTGAAGCGGGTGATGGCACAGGTACCGGTCGGCGAAGTGCTGGTTCTGTTCGGGCTCGGTGGCATGCTGGTTTTCGCGTGGATGGCACAGCGTCAGCAGCAGGCAATCTTCGCCCCAGGCCTGTTCAAGCCGACGCTTGCTCTCAGGTCGCTTTGCGAGATTGCCGGTCGGGTTTTCTATGCTCTTGCCATTGCCCTGACGCCGCTCTCGAGTGCTTCTGCGATCTTGCAGGCGACGCCTCTGGTGGTCGCCGTTGGCGCGGTTATTTTCTTTCACGAAAAGGTCGGGCCCCGACGTTGGACGGCCATACTGATCGGCTTTCTTGGGGTGCTGCTCATTCTTCGCCCCGGCTTCGAGGGCTTCGAGCCAGCCTCGATTTTTGCCGTGCTCGGCACGCTGGGCTTTGCCGGGCGGGATCTTGGCTCTCGCGCCGCGCCACCTTCGATGTCCAACGCCCAGCTTGGGGTCTATGGCTTTCTGATGCTGATCATTTCCGGCGCCGTCTTGCTCGCCATCACCGGCGGGGCCACCGTGCCCGACGGGCCAGCCTTCGGCCAATTGCTGGTGGCCATCGGGTTTGGCGTTCTGGCCTACAATTCGCTTTCGGTCGCGATGCGGTCCGGGGCGATTTCAGTGGTTGCTCCCTTCCGCTACACGAGATTGATCTTCGCCATGCTGCTGGGCATGCTGGTCTTTGCCGAGCGGCCCGACGGCTTCACATTGCTTGGCAATGCCATCATCGTGCTGAGTGGTCTCTACACGCTCTATCGCAGCCGCTAACCCTATCCTCACTTGCAATGCGTCGTCCTGTGATCATCCGACAGGCGATCTCCCCTCGCGCTCGGGATTAAGTGAGCAGGGTGGGGAAGGGGGGGCGATTTATCTATGATATTAGATCTGTGAATCCAAATAAAGGAATATATTCCTTAGATTTAATAATTTTATTTTCTCTATTTTGTTTGATCTGTGTTGTATATTTTGAATTTTGTGTTGATAATATGTAATTTTATTTTTACCAATTTTATTGGTTTCAATTATATAATTTTAATGTCGTGATTTTTGTTGAATTTATATTATTCTTTGTTGCCATTTTGTGTCTGATTTGGTGCAAGATGCTGTTGGCGCGGTTTGGGCGAGTTTATTTCAGGATGAATGACGTTTTTTCATTGCAGGGGGCTGTTACACTCACTCCGGTTCAACCTCCACAAAAGCTGAGAGCCAAAATTGCTCGATGCGTGAAAGTCGGCACAAAAGACGTCTATTCTCATGGCGACATTGACCGAACCATGCTCGTCTATCATCCCAAAGCTGCCGTGATAAAGGACTGGCTACCCTACTACGAGTACTATGCTTTGAAAACGAAATCGAAGCATGTCATCCACCCTATGGCAATGGGACGGTACCTCAAGGAAAATGCCCTTGCTCCGGTATCTGGCGAGATTGTTGAGGCTGTTTTGTCCATTTCGCGAAAATTGCCCAATGGAGGGTTGGCTTGGTACTACCCGCCTCACTACAATGTTTCCAGAATGCTTGGAGGGAAGCTGAAGTATAGCTCCATTTCTCAGGGAACCATCATTGCGGGCCTGACCGAGATGGCCAAACAGGGTGTTGTGGACCAGTCTCTACCGAGACGTGCCTTTGATGCCCTACTTTGGCCTTTTGAAAAAGGCGGCGTGAACCTTGCCAACAAGGCAGTTCTTGAAATGCCTTCTTTTGCTGGTCCTCCCGAGATCATTCTCAACGGTTGGATCGATGCCATTATACATATCAATGATTATGCTACTTGGTCGAACGATGATGATGCGCGAGAGTTTGCGAAGGACAATGTGCTTTTTCTGTCCCAGATCATTCAGAATTTTGATTGCGGTGAAATGGGCATTAGCCGCTATTCTGATCTTTGTCCCTATCGGACTAAGATATATCTGGCGTCACCTGATGATGTTCCTTCCTTGCAGATTCTCTATCGACCGAAATTTGATGGATTGCCAACGATAAAGGTCATTCCGCAATTCACTCAAGATCCTGACAGTTTTTCGGCTTATGACAATCAGATTTTTCGCCAAAATGGGAAGATCGCGCATGTCTGGCTTTCGATGTCGCAATTGTACGAGACGTTCGTTTGCAGTTCATCAAAACAAATGCGGCTTACGGTTTCGATCGGCGAGTTGAACAGAACATCGACGGGCCCTGGGCTTGGTGGTGAGCTGAAAGAGTATGAAAGCACCGAGTTTGATGGGGGGCGATATGTTCATCTTCCTCATGATGATGGATTTGTCTGCGGTTACCCGACAAATTTCTCCAAAGGAGGAACGCATAATTATTATCATGCGTATCATGTCGTGGGTGTGCTTTTGCTGGCCTTCGCGGACTTGGTTGGCCCCGAGCAAAAATTGAAATTGATCAGGTGGGCTTTAAAGTGGCGCGATGACTACGACCGGATCATTCGGGAAGAAGAGTTGAGTTTCAGGCCTCTGCAGGACATGTTGAGCGATATCAACGCCAACAAGTCTTCCATCGAGTTTCCTGACTATCAAAATCTGGAACTTCTTGCTCGCCAGTCGATAGCAGCTGCTTCTCCTGCTTAAACAAGCGGTCACGTTGCCGCGATGTGCGGTATTGACGAACAACTCGAGCATCGATAGCTCAGGTCAGGAATTGATCAATCACGCTGGCCACCTTCTGAGAGGCCTTTCCGCCACCGTACAATGTGACGTCCTGACCCTTTGAGCGCATCGCCGCTAATGCTTCTTGGCAAATCACGTTGCCTTCTGTCGGTGGAACAAGGCGATTCCAGCCAGTGTCGATCAGTTCCACCCATTCGGTTTCATCTCTCAGAGTTACACAGGGTACCTTGTTGAAATAGGCTTCCTTCTGTACGCCACCCGAATCCGTGACGATGGCTGATGCATGCTTCTCGAAAGCCAGCATATCGAGATAGCCAACTGGATCTACCAGATTGAGCTGCAAAGCCAAATCCATCAGCCCGACGGCTTCCAGTCTGCTTTTTGTTCGCGGATGTAATGGTAGCAAAACAGGAATGGTTTTGTTGAGCTTGGCCAAGCCTTCAAATATTGCCTGCAATCTTGGCTCTTGATCCGTGTTCTCTTGTCGGTGGATCGTAGACAAGACGTAGTGTCCCGGCTCAAGACCGGCTCTTCTGATGCAATCCGGATGTTCTTTCAATGCCTTGCTAAACTGCAAACAGGCATCAAACATCACATCGCCAGAATATACGATTTTCGCTTCATCGATGCCTTCTCTCAAAAGATTTTCTCTGGCTCCATTGGTCGGAACGAACAGGAGACTTGAGCAATGATCCGTCAGGATGCGATTGATTTCCTCGGGCATCCTTTTGTTGAAGGATCTCAGGCCAGATTCAATGTGAGCGATCGGGATGTGCAATTTTGATGCTGCCAGAGCGCCGGCAAGTGTCGAATTTGTGTCTCCATATACGAGTACCATGCGTGGCTTTTCTTGCAACAAGACAGCTTCGATATTTTCCAGCATTTGGCCGGTCATGGCTCCATGTGATCCGCCGGATATGCCGAGATTGTAATCAGGTTTGTTAATGCCGAGTTCTTCAAAGAAAACGGCAGACATGTTGCTGTCATAGTGTTGCCCGGTATGGACAAGAATTTCTCGAAGGCCAGTCGTTCTCCTGATCTGGTTTGAAACGGGGGCGACTTTGATGAATTGAGGGCGTGCACCTACGATCGTTATGATTTTGTCGCTGTTCATTTCGGACCCAGCCCTTCGATGCCATCAAGCCAGCTTTGGGTGTGAATGTCCCAGTTGCTTTCTTCGATGAAGGTGGTGCAACTTTGTTTTGCTTGGGCGATATCGGCGTCAGTGAGATGGGAAATAACCGTTGCGATATTGCCGTATGTCGGATCTGCTTCAATGGTCCAGCCGATGCCGTATTCAGCAATAATTTTTCGGATTTCAACGGATGGGGTTGCGAGGATTGGTACTCTGGCAGCCGGATATTCCCACAACTTGTTCGGGCCGCAGCCCCAGTGGTTGAGCGACGTGATCGGGTAGGGGATCACTCCAACGGTGGCCCCTTTTGTCCAGTCCAGAAGTTCAGATTGTGGCACTGCCGGAACGAACACCACCCTTGGCACGATCTGAAAAAACTCGGGGTTTTTTTGAAGAAGTTCTGTGAGGGCCAACTTCTTAGCAAGCTTCCAATCCTTGATCCGGATCTTGGCTTGAAAGCTGATGATCTGGTCTGCGTCGTGCATGATATCATCAACCGCCTCCGAGAATTCTTCCGCGATCTTGAGTTGCATTCCTTGGGATTTGAATTTGTTGCGCTTTTGTGTTCGTTTTCTCAACGCAACATCAAATTGCTCAGCAGAGTTCCTGTACATGTTCGAGGGGCTGGTTTCGACAGATCCTGTCTCTTTCTGCCATTGCAGTTCCTCCCGCTCATCCCGAGCTTCAACTGCAGCATTTTCATGCCCCAAATTTCTCTCAAGATATCTGACGATCGATGCCTTGAAGTCCTCCAGTTGATCTGGTGACAGTTGCTTCAGAATCTGCGGCTCTTCGAACTCCTCGTTCAGCGCTTTTGCAATCTTCTTGATAGTGACCAGATCCTGACCTCCGCTGCCCATCAACACAACGGACCAATCGGCAGGCAAATTTCTAGCGGCGAGCACGACCTGGTCGACTTTGCGCTTCAAGGAAATGCCGCCTTGATAGAGCAGGATCTTCTGATCATCGGGGAGATTGGTTTTTGCATGCAGTCGGCCATCGTATTCGCTGACTGGTGGCTTGGGTACAGAATTCCACAAGACCGTGGATGCTCTTGTCATATCGGGATACTTTTCGAAATAGGTGTCCCTGATTGTGGGGGTGACCGTGACAAAGAAGTCGACCTTGTCCAATAATTTCCGATGGATGCTTTTGTAAAAACGACAGACTAGTTCAGCATTCGCACCGGTTACGTCGTCATAGAATTCATGTGCATCATAAACGAGCGAGACACCGAGTGCTTGCTTGGCATCTGCGCAGGCGGGCAAGGACAGGGCTTCATGACAGTAGATCAGGTCCGGTTTGAGCTCGATGATGCGTTTGGCCTGAGTCTTGCGAATTGCCCGTACCTTCAGGACCATATTGAAATTGGCCTGGATCTGGTCGAAGGGCGACCAAATGTTTGAAGATAACTGTCTCAGTGTTTGTTCGATCGGCTTGCGGAATAATGCCAAAATCACAAGGATGGCAATGATATAGACGAATTCCTGCCAATAGCTCGCCAAATGCGAAGCGGTTCCGCTCCAGTCAATAGGCACGGCAGGTTGTCCGGTTCGGCTCGGGTCTTGCAGCAGACGGTATCCGGCTAGGATTGATGCAATGGCCGCCAGTATGGCAATGGCAGAAACGCAGAACTCGATGGTTTGCCGCCACTTCGTCGTCTTGGCCTTGATGTCTTCGCGAAAGATCAGAATGCTTTGACCGACGACCGATCTGTAACTCGGATTGTCGGCATCTTGAATGCCGACGACACTGACTTCATGACCTCTGCTTTCAAGAGATTTGGCTTGCTTGATGACACGTCCGTCCTTGACTGCAGAATTGGGTACAGCGGCAACGATTTTCATGAAGATATATCCATCGTGGTAATTGATCGGATTCTTTTGAGTAGCTTTTGGACCATTGCTGAGAGCTTGTGATGCACGGCTGAAGATGCTCCCAAAATCGGCAACGTTGAAATCTAAGGGCTTTCTGTCTGGAGGATGAACTCCGACAAGGCCTTGGCGTAGTTTGACTTTTTTAATTTCTGGATCCGGGTGTTGTTGTCAGGCGTATCCATGTGTTCTCCAAGTGGAGCGGCACCGGCCCCTTTGACGAATTCATCCAGCTGGATGGAGTTCGTGTGGCTTTTGAGAAGGTCTGAGCTGTGAAGGCCGTCCTGATACAGGATGGGAAGACCGTATTGGATATATTGGAAAAGTTTGTTGGAGACGGAGAACCTATAGCTCAGGCAACAATCGCGCGGGGTCAGCCAACCGATGACGGAGGCATATTGCTTTGCCCTTTGCTGAAAATCCGCATCATAAGATCCAAAATGGAATGTCACATTGGAGCGGGCGGAGTAGCGTTTGGCATTCTGCTGCTGTTTGTGCGTGTCTTCAGGGCAATAGAGGATGACATCGAGATCCGCGACCCGCTCACTGAGCTTGAGGAGCTGGTCAATCCCTCTGCCAGCAATCAAGCTGCCGATATAGAGTATGGCGCGCCGCGGGGATATCTTGGAAAAGGTGACGGGGCGGGTGTCTTCGTAGAAATTATTGCACACCAATCGATAGCTAACCGGCTTGTTCTTTCTTGAAAACAGCTTGATGTACCCAAGGCAAGGAGAGCTGACCGAAATGATGAGGGTGGCCTCGCTCGAGAGCATGCGTTCATAGGCGGTGGTCAGCAGGGCGCAGAGCAGACTGTTGTTCTTGCGGTTGCGGAATGCGCCGAGCTCGTGGGCATCATAGATCAGCCTGAGGTGGGGAGCGGTCTTTCCGATTGCGTGGGCAAAGCTGAGAGACTTGAGATCGTGGGCGTGTATGTGGCTGTAAGGGGAGAATGTCCCCGGATTGGTGCAGGCATATACGAATCCCTTGTAGGCATAATAAAGGGTCTCCCTCCAAAAGCCCTTGTGCAGCCAGAGGTGCCTCAGCCGGTAACGCGCGACATTCCGGCTTTTGCAGAACCGGGCAAAGCGGGACGCGATCACAAGGGCTTCCCAAGGCCACGCGAGGCAGAGAAACAAGAGGTGTTTCAGCGTGTGGGCATGGACATAGCATTTGACCATATCGCTTGTGAGCGGCTTGTAGGAGGAGAGTATGTCAACGTCCCAGCCCAGTCTCTTGTAAGCCTCGATGCAAGCCAGAACGCGTTGGTCGGTGTCTATCGGTTGATCAACTATCATCAGGCATCTCGGCATAGGGTATCAGCTTCGATCAGAGGGCGGAGACAGCGCGCTTCAGCGCATGGATAACGAGGTCTTGGCTGGCAAGAGACAGATAGGGATGCATCGGCAGAGCGAAAATTCGTCTGGCGATGTCTTCTGATGTGGCACAGCCGTCAGGGTCTTGCGGAAAGTGCTTGTAGGCGGGCTGCTGATTGAGTGGCTTCGGGTAGTAGATCGCCGTCGGTATGCCTTCCGCCTTCAGGCTCTCCATCAGGGCGGCCCGCTGCGGCTCGTTCCTTGCCTTCAGACAATATTGCGCCCAGACGCTCCTGCGTCCCTCCGGGACGGTCGGTGTCTCGATAAAGTCTCTGAGATGCCGGGAATAGCGCTCCGCGATCTGATTGCGCTTTTCTATTTCGCCCTCAAAGATCGCGAGCTTTTCGAGCAGGATGGCTGCCTGCAGGGTATCAAGGCGGGAGTTGATGCCGATCCTGACATTCTCGTATTTTTCCAGCCCCTTGCCGTGAATGCGATAGCTGTCGATCATGGCGGCCCATTCGTCCTTGTCTGTGAACAGGGCTCCGCCATCGCCATAACACCCCAATGGCTTAGCGGGGAAGAAGGAGGTCGTGGTGATATCGGCGAGGGTGCCGGTCATTCGGTCCTTGTCGATGCCGCCAAATCCTTGGGCTGAATCGCCAAGAACGACCATCCCCTCCGCTCGTGCGATGGGGTTGATGGCGTCGTAATCGGCAGGCAGGCCGAACAGATCGACCGGCATGACGGCTGCCGGTTTGAGGCCAAGCTCCCTCGCGTGGATGATGGAGCGTTTGAGGCTCTCGACATCCAGTATGAAGGTGTCGGGGTCTATATCGACAAAGAAAGGGACAGCGCCGACCTGAGGGACCACTTCCGCCGACGAGGCGAAGGTGAAGGCCGGGACGAAGACAGCGCATCCCTTCCCAATGTTCCATGCCATCAGTGCCAGTTGCAGGGCGTCGGTGCCGTTAGCGCAAGTGATCGCATGTCTGGCCCCGCAAAACTGGCCAAGCTTTTCCTCGAGGTCCTTCACTTCCGGGCCCATGATGTATTGGCCATGGCTCAACACTGTCTGGATGCGCGCGTCCAGCCTGTCCTTGATGTGGGCTTGCTGGGCGTGAAGGTCGATGAGCTGCATGGTTTGCTTTCAGGGCTTATGGATTGCGGGTCTGGTCAAAGCGCAAGGAGGCGACCGTCTTTCTCTTGATAGGCTTCGCCGGTGCGCGGGCAGATCAGATCCTCTCCGAGACGTTCCCCCGTCCGACTGACCCAACCGATCTGTCGACCGGGAACGCCTGCGATCAGGGCATGATCGGGGACATCGTGCGTCACGACGGCACCGGCCGCGATCATGCAGTAGGCGCCGAGGGTGTTACCGCAGACGATGGTCGCATTGGCGCCGATGGTGGCGCCCTTTCGGACAAGAGTAAGGCCGAATTCTCTCTTGCGTTCGACATGCGCCCTCGGGGTCAGGACATTGGTGAAGACACAGGACGGACCGCAGAAGACATCCTCTTCCAGCGTGACGCCCTTATAGAGGGCAACGTTGTTCTGGACTTTGCAGCCATCTCCGATGGAGACGTCCGGGCCGACCATGACATTCTGGCCGAGCACACAATTCCTGCCGATCTTTGCATTCGACTGAACATGCACGAAATGCCAGATGCGGCTGCCATCTCCAATCTGGACATTGTCGTCGATCCAGGCACTTTCATGAATGAAGATTGTCTCGCTGGTCATGAGGCAAGAACCTTGACGAAGTCCGGATGTTGCTCTCCCCGGTGCGGCTCAATCGGGGCTGTGCGAATGTGATCGACCAGTTCAATCGATGGGCGGACAGCCTCTAGGTCATAGCCATTGCCTTGAAGGATCGACTGATAGCTTTTGGTGTGAAGGTCCGTGAAGCCGCCGGAAAATTCGATCTCCTCTCCTTCAACGGTGATCGAGCGATGGGTGGACTGGCCGTCCGGTGTATGGGCCGGGAGGTGGTTTCGGTTGATCGACAGGACCCAGCGCACACGGGCCTTGTCGAATTCGAGATAGCCGGCGGCGGCATCCTGAGCCCGATGGTGCACGATATTCTCTTTCGGGGCACCAAAGACATAGCCGAGCATGTCGTAGAAATGGACCCCGATGTTGGTTGCGATGCCGCCGGACTTGTCCTCTCGGCCCTTCCATGATGCATGGTACCATGAGCCCCGCGAGGTGAAATAGCCAAGGTCCACTTCGTAAGTTTTGTCGGGATCACCCTTGGCGATCCTGTTGCGCAGGGCTTCGATTGCCGGGTGCAGGCGCAGCTGCAGAATGGAATTGACCTTGCCGCCGGTCTCTTGCTGCAAGCTCTCGAGATCATCAAGTTCAACCGGTGTCAGGACGAGAGGTTTCTCGCAGATCGCTTGCATTCCGGCCCTCAGAGAAAAGCCGATGTGGTGCTTGTGCAGGTAATTGGGAGTGCAGATCGAGGCGAAATCAATTGCGCGGCCTTTGCTTCGCTCCGCATGCACGAAGCTTTCGAACAGTTCGAATTCGGTGAAAAACCGCGTGTCCGGGAAGTAGCTGTCCATGATGCCGACGCTGTCGTTGATATCAAACGCAGCGCTCAGGGTACCGCCTGTCTCCGAGATGGCCTTGAGGTGGCGGGGGGCAATGTAGCCAGCGGCGCCGATGAGTGCGTGATGTTTCGACATTTCCACGTCCCTAGGCCCGGATGATGTTGGCGTTGTTGCGATACTTGCCGCGGGTATCAATGAGAATGTCGGAGTTTGCTTCGATCATCTTGTAATCGAAGTCGTTGTGATCGGTCAGCAGGATCACGGCGTCATAGGATGCGATGGTTTCAGGGCAGAGGTCGATGGATTCCAGATTGAAGGCATGATCCCGCATTTTCGGAAAGGCGGAAACATAGGGATCCGAATAGGAGACGACCGCTCCCCATTCATACAGAAGCTTCAGGACCGTTACCGATGGGCTTTCGCGCACATCGTCGACATTGCGTTTGTAGGCGATGCCCAGAGCCAGAATTTTGGCACCGTTCATCGATTTCCCTTTGGTATTGAGCGCCTGCACGACCTTGGTGGCGACATATTGCGGCATGGAGGCGTTGATCTCGCCGGCCAGTTCAATGAAGCGGGTGTGCAGGCCGAATTCCCGGGCTTTCCATGTCAGGTAGAAGGGATCAATGGGAATGCAATGGCCCCCGACACCCGGCCCCGGATAGTAGGCGGTGTAGCCGAAGGGTTTGGTTTTTGCGGCGTCAATCACTTCAAAGATATCGAGCCCCATTGCCTCGGCGACGATCTTCAGCTCGTTGACCAGACCGATGTTGACCGAGCGGTAGATATTCTCGACAAGCTTCACCATTTCTGCAGTTTGGGTTGAGCTAACAGGCACGATGGTGTCGATGAAACTGCCGTAAAGGGCCTTACCTGCCTCAAGGCAGCGAGGGGATTTTCCACCCACGATCTTGGGAATGGTCTGGGGCGTGAAATGGGTGTTGCCCGGATCCTCCCGCTCGGGCGAGTAGACGAGGTAGAAATCCTCGCCGACCGTCAAGCCAGCCTTTGCGATATAGGGCAGCAACAACTCTTCCGTTGTTCCCGGCCAAGTGGTGCTTTCCAGAGAGAGCAGTTGCTCCTCGCGAAAATGGGGAGCGATCAGTTCAGTCGTTGACGTGACGAAGCTTAGGTCCGGTTCGCGGGATTTGTTGAGCGGTGTGGGCACGCAGATGATCAGAGCATCACATTCCTTTGACCGGCTGAAGTCTCCTGTCGCCTCAAATCCGGCATCGACCATTTTGGCGATATCAGCGTCACGAATATATTTGATCGGGCTCTTTCTGGCGTTCAATCCTTCGATGCGCTGAGGCAAAATATCAAAGCCAACGACTCTAAAACCGGCTTTCGAACTTGACAGTGCCAAGGGGATGCCGACATAGCCAAGACCGATTATCCCTATGATTGCGTTGCGGTTTCTGATTTTCTCGAGGAGGCTCATCTTAGTATTCTTCGTGCTGTTGAGACGGGGTTGGTTGCACGATGGAATACCTTAATAAAAGTTGTATGACAATGGTTATTACTACTATTTAGTGTAACCGTTCCACGTCACCCGCATGAACAATTTGTCGCATGTCAGCGGCTTCCTTCCTTAAAGGCAGGGTGAGGCGCTTGAGCGCAGTGCTGACAACCGTGCTGTGATGAGAGATCAAATTTTGGGGGGATTGGACTTGTCGCGTTCGAATAGCTGAGCGAACGCAGATCGGTCGTTGTCATGCCCCCCGACATGTCGGGGGGCATGAGCCTTGTGTCGTTCCGTGGGCTTTATCGCACTGAGGCGAAAAGCTACAGCGCGGTTGATACCTTCCAGAGATCGGTGTTGCCATCATGGGCATATTGATCGATCTCTGCGAGTTCTTCTGGTGTGAAGTCCAGAGTGTCGAGGGCGCTGAGGGAGTTGGCCAGCTGGTCGACGGTTCTGGCTCCGATCAGGGATGAGGTGACCCGTGGATCTCTGAGGCTCCAGGCGATGGCCATCTGGGCCAGGGTCTGGCCGCGCCGTTCGGCGATGGCGTTCAGTGCGCGAATGCGGCCAAGGACATCATCTGTCAGGCTGCTCGGATCGAGGGACCCGCCGCGGGTCGCACGTGTATCCTCGGGGATGCCGTTGAGATATTTCGAGGTGAGTAGGCCCTGTGCCAGTGGTGAGAAGGCGATACAGCCGGTGCCGAGCTCTTCGAGCGTGTCGAGAAGACCATCTTCGATCCAGCGGTTGAACATGGAATAATTGGGCTGATGGATGAAGAGCGGGACGCGTTCTTCGGCCAGAATGGCCGCTGCCTTGCGGGTCAATTCAGGTGAGTAGCTCGAAATGCCCACATAGAGCGCCTTGCCCTGTCTGTGCAGATGAGCCAGCGCCCCCATGGTTTCTTCAAGCGGCGTGGTCGGATCGACGCGGTGCGAGTAGAAGATGTCGACATAGTCGAGCCCCATGCGCTTGAGCGATTGGTCGAGGCTGGCGATGAGATATTTGCGGCTGCCGCCGATATCGCCATAGGGACCGGGCCACATGTCCCAACCGGCCTTGGTGGAGATGATCATCTCATCGCGATAGGGCGCAAAGTCGCTGACCATCATGCGACCGAAATTCTCTTCCGCCGAGCCGTAGGGAGGGCCGTAATTGTTGGCGAGATCGAAATGGGTGATGCCGTGGTCAAAGGCGTGGCGCAGGATCGCCCGCCCGGTTTCATAAACATCCTCGCCGCCGAAATTCTGCCAAAGGCCGAGGGAAATGGCGGGCAGGTCGATGCCGCTTCGGCCGCATCGGCGGTATCGCATGTTTGTTTGATAGCGTTCAGCTGCTGCCTGATAGGGCATGGTGGAAACCTCCGAATATCAATTTCGTTTCATCCCTCGTTGTGGCGCGGATCGCCCGGGGATGTCCGTCCATGCAATCATATGGCCTGAGGCTCACGAGACAATGAAAAAGGCGACAAAGGGCAGTCAATGCATCGTTGAAGAGAATTCAACGAAGTGGCCATATAGGATGTGTTACAACCAAGGCCAGAAAGATCTGAAAGGCGGTCACTGACGGGAAGGATGGACGCGAACGGCTGGGGCGTGCGGAGGCGCTATTTGCCGCTTCGCGTGGCGAGCCGCGTCAGGCCCTGATCTTCCCGGATCAGGTCAATGAGTTCGTGCAGACCGGGCGGAACCTGTCGGCGGCTTGGATAGTAAATGGTGAAGGGAGGGCCCTCGGAGGCCCAGTTGGGCATGACGAGTTCGAGCCTGCCGGTTGCAACCTCGTTCCGGACCCGGCTCTCGAGGCAATAGGCAAACCCTAGCCCCTGAAGAGCGGCTTCGATGGCCTGATCCGTTGCGTTGGAACAGAGTGGACCGCGGACATCGATGCGCACGAGCGCTGAGCCGTTGCCCAGCTCCCACTGGTAGCGGCTGTTGTCGCCAACGCGCATTTCGATGCAGGGTAGATCGAGAAGATCCTGCGGGCGCTTTGGGCGACCGGTGCGGGCGATCAGCTCGGGAGAGCCGATGACCACCCAGTTTTGCGGGCCGGTCAAGGCCACGCCGATCATGTCCTGAGGCACCCGATCGCCATAGCGAATGCCTGCGTCGAAGCCTTCTTCGACAATGTCAACGAGATGATCGTCGATGCCGAGGTCAATATGCATGTCGGGAAAGCGCTCGAAATAGCGCGGCATGATCGGACGCAGGATCAGCGAGGCGGCATCGCGAAGGGCATTGAGGCGCAACCGGCCGGTGGGATGGTCGCGATGGCGCGACAGGGTGCCAAGGGCATCGTCGATGGCCTGTAGTCCGACTTCGAGCTGGGAGGCGAGCAGGGCGCCCGCCTCGGTTGGCTTGAGAGAGCGACTGGTACGGTTCAGGAGCTTCACGCCGAGCTCGGTTTCGAGCTTTCGCAGGCGGTGGCTGAGGGCCGAGGTGGTCACGCCGAGTTCGATTGCAGCCTGCCTCATGCTCTGCCGTCTGACGATGGTGACAAAGACATTGAGGTCTGCCAGAAGGGCCCGGTCGGAAGCGCGCACGGTGATCTGCCTTTCGTTGAGAGATGCTCAACAGATAGCAGGTTGCCACGCCGTTTGGAAGCCATCTTGCGGTTCGCGCTGGTGCCCGGATCTGCTATGGTTCGAGAGGAATTTCAGGAGGCGAGGCGGGGGAGCCTAGCCTCTGGTGGGATGGCGGTCTGGACTCCCGTCCAGACGTTACAGTTTGCCTCATGTGCACGTGAAGAAGGAACAGGATTATGGCTCATAAAGCTATCGAGAAGGGAAAAGTGGCGCTCGTGACGGGGAGTGCCAGCGGGATCGGTCTTGCTGCCGCTCACCGCTTCGGCGCGGCCGGGATGAAGGTGCTGGTTACCGACCTGCCGGGCGATGCGCTCGACCAGGCCGTGGAGGGCCTCAAGGCAGCAGGCATTGAGGCAACCGGACTGGCCGTGGATGTCACTAGCCGCGATCAGATTGCGCTGGCAAAGGAAAAGGCCAATGAGATGGGCCATATTTCCATCGTCATGTCGAATGCTGGCCGTGAGGGGGGCGGGGCCATCACCGCAGGGGAGGAGGTCTGGCGGCAAACGCTGGAGACCAACCTCTGGGGTGCCATTCATATCTCGCAGCTGTTTCTCCCTGACCTGATCGCGGGTCAGGATCCGGCGGCCATCATCTTCACCGGCTCCAAACAGGGCATCACCCTGCCGCCCGGCGACACCGCCTACAATGTCTCGAAGGCCGCCTTGAAGGCCTTGTCGGAATCCGTCTCGCATGATCTCGTGAAGAATACAGGCGGACGTGTGACAGCCCATTTGCTGATCCCCGGTTTCACCTTCACCGGTTTCACGCGCGCCCATGGCGTGACGGAAAAGCCTGCCGGGGCATGGACCGCGAATCAGGTTGCGGATTTTCTCATGGACGGGATGGATCAGGGTGATTTCTATATTCTTTGTCCGGACAATGATGTCGACCGTGCGACCGATGAAAAGCGGATGCGTTGGAGCATAGGCGACATCATCGAAAACCGTCCGGCGCTGTCCCGCTGGCATCCCGACTATGCCGATGCTTTCGCCAAATATATGAAGTCCGATGGCTGACGGGATGGCGATTGAAATCGGGGAGGCTGGTTCGGTGCTGACGGCGTTCGAGCCAGGCTTCTCCGATCTGTTCCCGGAGAAGGGTTCCTTGCGGGTGCTGTGGAGTGAGGGGAAATGGACGGAAGGGCCGTCCTATCTTCCCCTGACAAGATCGGTTGTGTTCAGCGATATTCCGAATGATCGCCAGATGCTCTATTCAGAGCTGTCGGGCGAGGTGCATGTCTGGCGGGGTGGCCATCGACAGTTCGTCAATGGAACGACGCCGGATGCGGCAGGCGGTCTCATCCTCTGCGAGCACGGCACCCGATCCCTGACACTGCTGTCCCATGACGGCAGACGAGTGGTGCTGGCGGATCGCTTTGAAGGCGGGCGTCTCAACAGCCCCAACGATGTGGTGCAGCATCCGGACGGCTCGATCTGGTTCACCGATCCGACCTATGGCATCGAATTCCCAGATCAGGGCAATCCCGGCGAGAAGGAACAGAAGGGCAGTTTCGTCTATCGATATGATCCCGGCACCGGCGAGCTTTCCGCTATGATCCGCGATTTTGCCTATCCCAACGGCCTTGCCTTCTCACCGGATGGGACCCGGCTTTATGTCGCCGATTCAGCGGGGAGCCGCAGCCCGGGAGACAAGCGCCATATTCGCGCCTTCAATCTCGACAGCAATGGTCAGCTGACGGGGGGAGAGATTTTCGTGCGCTGCCTGAACGGGGTTTTCGATGGCTTCCGAGTTGATCGGGCAGGGCGGCTCTGGGCGAGTGCTCGGGATGGCGTCTATGTCATATCCGAGAGCGGGGAGGTGATGGGGCGCATCGCTACACCTCAGACCGTGTCGAACCTGTGTTTTGGTGGTCCGGACCGTGATCTGCTGTACATCACGGCAACCAGTGACCTGCTGGTTATCAATCTGGTGGGGCCGGTCTGACCACAGCGAGTATTGAAGCCCGTTGACCCGGTTTCTCTCCAAATGAAAATCGCCCTCTTCAGCGTCAGGCCGAAGAGGGCGATTTTATTCAGTGTATGGACAGCGTGGATCAGCTCGCAGCCTGCTCGTTGAGGAACAGGCTCAGTTCTTCTGCGAGCATACAGGCGACCGTGCCGCCGGCATCCTGCAACCCAATGGTTTTTTCCTGAAAAGCAGCTGCCTTGCCATGCTGGGCGACCATGCTCTTGGTGGCTTCGAGGGCATCGGCGGCTGCCTTCGCGGCAGCCTGTCCGGCGACTTCCAGTTCCGCATCCGCTGCCATTTGCGCCTCATAGGCCGACGCAATGGGGTCGAGAACATCAAGCACCGTCTTGTCGCCCAACTGGGCCTTGCCGCGCTGTGCCACGCCGTCGGCATAGGCCCGCCAGAAGGCGGCGAGGCCGGAGACATCGAGTGCCTCGGCATCTGCCAGAGCCTTGCCGCCGCGGAGGAACCCGGTTGCCATCAGCGTGCCCATCGTCGAAGGGGCCGCTTTCGAGATGGCTGCGCCAGCCTGTTTCATCAAATCGCCAAGACCGGGCTGTTCGAGCTCATGAACCTTGTCACGAGCTGCCGCAAAGGCCTTGGACATGGTCAGGCCAAGGTCGCTGTCGCCGACCTTGCCGTCTAGTGCAATCAGGGCATCCCGTTCGGATTCAAAGCGAGCTGCGAAATGGTCAAACAGACCGACAACCAAAGCAGGTTCGATGGATTTCATTGCCAGCTCCTCAACTTGCAAAATGCTGAAAGAAGGGGGTGTCGGCTTCTGCTGCGATCAGCGGAGCCAGTTCATCATCGAGATGCAGCACGGAGATCGAGAAGCCTGCCATTTCCATGGAGGTTGCGAATTCGCCGAGCCAGACGTGACGGATCTTGACGCCCTTCTCGTCCATCAATTGGCCGAGACGACGGTAGATGATGTAGAGCTCTTCCTTCGGCGTGCCGCCAAGGCCATTGACGAGGATCGCGACTTCATCGCCTTTGGCGTAGTTGGTTTCGGCAAAGATGCGTTCCATCATTTCATCAACGACAGCATCGGCAGGTGCCAGTTTCTTGCGCGAAATGCCCGGTTCGCCATGGATGCCCATGCCGATTTCCATTTCGTCTTCGCCAATTTCGAAACCGGGTTTGCCGACTTCGGGAACGATGCAAGGGGAGAGGGCGACACCCATGGTGCGGGTTCTGGATTTTGCCTTCTCAGCAATCCGGGCGACTTCAGCCAGCGGCTTCATTTCGGCGGCGGCAGCACCGGCAGCCTTGTAGAGGAAGAAAATCCCGGCAACACCACGGCGTTTGTGTTCTTCGCCAACAACCGAAGAAGCCACGTCGTCATTGCCGACGACCGTTGCGGTTTCGATGTCATCCAGCTCGACAAGTTCGCCAGCCATGTCGAAGTTCATGATGTCGCCGGTGTAGTTGCCATAGAGAAAGAGAACGCCAGCGCCCTGATCAACATAGCGCGTGACTTCGGCCAGCTGGTCAGCGCTCGGGGACTGGAAGACGCCGCCGACACCGCAACCGTCGAGCATGTTCTTGCCGACAAAGCCGAGGAAGGTCGGCAGGTGACCCGACCCACCCCCGGTGACGATGCCCACTTTGCCCGGAACCGGCTTGGCGGTCACATAGCAGCGGAGATCATCAGCGGCATAGGTTACTTCGGGATGAGCGCGATAGATGCCTTCGAGCATTTCGTCGACAAAATTTTCAGGCTTGTTGAGAAACTTCTTCATGTCTTTCCCTTTCTTTTCGGGATTTTCAAAACTGGGATTTGTTACTTCTGGCGCCGAACGAAGAAGGCTGCGGCCAGAAGGATGAAGGCACCCACCACCACGCGCTGCCAGGTTGACGGGATGCCGACCAGCACGAGGGAGTTGTTCACGACAGTGATGAGAAGGACACCGGTCACCGTTCCGAAGACGGTCCCCGTGCCGCCCGTGATGCGGGCACCGCCCAGCACCACCGCAGCGATCACTTCGATCTCCGATCCGACGAGATCGAACGGGTTTGCCATGCGGTTGGAGCAGACGTGGATGATCCCGGCCAGAGCTGCAAGAGCGCCCGTGAAGGCGAAGACGAAGACGTGGACCACACGCCGGTCATAGCCAAGACGTTCCGCAATGCCTGCGTTGCCACCGGTGGCGAAGATCGCACGGCCCATCAGGGTCTTGTTGAACATGAACCAGGTCAGGACTGCCGCTGCCGGGAAGACCAGGAAGTAGATCGGCAGGGTGATCGTCGTGCCCGCCGCGCTCTGGAATTCAATCAACGGTGCCTTGCCAAAGGCTATCATCTGAGGTGGCAGCTCCATCAGCCAGACCGTTCCGATGAAGGCGAGAAGGATGCCGCGGAACAGATATTGCGTGCCGATGGTGACGATGAGAGACGGCACATTCAGCTTGTGCACCATCCAGCCGTTGACCGCACCGAGCAGGGCACCGCCCAGAACGGCAGCGCAGGTCACCAGCCACATGGGAGCGTCCGGCCAGATGTTGATCACGAACAGGGTCGCGGAATACATCGTCAGCGCGGCGATGGCGGTGAAGGACACGTCGATCCCGCCGACGGCAAGGATGGAAAAAACGCCAAGGGCGAAGAGGCCTGTCACGACGCTCGAACGGCCCATGTCAATGAGCGAGGAGGGCTGTAGGAAGGCCGGGTTGAGGACCGAAACCAGACAGCAGATCACGATGAGAATTGACAGGCTGATCAATTCGGGACGGCGCTTGAAGAGCTTGCCGAGTTCAACGAGCTTGCCTTTTTTCACTGGGGTTGAAGCTGTGCTTTCCATATTCTGAACCATTGTCATTCGGCTGCCTCCCGTGTGCTGGCGAGCATTGAGTGATACACGCGCTCCTCATCGCTTGTTGCAGCGTCGAGTTCGTCAACCATTTCTCCCCGGTTCATGACCAGTATGCGATCGCAGTTCTGGAACAGCTCGGGCAGGTCGTCGGAGACGATGATCAGGCTGATGCCTCGTTCTGCCATGGCCTGAATGGCTCGATAGATGGCGTCCTTCGAGCCGACATCCACGCCGACCGTTGGGCCGTGCAACACCAGAATGCGCGGCTCGATGCTGAGCCAGCGGCCGATCAGAACCTTCTGCTGGTTACCGCCGGACAGGGCACCGACCGGCAGATCAATGTCGGTTGTGTTGACCGTCATCAGCTTCGAAATGCGGCTCGCTTCGACGCGCCCCTTACGCTTGTTGATCAGGCCGAGCTTGTTGACCAGCTTGTCAAAAAGCAGGGTTACTTCGTTCTCGAAGATCGATTTTTCGATGAACAGGCCTTCAGACAGGCGATCCTCAGGCACATAACCGATGCCGAGATCGATGGCTCGCTTCGGCGAGGAAATCTCGGTCTTTTTGCCCTCGATTTCGAACGAGCCCTTGTCGAGATGCAAATGTCCCGTCATAGCAAGGGCCAGCTCGTTCCGGCCCGAGTCTGACAAGCCGGTGATGCCGAGGATTTCGCCCTTTTTCAGGTTGAAGCTGATGTCGTGGAAAGCTTCGCCCGAGGTCGCGCGGTTTACCTTGAATATCTCTTCCTCAAAGGGTTTGCCTTCACGATAGCGGGAGATTTCGATTTCGCGTCCTGTCATCAGTCGGGCCAGATCGGCGCGCGAATAGTCGGCAATCTCACCCTGTGCGACGCACTGGCCGTCGCGGAACACGATGACCTGACCGCCGATGCGGTAGCTTTCTTCCAGCTTGTGGGTGACAAACAGAACGGCGACATTCTGAGCCCGCAATTTGGCCACCAGTTCGATCAGGACGTCGACTTCCTTGCGCGTGAGGGACGTCGTGGGTTCGTCCATGATGACCAGCCGGGCCTTTGATGCGATGGCGCGGGCGATGGCGACGCGCTGCCGAATGGCAAGGGGCAGGGTGGCGGTGGGGGCTTTCAACAGCTGTCGTGTCGGCTCGAGGCCAACGTTGCGAATGGCTTCTTCGGCGGTTTTGGTGAGGGCCTTTGTGTCAAGCCCTCGCAAGAGCCGGCCTCTCCCCTGAACAAGCTGCTGCCCCAGAGCAATATTTTCTTCAACCGTCAGGTTCGGCAGCAGGGACAGGTCCTGATAGACCGTTTCAATACCCGCTTCTAGCGACTGGATCGGGGTCAGGCGCTTGAGGCTGCGCCCATCGAGAATGATCTCACCTTCGGTGGGAAGATAGGCACCGGAGATCACCTTGATCACCGTGCTCTTGCCGCACCCGTTCTCACCAAGCAGATGATAGGCTTCGCCTTCGCGGATCGTCATGCTGACACCGCGCAGAGCGTGAACACCTCCGAAGCGTTTGTGGATGCCTTGAAGTTCCAAAAATGGGGGAGAATTTTCAGGAATTTTGGACATGGGATGGCACTTCCGTCTTGGGGAATGTGAAAGACGTAGACTAGGCTCCGCTTGCGCGCGGACGCATGTCTGATTGCTTCGAAAGACGCCGCATGATCCGGCCCCGCTTTGATTGCGGGACCGGATAGCGTGGTATCAAGTCAATCAGAAGAGATAGTCTTTGTAGGTGTCCTTGTCGGCGAGGACCATGCCGTTGCCGATAACAAGAAGGCCATCGCCTGCACCCGGTTTAACGGTGACTTTTTCATAGCCTTCTACGCCGAGGTCCATGCCGTCGGTGATCTTGCCACCTTCCAGCAGGGTTTTGGCGACAGAGTTCATGGCCATGCCAGCTTTCTGCGGATCCCAGAAGCCGATTGCGGTGATGGCGCCGGAGTCGAGATAGGCAGCTGCCGGGTTTGGCAGACCGGTGCCAACGAGGCAGACCTTGCCAGCAAGACCGGCTTCTTCGATAGCACGACCAGCGCCGAGCACGTCGTTACCGGCAGAAGACTGGATGCCTTTCAGATCCGGATGCTTGCGCAGCAGTTCCTTGACCTTGTTGTAAACGAGGTTGGCATCGTCGAAGCTTTCGTTGTTGGGATCGACAAGCTCCATGTCAGGGTATTTCTTGGCGTTTTCTTCGCCAGCTGTGACCCACTGAATGTGCGTGCGAGAACCCAGACCGCCAACGAAGGTGGTCCATTTGCCTTTGCCACCCATGCACTTGGCCAGACGTTCGTTCATGGCTGCACCATAGTCGGAGTTATCGAATGCTTCGACGTCGACCATAGTGTTTTTCTGGTTGTCGGCTTCGTGGGTGACAACAACGATGTCACGATCCATGGCGCGTTTCAGAATGCCTTCGATGATCGAGGGATCCATTGGCACGACGGCCAGAGCGTCGGTGCCTTTGGCGACAAGGTCGTTGATGATCTGAAGCTGCTGAGCGGAGTCAGCCGTGGACGGGCCGAACTGCTCGATTTTCATGTTCGGATTGGCTTCAGCGAATTTTTTGACGCCGGTTTCCATGCGGTCAAACCAGGGAATACCGCTGATTTTGACAACCGTGGTGATCGACTTGCCGTCGGCAGAGCCAGCTTGTACCGAGGTCACTGCGACAGCAGACAGCAGAGCTGCTGCGAGAATGCAGGATTTCTTAAGGCCGTGTTTCATGACTTTCCTCCCGAGAAAATTCCAGGTTTATGAAGGTTCCCTCAACTTTGCGACTTCGACGCACGAGGGGATTGCATCGAAGCGAACAGCACCGCGAAATGCTCGACGAGAGCGAGACGGTTGACGAACAGGAAGAAGATAAGCATCGCTCCCCACGCCAGATCGCGGACGAAATTTGACAGGCCGATGAAGTTCAGAAGACTGGTCATCAGCTGAAGGATCATCGCGCTGAGGACGACGTTGATCACACGCCCGTAGCCGCCGTCAGGCTTCACACCGGCCATGACGGCAATCAGGATGGCGACCAGCAGATAGGTGGTGCCGTAGTCCCATTTCACATTGACGTTGCGAGCCGCGATGATGGCGCCGGACAGTCCGGCTAGAAGGCCCGAAATGCCGTAGGTGGTGACGATGATCCGGGTGTGTGCAAAGCCACTGAAAGCGGCTGCTTTCTGGTTGGCACCCGTCATCATCAGCTTGACGCCATAGCGGGTGAACCGAAGCACGACTCCGAGCACCACGGCAACGACGATGAAGATCACGAAGCTCCACGGAATTCCCATGAAGAGGCCGTTGCCCATTTCATATAGGGGGCCGGGTGCGCCGATGCGAACGGCGCGGCCATCGGACAGGACCACCGTCACGCCGGTGAAGAACATCTGTGTTCCCAGCGTGCAGAGGATCGGGGTGATGCCGAGTTTGGAAATGATGAAGCCGTTGAGAATGCCCCCGATGGTGCCGACGACGAGACAGCCGGCCACGAAAGCGATGGTGAAGACAACGGGCATGTCATCAACGGGGAAAAAGCTCAGGGCAAACAGGCCCGAGGCAACACCGGCAAGGTTGGCCATGGCGATGCCCGAGAGATCGATGCCGCCGTCGCCTGCGCACATGGCAAGCATGACACCGATCGCCAGCAGGCCGATTTCCGGAACCTGATTGGCCATGGACTGCAAATTGAACAAGGAAAGATATCCCCCGCCAGACGTGATGCCGCCAAATGCCAGCAGTGCCACGATCAGCACAATCAACAGGGAGAAGTTCTTATCCAGCTTACGCATACCTTCCTCCTTCAGTAAACGCCCTACCGAATTTAGTAAAAGGTTCTCATATCTGCGAACTTATTTCAATAAAATTTTTGTCGTTCGGTGCAAAAATTTAGTGTATTTCACTTTATAATTTAGTAAAGTTCATTGGCGACGAAGAGTGCGCTTGATCAGACGACGTGTAGCGTTGTAGGTGTTCTACTCAGGAGATAGGGATCGGATGGAAGCAAAGTCGAAAAAGGCAGCTACCCTGAGACAAGTAGCCGAACTGGCCGATGTTTCCATGGCCACCGCGTCGCTCGTCGTGAATCGAAAAGGCGAAATATCCTTCGAGACTCGCAACAGGGTTTTTCAGGCTATGGAGACATTGAATTATGTCCCCAAACGTGACCGGCAACGGGGCGATCCTGTGGTTCCCGAGACCCTGAACACGGTACGGTTTCTCAAGGTTGCGCGGCATGGCCAGACGGTGAACCGGGACCATAACGTGTTCATTTCCGACTATATCGACGGCATGTCCTTCGAGGCGACGCGGCTTGATTATTTCCTACAGGTCGTCTCCTACGAGAACTCGGACATCAACGAAATTCTCGAAGGAATGGCGGGCGCCGAGCTTAGCGGGTTCATCGCCCTTGGAACGGAATTGACGGACGAAGATATCGAATCGATTCTGTCCCACAACCTGCCTTGCGTGATCATTGATACCCACAAGCCGTTCATGAATGGCAATTTCGTCAACATGGACAATGACCAGCTTGTCTATCGGGCTCTTGAATATCTGAAGAGCAAGAAGTTCAAGAGGATCGGCATGGTCGGCAGCCATTCGTCGGTTGCCAACTTCCAGCTGCGCCACGATGCATTCCTGCGCAGCATGGAGCGGCTGGAGCTTGAGGTCGATCCGGCCCAGATGCTGTCTGTTGCGTCAACGCTGGAAGACGCGTTCGAGGAATCCGTCGAGCAACTGGCCGATATCGACAGGCTGGCGGATGCCTATCTGTGTGCAAACGACATCATTGCCTTCGGCTTTGTGCGTGCCTTGCGCCGTCGTGGCGTTTCCGTGCCTCAGGATGTGTCTGTCATCGGCATCGACAATCTGCCTACGGCTGCGGTCTTCGAGCCCCCCCTGACCTCGATTGATGTGCCAAAGCAGAAAATTGGTGCGATGGCCCTGCGTATCCTCGACGATCTGATCAGCAATGGCAAAGCGCAGCCTGCTATCAAGCTGCTGTTGTCCGGCGAGCTCGTCGTGCGCGACAGCGTGATGAGCAAATAGCTGTACGGCCCCGGATCTTCCACAAGCGTCTTAGTTGTCCCGTCATAGGATGCTGAGCAAACCATCCGTCTCTTCATTGACCGCAACTTGCTCGTCGTTGTAGGCTCCAGCCTCTCCCGCAGAAAACGGGATGCGGACGATGCGAACCATATTTTTCCATTCGTTCCGGCGCTCAAGTCCATCCAGCAGCTTTCCCGGGGAGTTTCATGTCCATTTCAGTTTTTGGTGGCGGTCTGACTGGTTGCCTCATTGCGCTTGAGCTTGCGGAAGCTGGCAAAAAGGTCGTTCTGTTCGAGAAAGAAGCCGGGCTTCTGAGACGGGCCTCCCATGCAAATGAAGGCAAGATCCATCTCGGCTTTGTTTATGCTGCCGACGAGAGTTTCCGCACCGCAAGGCGGATGATCGACGATGCCTTGCAGTTTCGCCCGGTGCTCGAGCGCTGGATCGCGTCACGGGATTTCGACGAGATGCTCTATGACCGTTTCGACTATCTTGTTCCCCAGTCCTCCATGCTCTCTGTCGAGGCAATCGAGGCGCATTTCGCGTTGGTCTCACGCTACCTGGAAGAGCAGCTTTGCGCGGGCAAGGGACCCTATTTGGGTCAGCAGGATCTTGAACCGGTTGTCCGTCGGGGCACTCCACACGACAACCTTCAGGCTGCGTTCACTACGCCCGAACGGGGCATATGGCCCGACGCGGTCGCTCGTGTGATCGGGGAGACGGTTGCGAGCCATCCGAATATCGAGATCCGGACTGACCAAGCAGTCTTGAAGGTTGAACCAATGCGGAATGGCTGGCGGGTTCTTCTTGATCAGGCTGGCGCGCGCGATGAGGGACCGTTCGAGGCAGTTGTCAACTGCGCCTGGGCAGGGCGTCGGCGCATTGATGCGGCGTCCGGTCATGGCGATGGCGAGACATGGTTCTATCGCTACAAGTTCGGCGTGGTTCTGAAAAACGCCCGACAGGCCTTTGGCGGAGAAGTCCTGCGAAACAGCACTGCCATGCTTGGGGCTTATGGTGATAGTGTCTATCATGAACGGGAAGACAGTCTTTATTGCAGTTGGTATCCAGTCGGGATGTGCTTCAGCTGCGAGGAGCTTGTTGAGGATCGCCCACCGGTGATTGACGATCCTGAGGATGCGATGCTGAAAACGTGGGAGGGCTATGCCTCGATGGATCCGGCGTTCAAGGCGTTGGTTGACGGAAAGCCATTTGCTGATGCCACGATTGTAGGCGACTTCATTGCAGCGAGAGCCAAGACGGATATTCAGGACCCCAAGAGCAAGCTGCACGAACGGCATGGTTATGGTGCTGTTGAGCTGGCACCGGGCTATTGGAGTGTTGAAACCGGCAAATATACCTCCGCGCCCCGGTGTGCGGATGCCTGCAGCAGGATGGTCTTGGGGCGTTAGGCATGGTCTGGCTTTTCAAACGGCGACCGCTGGTGTCCATCTGTGTTCCTGCATACTATTCTCAGGCTTTCATCGCGTCGGTGCTGGACTCAGCGCTTGCGCAGACCGTGACAGACATCGAGATCATTGTCTCCAATGACGGTGGCATTGCCACCCCCGATCTCGAGCCCTACAGGATGCATCCAAACATCAGGGTCATTGATCAGCGGCGGCGGTTGGGGTGGGTCGACAACACCAACTTTGTTCTGTCAAAGGCCAGAGGGCAGTATTTCATGGTGTTGCCCCATGATGACTTTCTGGCTCCCGCTTACGTTGAGGAGTGCCTTGTCTGTCTGGAGAGGGAGCCGAAGGCTTTCGCGGCCTACAGCGATATCGAATATCCGGATGGCATCATGGAAGCGTCGGACGTGCGCGGCGGGCTGAATGACCGGGTCCGTTACATGATGCAGAACCTTTACAATGGCTATAGCTATCGGGCGCTGATGAGGCGGCGCTTCGCTGACTGGTCCGGCCTCAAATTGCGACACAATCCGCCGACCGATTTTTGCGTCGATACGACATGGATTCTGCAACAGGCGTTGTTGGGAGAATTGCGACGGGTTCCCAAACCGCTCTATCGCAAGGGCTACCACGAGCACAACACCCACACGAAATGGCAACGCATCCCCAAAGAGGATCTGATTGCGGCCTGGTTGCAACATTGCGACACCCTCGGAGCCTTGGCGCGAAAGCGGGTCAGAAACCGCGCCTTCATCGCCGAACTCGTCGAACATCGGCGAGACCCATGCCGCGTCCGCGAAACGCCTCCCTATCTACGCGCTGCGTTTCGCAAGTGATCCTTCAACACTTTTCGCTAGCCCTATTGCATGAGATTGGGCAATCCTGTCGCCAGCACGGGAAAGATGCAGATCAGCAGCAGGACCACGAGGGGCGGGATCAGCCAGGGCAGGATGGCCTTGGCCAACTTGTGATAGGGGATCTCGCCAACTTGAGCGACCACGAACAGAGCCATGCCCATCGGGGGTGTCAGGGTCGAAATCATCAGATTGAGAACGACAATGATGCCGAAATGAACCGGGTCGATGCCGAAACTCAACGCCAACGGTATGAGGATCGGGACGACCACCAGCAGGATGGCGAGACTTTCAATGAAGGCACCCAGAACGAAGATCATCAGGTTGATGGCAATCAGGAAGCTGATTTTTGAATCAACGAAGGCCAGAAAGAAATTAGCGATCTGCTGAGGGGCCTGTTCTCTTGCGAGCACAAATCCTAGCACGGACACGCCCGCTATGATCGTGCCGATGGTCGCCGAGGTGACGGCTGTTTCATAGACGGCGCGGAAGAAGCGTGGCCATGTCAGATTGTGATAGATCAGCAGGTCGATCAGGATAGCATAAAGCACCGTGACAGCCGCAGCTTCGGTTGGCGAAAAGAAGCCACTGAAGATGCCCCCGATGATGACAAAGGGGGTCAGCAAGGCCGGGAAGCTCTTGAGGAAGAGCGTGCCAACTTCCTTGCAGGAATAGTGATCATCCTTGGGATAGTTTCGCATCTTGGCGATGACATAGACCATGACCATCAGGGCGACGGCGCAAAGAACGCCGGGCACCACTCCTCCCAGAAAGAGCTTGCCAATCGAAGTGTTGGAAATCACCCCGTAGAGAACCATGGTGATAGAGGGCGGAACGATGGGTCCGATCATCGACGAGGCGGCCGTGACCGAACCGGAGAAGGAATCATCGTATCCGGCATCTCGCATGGCCTTGATTTCCATCTTGCCGAGCCCGCCAGCATCGGCAACTGCAGAGCCGGACATGCCGGAGAAGAAGAGCGAGGCGAGAATATTCACATGGCCAAGTCCGCCGGTGAAACGGCCAACAAGGGCGCGGGCGAAGCCGAAGAGATGGTTGGTGATCCCGGCCGAATTGAGGATGGCGGCCGCCAGCAAAAAGAGCGGGATTGCCAGCATGGGGAAGCTGTTGAGGCCATCGACCATTCTCTGCACCGAGAAGGCCATGCCCATGCCGGTGTGATAGAAATAGCCAATCGAGACAAGGATCATCGAAATGCCGACCGGCACTCCGGCAAAGACCAGAAAGAGCCAGCTTGCGCAAATGATTATGAGGATCATGCCTTTTTGCCTCCTTCAAGGTCGTCTTGTTCGCCCGAGGCAAGTTGTGACCAGATCCGATAGCTGACCCGCCAGATGATAAAGAGCGCGGCGACGGGGTAGGAGGCGTAAAGGACTGCATCCGAGAAAGGAAGTGTTACTGATTCATTGGACCATGTGCGCAGGACCGTCTTGTAGCCGACCCACAACAGGTTGATGGTGACGGCCAGATAGATGAGATCGATCAGCGTAAAGAGCATGGTGCGGAACTGCGGTAGAAAGGCGTCGATCAGGATGCTCATTCTGAGCTGGGCGTTCTTGCGCTCGGCCTCGCCGATAGCGATCATCGCCATCCAGACCCAGATCCATCTGGCCATTTCCTCTGTCCAGACAGGGGCCGCAAACAATCCGAAGCGGCCAAAAACCTGCAGCAGTACAACGAAGATCAAGCCCAGAAACAGGATCGTCGCGGCGATGCCTTCAATGGAATATTTTCGTCTCGTCACCACCTGTCCTCCCACAAAGCATGACGTTGCCGGCCTCATGAGAGAGGTGGCATCATGGCGTGATCACCGCTGCAACCACGCCATGTCTGAGTGTTACTTCATGAGCGATGTGACGCTGCCTTCTCCGAATTCAGCTTCCAGCTCTTCGTAATAAGGCTTCATGGCGTCGCGGAACGGACCGGTGTCAGGTTCGGTGATGGTGATGCCGAGGCCCTTGAACTTGCCGATCAGATCTTCTTCGGCTTTGTAGGTGAGGTCGTTGTTGACCTTGCGCCCGGCTGCGCTGGCTTCCATGAGCCAACCCTGCTCCTGCTCGGAGAGGGATTCCCATGTTTTCAGGGAGACCTGAACGGCTTCAGAGGCAACGAAGTGATTGGTCAGCGCGATGTATTTCTGCACTTCGTAGAATTTCATTTCCTCGATGGTGTTGAGCGGGTTTTCTTCGCCGTCGACCTGATTGGTCTGAAGGGCCAGATAGACTTCCTGGAAGGCAACCGGAGACGGTGAGGCACCGGTATTCTTGGCATAGGCGATGAGGAACGGGACGTTCGGGGTGCGCAAGCGCAGGCCCTTCATGTCTTCGAGCGAATTGATCGGCCGGTTCGAGGTGGTTTGACGCGTGCCGTAATACCAGACGTCAATGATTTTCACGTTGTTCTTGAGGAAGGCTTCGTCCATTTTCTGACCGAACGGGCCGTTGATCAGATCCATCAGATGATCGTAGTCCGATACGACATACGGCGCGCCGATCAGCTTCAATTCGGGAATGATGTAGCTCATGTCGGGATAGCCTGTCAGCGCCATGTCCAGTTCTCCCGCCTGGAGCTGCGCGACCATGGATTTGAAATCACCGAGCTGGGAGCCCGGGAAGACCTTCAGGGAAAGTTCTCCGCCAGAGACTTCCTTCAGAGTTTCATTGAACTGCATCACGCCCTTGTACAGGTTTGATGCTTCGTTGTTCTGCATGCCAAAGGTGATGGTCCGCGCTGCATAGGCGCTGGAGATCATCATGCATGTGGCGACTGTGCCCAAAAGTAGTTTCTTTAACACCTTAATTCCTCCACTAAGATCGTCGTTTCAGGCAGCCCCGCCGCAGGGTCAGGATTGCCTGGTTGCTTTGGCCCCCACCGTGATCGATTGTGCGCTTTTCAGCCGTTCTCGGTAGGAACGGGTCAGGTGCTGATCCATCATGTCCGTGGCAGCGATGACATCGCCATCGATGATGTACTGACAGATCAGGCGGTGTTCTTCGTAGCTCCGGTGGTTCTGTTCGAAAGGGTCTTCCTCCGGTATTCGTCTTTCGAACAGGCCACTGACAAACATGTCGTGAAGCTGAAGAATAATGGGGTTGTCCAGAACGCAGACGATGCAGCGATGAAAGGCGATATCGGTCGCTGCAAAATCCTTTGTTCCGATTGACTTGAAGTTTTTCTCAAGCGCCTTGGCAATTGCCGTCACCTGAAGATTGGATGCCATCTTAACCGCATGACGAACCGCGCCGATCTCGATGAACTGGCGCATCTGTTCAAGGTGGGCCCCGCTCTCCGCATCGCCCAGAAGGCCGCGGATGTGTTCGCCGGTCATTTGCAGGATGCCCTCAAGCGAAGGCTTGGTCACTCTGGGACGTTGGCCGGACGAGGCGCTCAGAAAGCCCTGAAGCCGCATCTGTTTCAGGGCTTCGCGAACAGTCGGACGGGAGGTTTCGAACTGTTCACACAATTCCCGCTCGGTTGGCAGGATGGCACCTTCCTCCAGATCGCCCTGGCGGATCTGTTCAATGATCTCTTCCGCGATCTGGTCGGCCATTCGTTTGGAAACGATGGTTGCAATAGAGTCTTCAGCCATTCAAGCGATACCCCCGGCTTCTCTCAGCTGTTTTCAGAGACCCATGGGTCTAACAGAAAACCGCGAAAAGAGAAATTGAACCGTCCTGACAAATATATTTGGTAATATCAAAACTATCTATTGTCAAACCAAAAGGTCGTGATATTGTTCTTTAAACAAATCAGATAGACGAATGGATAAATCGTAGCTTGGCTATTTTGCCATGTGAAAACAGCGAGAAATGGGAGGAATGGCCGGTGACAAGCATGTTTAAAGGTACATATGCCGCGCTCCTGACCGGATTTGCGGACAATGGGGATCTTGATCAGGATCGACAGAACAACATTGTTGATTATGTCCTGAAGCAGGACCTGACCGGGCTTTATGTGGGTGGCAGCAGCGGCGAATCGGGGCTCATGTCGACCGATGAGCTTCTGGCGCAGCAGATCATGGTTCGCGACAGGGCCAAGGGGCGGGAGACCATTCTGATCGCCCATGTGGGGCAACCCAATCTCGCCGATTCGATTCAGCTGGCCCGGCAGGCCAAGGACCTCGGCTATCAGGCCCTGTCAGCGCTGCCGCCACATTCCTATCCCTTCTCGGATGAAGAGATCCTCGATTATTACACGGCTCTGGCGAGCGCGACCGATCTGCCGATGATCGTGTATGAAATCCCGATCCGCACCGGCAGAGCCTTGCCGTTCGAGTTGCTCGGTCAGCTTCTGCAGTTGCCCAATGTCATTGGCATGAAATTCACCAGCCCGGACATGTTCAAGCTGTGCCTGCTGCGCAAGCACCATCCGGACAAGATATTCTTCTATGGCTTTGACGAAGTGCTGGGGGCGGCGGTCTTTCTGGGTGCCGACGGTGGCATTGGTACCACCTATAATGTGCTTGGCAATCTCTACACGGCGATTGATCGCGCAGTGCGGGCAGGCGAAGTTGAAAAGGCCCGCCAGATGCAAAGCCTGTCGCAGGAGTATGTCGAGAAGATCATGGCAACCGGCGTCATGCCCGGCGTGAAATTCACGCTGCAATGCATCGGTGTGGATTGCGGTCCTTGCCGCAAGCCGATGAAGCTGCGCAGCGAGGCAGCTCAGGCAGAGTTGAAGGCCTTCGTCGCCACAGACGCCTGCAAGCAATGGCTGGCTCTTTGAGATTAGAAACGCTGCAACGCGCGCCAAGGATAGATCCCCTGTAATCTCTGGGTGGGCAAGCCAAGCCCCCCGGGGGTGCTTGGTTGAACAAATCAGACAGACCAATGAAAGCCTGCCCGGATTGTCCGGTTTCATAGTGCGCGACGAAGCTGCGCGTCATGGCCCGCATCGCTGGTGTGGCGAGACATCTGTCCCGATTGGCTGTCTTTCTAGAGTGCCTTTTCCTCTCTTTATGACGCAGGGCGCTGGCTGGGTCGCGCATCGGCATGACGCGATGGACGCTCGGTCGATGAGACAGATCGGAGGGCCCTGATGTGCCAATATCTCTGATGCTTGAGTATCCCAATCTTCCGAAGTGCTGACGGTGAACATGGTTTCCGCATTGTGGTTACCGGTTGACAGAAGTTGGCAATCATGATTAGTTCGGTGACAGAACGAACTAATGGAGAGCGCGTTGGCGGATCAGACAAGAATTTCACGCCGCATGTCACAAAGTGCAGTGATCCAGGCTATTGCGAACTTTGGTCCAATTTCCCGGGCAAGCGTTGCCAAGATCACGGGGCTGTCCAAGCAAACCGTGTCAGAAATCGTCATGAATCTGGAAGGTGACGGATGGGTTCGTACCGTTGGTCACACGGAAGGGCACATCGGTCGCAGGGCGGTTGTTTATGAAATCTCGCCATCGGCCGCGACAATTGCCAGTGTTGATCTGGGCGGTACGAAAGTGCGGGTGGCCTTGTGCGATCTGACGGGTGTGGTTCTTGCCGAACAGGTCGAACCCACGGCAAAGGCTGGCGGGAGCGTGGTTGTCGATCAGATCGCCACCATGATCAAGGCCGCTGCCCTCAAGGCAGGGATCCCGCTGAAAGACCTGCACATCGCGGTCATCGGAGTGCCCGGAGTGCCGGACCAGAAGACCGGTGCAGTAATGATGGCCCCCAATATCGCTGGAATTGATCAGGTGGATATTCCCAGCCAGCTCAAGGAGCTGTTGGGCATCGAGGTGTTCGTCGAAAATGATGTCAGTCTTGCAGCGCTGGGCGAACATTGGCTCGGCAAGCATGGTGAGAGTGATAGCCTCGTTTATCTCTCGATCGGAACCGGCATCGGCTCGGGTATCGTCATTGGCGGCAACCTTTTGCGCGGCAATGTCGGCGCTGCCGGTGAGGTAGGGTTCCTGCCATTTGGCGCAGATCCGTTCGATCCGGAAAGCCGCCGCGTCGGTGCGCTCGAAAGAGTGACGGCAACCAATGCTATCATCGAACAATATGAAAAATTGACGGGGCGACAGCTCTCGGTTCCCGACGTGTTCGAAGCGGCCAATCGCGGTGATGAAGCGGCAGCCGAGACGCTCAACCTGACGGCGCGTGAGATCGCTCGTGCGGTGGCTGCCATTGCGGCCATCATCGATCCGTCGGCAGTGATCATGGGTGGGTCGATTGGCACGCGGCCAGAGCTGCTGGAGCGTGTGGCGGCTCAGCTGGAGCTCTGCTTCCCTCGTCCGGTTGTCATTCAGAAATCTGAATTGGGGAATTATGCAGCCCTTGCGGGTGGAGCGTCGATTGCTTTGGCTCATCTGCATGTCTCCCTTTTCGCCGAAGGTCAGAAGGGTGCCGAAATTACGGTTCCGGCACCGGCACTCGAGAGTTTTAAGGCAGGAAGGCTATGAGTGAATTGCAATTGAAGAGTATTCTGGAAGAGGCACAGGACCCGGAGGCTGACATTGCCCTGCTTCGGGCAGCCCTTTCCATTGAGAGCATCACCGGCAACGAGACCGGCTTTGCGCGATTTCTTGGTCAGGAGATGCAAAAGCTCGGCTTGAGCGTTGGTCAGGGTGAGTTTCTTGAGGGTCGCGAAAATGTCTGGGGATCCAAGGATGGGGATCCGAATGCGCCTCATCTGATGTTTGTCGGGCACACGGACACGGTGCATGTCAGAGGCTGGGAAGATCACTGGCCCGGCGATGCCCGTTCCAATCCGTTCGGCGCCGTTGAGGTCGATGGCAATATCTGGGCGCGGGGAGCTTGCGACCTGAAGGGCGGCATTTGTGCCGCGCTTGCGGCCTGCCGGTTGCTTCAGAAAGCAGGTATCGAGCTTGCCGGAAAATTGTCTTTTGCCTTCATCGGTGATGAGGAAAGCGGCGAAGAAGGAACGGGTGTCAGCGCTGGGGCCAAGGATATGGTGTCCCGGGTTCAGTCCGGCGAGATCGGCAAACCCGACTTTGCGATCTATGTCGAGCCAACCAATCTCGATGTCTATACCGCCCAGATCGGTTTCTTCATTGCCGACATTCGTATCACGGGGAAGACCGCCTATTTCGGCCGTCCCGAACTGGGTGTCGATGCCCTCAAGGCCACCCATCGGATTCTCGATTGCGTGTGGCAACATGAAGCCGAGCTTAATGCGGGACCGAGCCACGATCTGGTCGGGGCCTCTTCCATTCTCGTCACCTCCATTGAGGGCGGCGGCTATATTGCCGTTCCCGGCGAATGCAAGCTGTCGCTCATCCGGAAACTGCGTCCGGGTGAAAGCCTTGATGATGCGGTTGCGGCCTTCGAGGCCGTTATCAAATCAGCAGCTCTGGACGAGGCGATCAAAGTGCAGATCGACTATCCCGCAGGCCGGGATCACCCTTTCGGTGGTTCGCCGGTCGAGATATCGCCCGATAATGATGCCGTGCAAATGCTGTCGCGGACAATAAGCGATCTGTCCCCCTCGGGGGGAGCGATTGCCGGGGCACCCTATTGGTCGGAAATGCCGTTTCTTGTCGACCAGATCGGCTGTCCGACCGTCTATTGCGCACCAGGCGACATATCGGTGGCCCACACCGCCGAGGAACGCATCAATATTGCCGAATATCTTGCCGCCATTCGATCCTTTGCGCATTTCGCGGTTCAATACTGCGGTGTGCGATCAGACTAACGTCTTTCAACGGAGAAGAAAAAATGAAACAAATAGCAATCTATCTTTCAGTCGCTGCCATGCTTGGGGCATCCGTAACGATGTCTCACGCGCAAACCGTCGGACCCAACGGCGAGACGGCGGTGCCTTCGTCCAGCGTCGTTGTTACAGATGCTCAGGCCGCCGAGGTCAAAAAGGCCGGTTACAAGGCCGCCCTGCTGTGGCACGAACAATCCGATTTCGTCAATGCCGTGACATCCGGTGCCAAGGACGAGTTCGAGCGTCTCGGCGTGGAGGTCGTTGCCGTGACCAGCGCCGGATTTGATGCTGCCAAACAGCGCAGCGATATCGAAACCGCCCTCACCAAGCAGCCGAATATGATCCTGTCCCTGCCGCTTGATCCGGTCACGTCCGCTGCCGCCTTCAAGGAAGCAAAGGACGCAGGGGTGTCGCTGACCTTCCTGTCCAACCTGCCGTCGGGCTATCAGCATCCCGCCGACTATACTGCCGTTGTCACGGACGATTTGTTCCAGATGGGCAAACAGGCCGCTGACGCACTGGCCGAAGCCATGGGTGGCAAGGGCACCGTCGGCTGGATCTATCATGATGCCACCTATTATGTGACCAACCAGCGCGACAATGCCTTCAAGGCGACGATCGAGAAGGACTATCCCGATATTTCCATCGTGGCAGAACAGGGCATTTCCGATCCGGCACGGGCCGAGGACATCGCCAACGCCATGCTTCTCAAAAATCCTGACCTTGGCGGTATCTATGTGACCTGGGCCGGTCCGGCTGAAGGTGTTCTGGCGGCCTTGCGTGCCAACGGCAACACAAGTACCAAGATCGTCACCCTCGACCTGTCTGAACCCATTGCGCTCGATATGGTCCGTGGTGGCAACGTGGCGGCAATCGTCGCCGACGAAGCCCACGAGCTTGGCCGGGCCATGGCTGCGGCTGCCACTCTGCGGCTGATCGGTCAGGACGTGCCCGCGTTTGTTGTCGCACCGGCTCTGACCGTCAAGTCCGACACTGTCAAGGAAGGCTGGAACCGGTCGCTCAAGATCGATCCTCCAGCCAGCGTTCTGAATGCACAGTAGGATCGCAAACTGATCCTCTCATCGCAGGCTGTCACGGCAGCCTGCGTCCCAACCAATCGATCAACAGGGGCTACGGATGACAGAGCGGCTCTCCTATCTTCAGAAATTCGATCTGCAAAAGAGCGTGATCTACTTCGGTTTTCTGGCGATTTTCCTCTTTTTTGCCGTCACATTGTACGACGATGGGTTTCTCACCTCGCGGAACCTGACCAACATCGTGCTTCAGACAGCCCCGGCCACCATCATGGCCATTGGCCTTGTCTTTGCCTTGTCAGCGGGGGAGATCGATCTGAGTTTTGGCTCGATTGTTGCCATCTCGGCCCTGTCGGGCGCGGTGGTGATGCAAGAGTATTCCTTCTTCTTCGGGGTGCTCGCAGGGCTCGGAGCAGGGGTCGCGATTGGCGCGTTCAATGGTCTGATGGTTGCCTATCTGCGTCTGCCGTCTTTCCTCGTCACCCTTGCGACCATGGGTCTGTTTGCAGGTATTGCCCGGTCGATGACCGATTTGAGATCCATTCCCGTTATTGATCCCTGGTTTACGGGCATCTTTGGTTCGGGCAAGCTGTTTTCCATTCCCTCTCTGGTCTTCTGGACCCTCGGGGCCGTGATTGTCGGGCACATCATCTATCGCAACACCCGATTTGGTGCGCATGTTCTGGCGGTGGGCGACAATCCGCGTGCGGCACTTGTCTCCGGGATCAAGGTTCAGCGTGTCCGGCTTTATGTCATGACCCTTTGCGGCACCATGGCCGGTCTGGCCGGGCTTCTCTATGCGGGCCGTTTGCAGGCCGCCAAATACACGTTGGGCGAAAGCGACCTGATGACCGTGATCGCAGCCGTCATTGTCGGCGGGACGGCGCTGAATGGTGGCAAGGGATCCGTCGTTGGTGCTCTCCTCGGGTCGATCCTGATGGGAATGCTGAACAACGGCCTTATCCTGATGGGGTTGAAAGTGTCCGATCAGATGATCGTGCGCGGGCTTATCATTCTTATCGCCGTTGCGGTTTCATTGCGCGACACCAACCGCTAACAACAGGAGAATTCGATGTTTCTTGATGTTCTGATCAGGCGAAATCCTGCCTTCATCGAAGCGGCGATGGCGCTGCACCAACAAGGGAAAATTCCCGCCAACAGTTATGTTCTGGATCTCGATGCGGTTGAGCGAAATGCCCGCCTGTTCCAGACCGAAGCCAAAAAATATGGCCTCAAGACCTTTGCCATGACCAAGCAGGTCGGGCGGCACTCCGGTTTTTGCGAAGCGGTCATGAAGGGCGGGATTGAAAGATCCGTCGCGGTTGACATGGCGTGTGCCGTCGCCTGTGATCGGGCCGGGCTCAAGACCGGGCATCTGGGTCATCTGGTGCAGGTGCCCGGACGGGAGGCCCATTTCGCTGCCGCCAAGCTCAAACCGGACTATTGGACAGTCTTCTCCGAAGAGAAGGCAAAGGAGGCAGCCGCAGCATCCAGCAAGGCGGGGCGCGAACAAAGCCTACTTACGCGAATCCACAGTGCGGGTGACACCTTCTATCACGGTCACGAGGGCGGGTTTCCGGCAAGCGACATCGTGGCGGTTGCCGCAATGCTGGACGGTCTGGATGGCGCGGCCTTTGCCGGGATCACGACATTCCCTGCCTTGCTGTTTGATCAGGACAGCAGAAAGGTCAAGCCGACCCACAATCTCTCGACCCTCAGTGCAGCTGCCGAGGCATTGAGGAAAGCGGGCTATTCGGATCTCGAAATCAACGCGCCGGGGACGACCTCTTCGGTCGTACTTGGGGCGCTGGCGGATGCCGGAACGACACAGGTCGAGCCGGGCAATGGTCTACATGGCACCACACCACTGCATGCGGTTGAAGATCTGCCCGAAGATCCTGCCGTGCTTTATCTCTCCGAGGTTTCCCATCATTATGGTGACAGGGCCTATTGTTTTGGCGGCGGCCTCTATATCGATCCGATTTTCCCGAAGTATCAGGTTCAGGCTCTTGTCTCGAGCGATCCGACGGCTGACCGCTCCGCACTGCATGATGTTGATATTACGGATTATTCCGCTATCGACTATTACGCCATGATCGACAGCGCGGCACCGCGTAAACCCGGTGTCGGCGAGACGGTGATCTTCGGCTTCCGCGGGCAGGCCTTTGTTACACGGGCCCTCGTCACTGGCATTCGCGGGGTCGCCGAAGGCAAGCCTCGCGTTACCACGATTGAAAATGGTTTTGGCGATCCCGTCGCATGGCCAGGGAGTTATATGTAATGAGCGGTTCTTCTCCCATTCTGTCCCTTTCCAACATCCATAAGACCTTTGATGGCGTGGTGGCGATCGAGGATTTCTCGCTTGAACTGTTTCCCGGCGAGATCGTCGCACTTGTCGGCGACAATGGTGCGGGCAAGTCGACCCTCGTCAAGATCGTCTCCGGCGTCTATCGCCCGTCCTCTGGCGACATCGAACTGGATGGCACGTCCGTGAACTTTTCCGACGCCAGCTCGGCACGCAGCAGGGGCATCGAAGTGGTATATCAGGACCTTGCGCTGGCCGATCAGCAACCGGTTTTCATGAACATGTTCCTCGGGCGCGAACTCACCAAGAAGCCGTTTGGCCTTCTTGACAAGGAGCGGATGCGGCAGGAAACGCAGGAGCTGGTGGACGAACTGGATGTGCGCATTCCTTCGGCCAGTTCCACGATCCGCGATCTCAGCGGTGGTCAGAGACAGGGCATCGCCATCGCCCGTGCAACGCGATGGGCGAGCAAGTTGATCCTGCTTGATGAACCCACCGCAGCGCTCGGTGTAGCCGAGACGGCCAAGGTGGAGGAGCTGATCGCGTCGCTGAAGGCGCGCAATCTGGCAATCCTTATCATCAGCCACAGTCTTGATCAGGTCTTCCGGCTGTCGGATCGCATCTGTGTCCTGCGCCGTGGCAAGCAGATTGGTGTGCGGACCACGAAAGAGACTGACAAGAACGAGATCGTGTCCATGATCACCGGGGTGCATTGATGACCCAAAGGCAAACAACATCCATGCGCTCCGAGATTGCCGAGATCCCGGATGTGCTTCAGCGCCAGATTGATCAGGGTCTGTCGCACTATTGGGCTCTGGGTGAGACGCTGCGTGACGCAAGGCTCAAGGGGTTTGTAACCTGCGCCCGGGGGACGTCCGATCAGGCGGCGATGTTTTTCAAATATCTGTTCGAGATCCATTGCGGGTTGCCCGTCGCCTCGATTGGTCCCTCCGTCGGGTCCCTTTACAAGGCGAAGCTGCAGCTTGACGATTTCGCTTGCATGACCTTCTCCCAATCGGGAGGAAGCCCCGACCTGCTGGCCTTGCAGACGGCAGCGAGGCAAGGGGGGGCGCGAACCGTCGCCTTTCTCAATCAGACTGACAGCGCCATTGGCAAGGATGCCATGACGGTGATGCCCATATTGGCCGGCCCAGAAATGGCGGTTGCTGCCACCAAATCCTATGTGGGGATGCTCTTTGCCTCTCTGGGAGTGTTGGCTGGCTATCAGCAGGATGACGCGCTGAATGCCGCCATGTCCAAGCTGCCCGAGATGGCTCGGAAGGCCGTGGACAGCGACTGGTTAGAGGCAATCGTCCCGCTGGCCCGGGCACAATCGGTGTTTTGCATCGGTCGCGGGCCCGGTTTGGCGGTTGCTGGCGAGGCTGCCCTGAAGCTCAAGGAAACCTGTCTCATGCATGCCGAGGCCTACTCGTCTGCGGAGGTACTGCATGGCCCGATTGCTGCTGCTAGCGGGAGGTTTGCTGTCTTGCTGTTCGATGCCAAAGGCGATGCGCAGCAATCAATCGATGTTGCCGAGCAGAAGCTCAGAGCGAAAGGCGCGACCGTCTTTCGGGTCTCGGCCACTAACGGCTTGAGGCAAGCGCAAGGCGAGGCGGACTGCCACCCGCTTCTTGAGCCACTCTTGCAGGCGGTGACCTTCTACAGCTTTGTTGAAAGCCTCTCGGTTCAGCTCGGCCTCAATCCAGATGCTCCGGTTGGGTTGCAAAAGGTGACCATGACGGTTTGACCAAACGCTCCAGCCGGGGTCCTGCAACAAAAACTGATGCAAGGCCCCGGCTGGCTCGGGAGAAAGCTGACATGCGTCATCGGGCGGAAGCGCCCGATTTTCAGGTCATGGCCAAGTCCTTCAGGGCATATCGGTGTCATGTTCCGGAATGTCGCCAATCTCGGCCATCTTGGCATCGAGCTTTTGCAGGAGCGCTCTGAAGACATCGCTATAGGCGGGATCGTTGGCGAGGTTCATCAACTCGTACGGGTCCTTGTCGCAGTCGAACAGTTCCCATTCTGGTGGTGCGTCATTGGGGCGAGCGCCGAGCTGGCCGAGATCGCACGGGATGCGTGTTCGTCTCACATGATGAATATAATGTTGGGGCGCATGGTGGTCACTCGCTCCTCAAGCTTTTGTTACAGTCTTCGTGCCGGTCTTCGAACGGTTCGTGAGCATCATCGGATGCCGGAGGTCTCCGATTCGAAGGGAAGCCTTTTGGTTTCGGCCATGGACGAGGCCAGCACTGCCTCTACGAACGCCATGCCCTCCACGCCGGTTGCCTGTCCCGGAAAATCCCTGTCACCGGTCAGCGCTGCACTGTCGGTGCCTCGGGATCGGTCCGCCACTTCGCCATGACCTTCCAACAGCTGGATGTTGTGTCTGGTATGCCTCTGGATGTCGACGTTCATCAATGCCGCTTCGGCGATGCAGAGGAAATGCAAGGGCTTGTCATTGACATCCCTGATCAGCTTGACGAACCCGCGAGCCCCATATTCATTTCCAAAGAGGTCGAATTCGACTTTGGATGGGTCGGTCCCATCGATCAGTTTATTGAACTCACCGATGGTCAAGGCATGTTGATCTGACCCGGTCATGTAGAATGACTCCAGGTTGTATCGTTCCTGCCGTTCTTCCGGCGACAGCATCGCCAGAACCAGACGGGATGCTGGCAACCGTGAAGCTGTTGCTGCTGCTGTCACCGTATCAAAGCTGCCGGATTGGTTCGTGGTGGATACACCCGTGTAAACCGCTCCGTCATCATGGGAACCGCGGCCACGAAATAATATGATGACTTGGCGCAGCTCCGGCAGTCAGATTTACATCTGTTGGCTTGGCAGGCGATTGGGCAGGGTTGCGATAATGGTGCTCTCGGCGTTGGCAAAGGCGGCCCGCAAGTAGGCCTGCTGATTGGCCCCGAACCCGGTGCCGGGCAGCATCAAGATGCCATAGTCGCCAGCGAGTCTTTGCGTGATCTGCATGGCATCCTCTGCACCGAACGGGTGCTTGAGATAGGCGAAATAGGCACCAATCGATGCGATTTCCCAGCCGTCAAGCGCCGCGATGGCCGTCTTGAAGGTGTCTCGCCGCAGGGCAATCTCGGCTCTGTTGTCCACGCGCCATTCATCGAGGGGGCCGATGGCCTTTGCGACCGCATGTTGAGCGGGCCGGGGCGCGCAGATCTGCAGATTGTCCATTACCTTGAGCAATTGCTCCATCAGTGTCCCGCCGCACAGGACCGCGCCGACCCGGTGGCCGGGAATGCAAAAAACCTTGGAGAAGCTGTAGAGATGGACGAAATGGCTTTGCCAGTCGGGCTTGCTGAAGAGGGCATGGGGGCGGTCTGCGCCCTGATCGAGGAAATCCCGATAGGTTTCGTCCACCACCAGATAGGCACCAGCCGCCCGGCAAATCTCAAAGGCCGACTCGAGGAAAGAGGCAGGATAGACAGCGCCTGTCGGATTGTTTGGCGTGACGATATAAACGGCGCGGGTCTTGTCCGTGATGGCGTCCTTGAGCGCTTCGGCTTTGGGCACAAATCCGTCTTCCGCGAGGGCATCGACAAAGCGCACCGTGATGCCAAGCATGTCGAGGGTCATTTCGTGGTTGAAATAGAAGGGTCGGACAATGAGAACCTCGTCACCGGGTCTGGTCAGCGCGAGCGCCGTGATGAAAAAGGCCTGATTGCCGCCAGCCGTGATCTGCACATTTTCGGCCCCGACCGCGCAGTCATAGGCACTTGAGACATCCTGTGCGAGCGCTTCGCGCAAAACCAGTTCACCCTGAATGGCGCCATAGCCTGCAAGGCTGGCGCTGCCTGCTGCCTCTGCGAGCCATCCCAGCAAGTCAGGATGGGGTGAATAGCCGGGCACCGCTTGCGACAGATCGATTGCGGGGCCTCTTGCACCATCATACCGCCTGAGGCAGGCTTGAACCTTGGGGATGGGTGGAGGAGACAGTCGGGCAACCAGCGGATTGATCCCTGCGGGAGAGGAAAATTCAGACATCTGTTCTCTTTTCAAAACCAATTGCGGACGGCCCGCTCAGGGAAGGACTTTTCCCGGATTAAGGAGGGTATCCGGATCCAGCATTTTCTTCAATTTTTGCATCAAAGCAAGCTCCAACGGGCTGCGCGAATGCCCAAGCCACTCTCTTTTGAGCGCACCGATGCCATGCTCGGCGGAGATGCTGCCTCGATAGGATCTGGCCAGATCATAGATGATCTGCTCGATTGCCGCATGGCCTGCGGGTGAAGATTCTGGCACCGAAGCCATGATATGCAGGTTGCCATCGGCGGCATGGCCGAAAAAGACCGCCTTTGTCGCAGGAAACGATTTATAAAGCGCCGTGCGGCAGTCCTCAGCAAACGGGCCGAGGGAATGGATGGGGAGCGAAATGTCAAAGCTCTCATGCTCCCCGAGTACAGGCTCGATCTCGGCACTGGCATCGCGAATGGCCCACAGTCGCTCGGCTTCGCTCAGCGATTTGGCAAGCACCGCGTCCTCGATGATGCCCCCTTCCAGACAGTGAGAGAGATAGTCCTCGAGAACAAACCCGTCGCCAGCCATGGCCGGGCCGCTCGCCTCAATAAGGAAATAGAAGTCGTGCGGAGCGGCAAAGGGATTGCCGCAACCCTCGACATTTTGCGTGACCATCAAAAAATAGTCTGGCCACATGACCTCGAAGGCGGAGAGGCTCGGCCCCAGCTTGCGCCGCGCGGCAACGAGGGCCTTCGTGGCGCTGTCAAAATCTCTGGTTGCAACTATCGCCAATTCGGACCAGTCCGGCTTTGGCTGCAGTGCCAGAATCACTTTGCTGACGATCCCGAGGCTGCCTTCCGACCCGATGAAAAGCTGTTTGAGATCAAATCCGGCATTGTTCTTGAGCATCGGTGAGAGCTCATCGAGAATGGAGCCGTCGGCCAGCACCACTTCGAGCCCAAGCACCGATTGGCGCGTCATACCATAGCGCAAGACACGCGTGCCCCCGGCATTGGTGGCAACGGTTCCGCCGATGGTGCAGCTGCCTCGGGCGCCGAAGTCGACCGGGCACAGAAGGCCGTTTTCTCCAGCGGCCTTTTGCAACGCTTCGAGCGGCACGCCCGACTGCACTGTGGCTGTCATGGCAACCGGATCGATGGAGAGGATCTTGTTCATTCTTTCGAGCGACAGGGCCACGGATCCGGGTGAGGGGATCGCTCCGCCACAAAGACCCGTGAGGCCACCCTGCACGGTGATGCCGACGGAATGCTCAGCACAGAGCTTGACCGCGTCGGCCAGTTCGTCTGTTGTTTGAGGGCGTAGTACGGCAAGCGGCTTTGCGCCCGCCATCACGCTGGCATCGCCATGATTGCGTGATGGCACATCATCACCGAACAGAAACCCTGACGTTCCGAGCAGCGCGGCAAGCGCCGATTGGAGCCGCTGAGGTAATGTGTTGCACATGCGCTTTCTTTCAGATCCGCACCTATCCGTCCCTGCACTCATCCATTGATCGACGGGCTGAAGACCATCAGGCTGAGAATCTCGAACAGAACTTGCGCACCGACCTGGGCAGTATTGGTGTTGGCATCATATTGAGGCGCCACTTCCACCACATCACCGCCAACGAGGTTGATGCCTTTGAGGCCCCTGAGCAGCTCGAGTGCTTCCCGAGTGGTCAGTCCGCCGATTTCCGGTGTGCCGGTGCCCGGCGCAAAGGACGGGTCAAGGCTGTCGATATCAAACGAGAGATAAGTCGGGCCGTCGCCAACAACCTCGAGCGCCTTGGCGATAACGGCAGGAATGCCCATGGACGAGATCTCCTCGGCGTGGATAACGGTCATGCCGGATTCATAGCTGAATTCCCAGAGATATTCGGACGCGCCGCGAATGCCGATCTGGATGGTCCGCTCCGGATCAAGTACGCCATCAAGCACTGCATTGCGGAAGGGGCCACCATGATGGAATTTGGACTGATCGAAGGGGCCACCGGTGTCGCAATGGGCATCAATATGGATCATGCCGACGGGTCTGTCCTTGCCCACGGCGCGCAGGATCGGATGGCTGATGGAATGGTCGCCACCAACGGAAAGGGGAGCAACCCCTTGCTCAACGACTTTCGAGACGAAGGCCTCGATATTGTCGTGGCTCTGTTCCAGACGGAAGCGACTTTCAAACGGCACATCGCCAATATCGGCGACCCGCAAGTCGTGGACGGGCGCGCAATCAAGAACATGATTGTAGGGGCCAATCCGTTCGATATGGCGCAAGGCGCGTGGTCCAAAGCGGGAGCCGGGGCGGTTGGATACTCCAAGATCCATCGGTACGCCGAGCATGGCCACCTGCAACTCGCCAAGGTCGAAGGCCTCGCCGGGTTGCAGCGATGGCGCGGAGCAGAAAGTCAGCATCCCGGCATAGGGAGCGGTGCGCGTGCCGTTTTTGGCGAAAATCTTGTCGGCCACGCGGGCAAAGCGTGGATTGAACATATCGGATGCCGCTGTGTCGGCGAATTTTTGACGCAAGGCGTCCAGCTTGTCAGATGACCAGCTCATGGTAATTCTCCCAAAACAAATAGACAGAAGGCAAGCCACCTAGGGTGGGGTTCAGACCCCTTCGCTGGCGCGGACCGCCTCGTAATGCATCAATTCCAGAATTTCCCGCTTGTAGGCCATAAAGTCCGGGGAGGTGAGGGTGCTCATGCCGCGCGGTCGTTCGATGTCGATGGACATGGATTTCTTGATCCGGCCCGGGCGGGCAGTCATCACATGCACTTCGTCGCCGAGCAGGATGGCTTCGTCGATATCATGGGTGATGAAGAGAACCGTCTTGCGGTGCTCTTGCCAGATGTCGAGCAGAAGCTCCTGCATCAATTGCCGTGTCTGGCTGTCGAGCGCGCCGAAGGGTTCGTCCATCAAAAGGATGCGCGGATTGTTGGCAAGAGCGCGGGCGAGGGCGACGCGCTGGCGCATGCCGCCGGACAGCTCCTTGGGATAGGAATCCGCAAAGCCGGACAATTGCACCGCTTCGATGAGCCCATCGGCGATATCCCTGCATTCTGCCTTTGGCAGCTTTTTGAGGGTCGGGCCGAACATGATATTCTCACGCACCGAAAGCCACGGGTAGAGCGTATAGCTCTGGAACACCATGCCCCGGTCGGCAGAGGGGCCTTCGATCTTTTCATCATCGAGCAGCAATTCGCCTGAGGTCGGCTCTTCGAGTCCGGCGACCAGACGCAGCAAGGTGGATTTGCCGCATCCCGACGGGCCGACAATCACGGAAAAGGTGTTGTGCGGAACGGTCAGCGAAACATTCTTCAGGGCGGTGACCGGCGGCTTGTGCTTGGGCTGGAACACCACGCCGACATTGCTAATGGAAAGCAAACTCATTGGAAATATCCCTTAAAAATCAGCAGACCAAGGCAGCAGGCGCTGGCGTAGCATCTTGAAGATGAAGTCGGTGATGAGGCCAAGAATGCCAATTGTGAAGACACCGAGCAGAATGACGTCGGTAAACAGGCCGCGCATGGCATTCAGGATCATGTAGCCAAGCCCGCTGTCGGCAGCCACCAGCTCGGCAACCACCAGATAGGTCCAGGCCCAGCCCATGGTGACGCGCAGGTTATCCATCACGCCGGGCATGCAGGCCGGCAACAGGATCCGCCAGATCACCTGCTTGCGGGTCGCCCCCAGTGTATAGGCGCTGTCGATCAGGTCCTTGCTGACCCGCGAGGAGACGTCGGAAATCAGGATCAACTGCTGAAAGAAGGTACCAAGGAAGATCACCATGATCTTCTGACCCATGCCGATCCCGATCCACAGAATGAGCAACGGGATGAGGGCCGAGACGGGAATGTAGCGCATGAAACCGGTGATCGGCTCAAAGAAGGCCTGAACCGCGCGGAAGGATCCCATCAGGATCCCGATGGGCACCGCGAAGATCGAGGCGAGGATGAAGCCGGACAGGATCACCGACAGAGAGGCGCCCATATGTTCGAACAGCGACAGGTTCGAGATGCGCTTGATGGCCGCCGCGACGACCTGACCGGGCGTCGCCAGAAAATCCCTTGGCGTGAAGCCGCCATAAGTGAGCAGGCACCATAAGCCCAGAATGGTCAGAACGGATAGCACGCTAAGCGAAATATAGACGCTGCGTGGAATGTCGACCTTGGGCGACAGTATAGACTTGGTACGCATGATGCCTGCTCCAGTTTTGTTGTCGTTATTTGCTGATGACGCCGCTGGCAATCATCGAAGCAGGATCGACTTCTGCGGTGAACAGACCGGCTTCCTTGCCGAGTTCCGCAGCTGCCTTGATGGTTTTCATGATGCCGTCAGCATTGGCCGGGTCCATGAAGCTTTCGTTTTTGGCGCTGTCGTAATAGACGATGCCCGCACGGGTTTCGGCGAAGACTTCAGCTTCTTCGAGCCAGCCACCAACGCCTTTTGCCATGATCTTGTCGGCGGCTTCCGGGTTGGCCTGCTGCCAGGCAACAGCTTTAGACCATGCACGATAGAGCGCCTTGAAGTCGTCGCCACGGCTGGCATAGGCTTCTTTCGTGGTCACCATGATGTCGGTGATGAGGCCGGGCGTGGTGCTGCTATCGACCAGAAGTTTGCCATGCTCGGCCTGCTTGCCACGGGTCAACCAGGGCTCCCAGGTCACAGCTGCATCAACCTGACCGGCAACGAAGGCTGCGCCAGCATCGCCTGCGGTCATGTTAAGGCTTTCGACGTCCGAGACTTTGAGGCCGGCATCCTTGAGCAGAGCACCAAGGAAGAACTGCGAAACAGAGCCTTCGGTATAGGCGACCTTCTTGCCTTTGAGATCGGCAACCGAGGCGATGTCCTTGTTGGCCACAATGCCGTCGCCGCCGCTGCTGTCATCAACGGCAAACAGATAGGTCAGCGGATGGGCTTCGGTGGTGAAGCCGAGCACGGTGTCTACGGTGGTCGCCGCAACGTCGATGCGGCCAGCAGACAGGGCAGGCATACGGGTCTTCACGTCTTCCATTTTGACCAGATCGACGTCAAGGCCTTCTTCCTTGAAGAACCCTTCTTCCAGAGCGATGTAGAGCGGGCCATAGCCAACCCAGGTCGAGAAGCCGATTTTGAGTTCAGCTGCGAATGCGGAGCTGAAAGAGGTTGCTGACATGAACACTGCCGCAGCAGCGACACAGAGTTTGCTTGAAAGCTTTTTCATTGAGTAACCTTCTGGATGGTGTTGAGTTAGGTGATTGTTATTGTTCAGATTTTATTTTCTTTTGATTGCAGGGGATTGTGTGAGGACACACAGAAGCTCATACATGATGTTGGCGCCGACCCAGGCCGTGCCACCCGTATTGTCAAAGGGAGGGGAGACCTCGACGAGATCTGCTCCGATCAGATTGAGACCATCAAGCAGTCGCACCATGCGCTGCGCTTCACGGGTGGTGAAGCCGCCGATTTCCGGCGTGCCCGTGCCCGGAGCAAAGGCGGGATCGATGGAATCGATGTCAAAGCTGACATAGGTGGGCTTGTCGCCGACAATTGCGTGTGCCTCGGCCATCACGTCCTTGATGCCGCGCTCTTCGACTTCCTCGATGCGGATAATGCGAACACCCTGCTCGAGGCCCCAGACGATGTCGTCATCGTTGTACATCGCGCCACGAATACCGATCTGAACGGTGCGTTTGGGATCGAGATAGCCGTCTTCGATGGCACGGCGGAACGGGGTACCATGGGTATATTTGAACCCGCCGAAATAATTGTCGAAAAGATCGGTGTGGGCATCGAAATGGATCATGCCGACCGGTGCATCGGCGGCAATGGCCCTCAGCACAGGATAGGAGATCAGATGGTCACCGCCTGCCGTCATCGGCACGATACTCTTCTCTTTCATGATTTTGTAGAAAGCCGTGATGCGGTCAAGGCTGTCTGCCATATCGGCAGGGTTGACCGGCGCGTCGCCCAGATCGGCGATGTTGCAGGCTTCATAGGGATTGATGCCGGAGGCGGGGTTGATCCAGCGGATCATCGTCGACAGGTCCCGAAGCTGGCGTGGGCCATGGCGAGCACCGGGGCGGTTGGTGGTTCCTCCATCCCATGGAACGCCGACGATACCGATTTGGGTCTGTTCGATTGCGTCGTCTTCCCATGTCAGGTGCGGCAGGCGCATGAAGGTGACCGGCCCGGCAAAACGGGGCATGTCCATTCCGGAGATTGGCGTGAAGGAAGGCTGGCCTTCGTTTGATTTCGGTTGCTTGACGTCGTTCTGTGACACGCTCTGGCTCCATTCTTATGCTTTTGTTGAATGGATGTTGCCACATTGTAGAACGTCCGATAATATCAAAGTACAAAACTAAACGTCCAGAAAAGCAAACCTATCGTGGTCTCTTCCGTCCCGCCGATCAGCAGTGCAGATCTCAAACAATTGCGCATTTTCAAGTCGGTCGTTGAGCATAACGGCTTCAGCGCCGCGCAGGACGAACTCGGGCTTTCTCGCTCGACGATCAGCGCGCAAATGTCGGCGCTGGAGACCCGACTGGGTTTTAAGCTCTGCAATAGGGGGCGTTCCGGTTTTACACTCACCGAACAGGGCCAGCACATTTTTGAGGAGGCAATCAAGTGTTTTGCAGCGCTTGACAATTTCAGCTCGGAAATTGGCGCAATGCGGGGCCGCCTGACGGGAGAACTGCATGTGGGCGTGCTTGACGCCTGCATCGAAAATCCCGCCTGCGCCCTGCACGAGGCGATTGCCATTTTCAACAAGCGTGCACCGGATGTACATCTGTACATCACGCTGATCACACCCAATCAGACCGCCAATGCATTCCTCAAGCGGCAGGTGGATATCGCGATCGTTTCCAACCAGCCGATCAATGCTCCGGTGCAGCTGGAGCAGATCTTCAAGGAACAACAATATCTCTATTGCGGCAAAGGGCACCCGTTGTTTGACGCACCGGTCGAGAAGCTGACACTGGAGAATATTTCCCAGCAACCCTATGTCCGGCGCGGCTATACCAACTCTTCGGCGGTCACGGCTCTGTTCAACCAGCCACCGGCAGCCACCTCAAGTTCTATGGAATGCAACACCCATCTGGTTCTGAGTGGGCGCTATATTTCCTTCTTGCCCAGCCATTATGCCAGGCAGTGGGTGGAAGAGGGTAGAATGCGTGCTCTACGGCCTGATCTGATCAATTTTACGGTCGGCTTTTGCGTGGCACATTTCCAGCCAAGCGCCTTGTCGCCTCTGGCACTCGCCTTCCGAGAGAGTCTCATGGAAGCACAGAGCAACCACAAATCCTGAGTTGGAAGACCAGAAGGGTTGTCTATAGGGGCGTAGGTCATTCTGTTTGGCTGGAGGTTTGCCTCTGTCTGTCATCAAATGCTTTGAGACAAACGGGAGCTCGCGCTCTGAACAGCTGCAGCTCAATTGCTCATTCTTTGGGCCGTCTCTTCAAGTTAGTCTCGTTCGTTTGAGCCCTGCAATTCTGCAGCGCACAAGGCAGCTCCGAGCCCTTGGCGGGCTTTCAATCGGAGTGTCGGAAGCGGTTTGCTCTTTCCGATCTGGATCGGTTCCACGCACTCCAGGAATTGGCACCAGTGTGAGGACTTCACTATCGGCGACTTTGCAAATCAACCTATGTGGACCGAGTAGGTGTCAATGGTGAACATATGTGTGTGCTTGCACGTAGTGTCTTTGATGCCTCTGGTTCGTATCAGGGCTGTTGTTACGCATCGCGATCACGCGGATTAGGCCTCGAGATTTCAGTCTTAATTCGTTCCCGTTTAGCAGATGAAACTTTTTCATTTTCTTCGTGAAGAAGATGGCATGGATGTGGGTTTGAAGCGTTGAAATGACGACACCATTTAATTGTTAGATACCCATTCTGAAGCTGGCCCTGCACAGTCTGTGCGCCGCTAGAATTGCAAGAAGATAAAAAGATTGAAGGAGACGCATTATGTCCAAGTCGTTTGAAATTGCAGTGATCGTCGGGAGTCTTAGAAAAGAGTCGATCAATCGAAAGGTTGCCAATGCGTTGACCGAGCTTGCTCCCGATAGCTTGTCCTTCCGAGAGGTGGAAATAGGTAGTCTGCCATTCTATAACCCCGATCTTGATGGGGACGACGCTCCTAAAGAATGGTCTGAATTTCGCGAGTGTATGAAATCTGTCGATGGCGTTCTGTTCGTTACTCCGGAATATAACCGGTCTGTCCCTGCTGCATTGAAAAACGCGCTTGATGTTGGCTCGCGGCCCGCTGGGGAGAGCGTTTGGGACGGCAAGCCGGCGGGTGTCGTTTCTGGTTCACTTGGTGGGATTGGTGGGTTTGGTGCCAACCATCATTTGCGCCAATCGCTGGTTTTCCTGAATATGCCCGCAATGCAACAGCCAGAAGCCTATATTGGCAGCTTTGGAGACCTGTTTGATGAGCAGGGTGTTCTGACCAATGACGGAACGCGAGACTTTCTCAAAAAATTTGCTTCCGCTTTTGCCGATTGGGTGGCTTTGCACGCGAAAGGCTGATTGCTGTCTCACCACGAATACGGCGTTCAAAAAAGGGCGGATGCGAAGTATCCGCCCTTTTTGTAGAGACCTTGGAGGCTGAAGGCTGCGGTCTGGTTTGTTCAACAAGACCCAGGTGCTGCTTGGAAGTCAGAATTCAGCCCTTTTGATGGGGCATGACAGCTTCTGCTTCGATCTCTACGCGATACGGACCCACAAGCTTTGCGACTTGTAGAAGTGTGTTTGCAGGGCAAGTCTCAGAGAAGAAGCGCCCATGTGCTATCGACACGGCTTCGCAATCATCAACGTCAACGAGGTAGATCCGGGTTCGCACGATATGCTCTGGCCCGGCGCCATGTGCTCTGATGGCGCCAATTATTTTGTCCAGAATGTAGGTCGTCTGAGAACCTGCGTCATTGGGCGCGACAGCGTGGTCCGCACCGTGGGTGGCTGTGGTGCCGGAGACGAGGATGCGATCACCAACGCGAATGGCTCGGCAATATCCCGCCAGTGGTTCCCATTTCGAGCCAGAGAAAACACGCCCGCGATCGTCAAGTGTCTCATCTGGAACGGCTGGGTTGACCGGTGCAATCGAGGAGAGGTGATGAGATAGATCGCCTGATGCCGTCAAAAATGGCGGCTTGCGATATTCATCACCGCAATCTCCCGGTACCGGTGTCATCTTGGAAAAAACAGTCTCAAGGGCTTTATAGTCTTCGGCATCGAGCCTGAATTTGAAAACATTGAGATTGCTGGCCCTATGCTCCGATTCTGTGATGCGGGCGCCGATAATGGTCGCAGCGACTGCGTCATGCTCCAACACCCAACGGCTGGCAACGTTGGAAAGCGAAACGCCGTGCTTGTCGGCAATCGCTTTTGCGGTCGTCAGCAGCTCCTGAAAGACATCCCATCCGCCTGTGGTATCGATGAAGCGTTTGTATTTCATACGACTCCAGTCGGTGATCTCTGTCGGTTCTGCTTTGCCCAGCCAGCGTTTAGAGATGAAGCCGCCGCAGAGTGTGCCATAGGCGAGGAGTTTGACGCCATATTTGGCGCAAAGGTCAGAGAGAGGGCCTGCGGCCCGATGATCGACCAAAGAGAAGCTGACTTGGTTGGAAACGACTTTGATGCCTTCTTCCAGTGCCAGAGCCAGATGAGCGGCGTCGAAGTTGGTAACCCCGATTGCATTGATCAGGCCTTCGTCTCGCAACTTTTCCAGTTCATGCATGGCATCAAGCCAGCGCGGATCCTCAAAGCTCCACCAGTGGAACTGCAACAAGTCAACCTTGGATACGCCAAGGCGATCGAGGCGCTCTTGGACACCGGCGCGAACAACTTCCGGCGTCATCGGTCCGGGTTCGGGACACCATTTGGTGAAAGCGCGGATCGGGGAGTCTTCGGGGCTGTTGGCGAGCAGGGCTCCAGTGATCAGTTCTGCCGAGCCATAATGATCAGCCATATCGAAACTATCAAAACCTGCCTCTGCATAGGCCGCAAGCTTCGGCGCAGTTTCTTCCGGATCGAGCAGGGTTCCATCTTTTTCCAGATCGGCAACCTGCCACAGACCACAAACGAGGCGGGAGATATTGAGCCCGGGGGCGAGTTCGATGCGATCAGGTGTATCAGACATTTGTCTTTTGTCCTTCAGATAGAGACTTTGGTGCGCGGCGAAGGGCTCGCCGCAACGGCGCGCGCAGGGTGCCTGCCTCGCCTAAAATTCCATAAGGGCGCACTATCAACACAAGGCAAAGCGCAACGCCGATAAGCACGATTTGTAACGAGGCTGCACGGGCCTGTTGGTCTGATGGGAAGACGCTTGCGACGAGGCTACCCGAAAGGGCCCAGATGGCCCAAACCAGCACGGCTCCGAGAATGGCTCCACGCATGTTGCCAGACCCTCCGATAATCAACATGGTCCAGACCTGAAAAGTGAGGGTGGGCAGATAATTGTCCGGAGCAATGAAGCCGATGAAATGAGCCTGCGCTGCACCGCCAAGCCCCATGACAAAACCACCGATGGCAAAAGCCTGCAGGCGATAGGTGACGGGATCCTTGCCTAGTGCCTTGGCTGCTTCTTCGTCTTCTCGCAGAGCCCGCAGCACACGCCCCCACGGCGAACGCGTCAGGCGCTGCAGGGCAAGATAGCAGACCAGAACCAAGAGAATCAGAACGCCGAGATTGGCAACGGCGAATAGACCCGGTCGGTCTGCCAAGCTGCCAAAGGGGCGTGGAATGAAACCGATGCCAAACGGGCCACCGGTGATGCTTTCCAGATTGAGCAGAGCAAGCTGAATGACGACGGCTGCACCAAATGTTGCGATGGCCAGATAGTCTGATCTTAGGCGCAGTGTCAGCGCTCCAAGCAGGAAGCAGAGCAAACCGGCTCCCAGTCCACCACCCAACCAGCCAATGACAACTGGCAAATCAAAACCACCAAGACGCCCGTCAATTGATGGCGTTGTCAGGATTGAGGAAATATAGGCTCCAACGGCCACGAAGCCAGCCACGCCCACATTGAACAGCCCGGTCTGGCCCCACTGCAAATTGAGTCCCAGGCAAATGACTGCGTAGGTCAAGGCCATGGTCAGGAAAAAGGCACCATAGGAAAGAATGTCGATCATGCCATGGCCTTTCCGAAAATGCCTTGAGGGCGCATGAGCAGCATTGCAACGAGAATGATGAAGGAAACGGCAGCGCGCCATTCTGCTCCGATCGCCTGAACTGTGAAGGCTTCTGCAAGACCGACAATCAGGCCAGCAAGCATGGCGCCGGGTACAGAGCCAATGCCACCCAGTATGGCGGCGGCAAATAGCGGAAGCAGCAGGTCGAGCCCCATGGTCGGACGGATCTGGACGACAACGCCGGACATGATGCCGCCGACCGCAGCCAGCGCAGCACCGAGCATCCAGACCATGCGAATGACAGCTCTGGTGTCAATTCCGGCAAGGCTTGCCAATTCGGGATTTTCCGAGACAGCGCGCATGGAACGGCCTGCTGCGGAATAGGTAAGCATCAGGTGCACCAGAGTTACCATGACAACAGCCAGCAGAAGAACCAGAAGCTGGTCAGGGGTCGCGCGCAACCCGGGCAGGATTGGGCGTGATATCTGCAAGGCGTTCGTAAAATAGGCAGGGCTGGATGTGTAGATGAATTCAAGCAGATTGCGCAAGGCGAGCGCTGCGCCAAAGGAAGACATGACCAGAATGATCTGGGCCGACCCGGCATTGCGCAAGCGGCCAAATAACAGCCAGTCGACCATTAGGGCAAGAAGCCCTGTCAGGATCATCGAAGCGATCATGGCAATCGGAACCGACCAGCCGAAAGAGAAAGGGCCGATTGGCGTCCCAAGGCCGGGGAGCATCGCACTGAAGGCTGCACTTGACGTCAAGGCCAAATAGGCTCCCCAGGATAACAGTTCCCCATGGGCAAAGTTCGCAAAGCGCAGAATGGAATAGGTGAGTGTCACGCCGATGGCGCCAAGACCAATGATCGAGCCGTTGACGAGGCCGTCCATGATGGGTTGCAAGGTCATTGGACCGTCTCCTCAGAAACGCCGCCAAGATAGAGCTCGGCAACGACAGGGTCCCCAGCCAGATCGACAGACGCTGCGTCGTGAGCCACTTTGCCCTCTACCAGAATGACGCCCCGCGAGGAGACAGCCAGCCCGACACGAACATTCTGTTCAACAAGCAGGATCGTGACACCCCCTTGATTGATCATCTTGATGCGCTCGAAGACCTCATCGACCAACAGCGGGGACAGCCCGGCAGAAGGTTCATCAAGAATGAGCACCTGTGGATCCGTGATCAGAGCGCGGGCAACAGCGAGCATTTGTCTCTGTCCGCCAGACAGGGATCCTGCCCTTGTGGCTGGGCGTTTGGCCAAGTCCGGGAACATGGCGAACATTGCTTCAATGCGTTCAAGGCGAAGCTTTTTGGGCAGAATTTGCGCCGAAATCTGAAGATTTTCGCGAATGCTCATCTGTGTGAAGATGTTTTCCGTCTGGGGCACAAATGTCATGCCGCTATGCAGCTTTTTGTACGCAGGCGATCGGGTTATTTCTTTGCCCTTGAGAAAAACCTGCCCGGAATGGATTGGCACCAATCCGGCAATTGCCTTGACCAAGGTTGACTTGCCTGCTCCGTTCGGGCCGAGCAATACGACGAATTCTCCTTTTTTAATGGTCAGATCGACGCCCCTGATGATCGGCAGGTCAGGCTGATATCCCGCTTTTAAATCCTGAACGGTCAGAATATCTCCGGTCATGCGACATCTCCGAGATAGGCGCGAATGACGTCAGGATCGCGAACAACCTCTTTAGGAAGGCCCTCGGCGAGCTTTTGACCCAGAGCCATTACCGTCACGCGGGAACAGAGCCGCGCAACCATATCCATGTTGTGTTCGATGAGCAGGATTGAAACGCCCTGTTCGTTGAGGGTGACAATCCTCGCCATAATGTCCTGCAACAAGGTCGGGTTCACACCTGCAGCTGGTTCGTCGAGCAGGATGACCTTGGGATCCGCCATCAGGATACGAGCCAGCTCAAGCAGACTTACGCTGGCCGCCCGAAAGGACGCGTGCTTTTTCATTTTCCAGATGAGAGAGCATCAGGAAGTCTGTCAGATGACGAGCTTTTTCCAAGGCACGGGCTTCGTCATTGCGGCTTTTCCCAGGGCGAAAGAATGCGCCTATGGCTTTCTCTCCAGATTGATCCTGAGCGCCGCAAAGCACATTTTCCAGAACTGTCATTTCAGGAAAGGGGCGAGGGATCTGAAAAGTTCGGCCCAAGCCGCGCTTTAGCCTCTTCTCTGCGCCTTCGCGGCTGACATCGTGCCCGTCAAGCACAATGGTGCCTGAACTGGGAAGCAGTGAACCTGCCAGCATGTTGAACATCGTGGTTTTGCCGGCGCCGTTCGGTCCAATCAGACCCAAAATCTCTCCCTGATACAGATCGAGGGATAAATCGCTAACGGCTTTGAAGCCCTGAAAGCTTGCGCGTCAGTGATCGGGCTGTCAGAATTGGCGCGTTTTTGGTCGGGCTGGTCTCTTTGGGACCTTTTGAGCCTTCCAGTGTCTGCGTCATCTCATCCCCAGCTTGGTGCTGATCTGCCCGCACGGCGATTGCGAGGGTCACTTCGGGCAGATTTATCTTTATATCTTTGATCAAAGATTATTGACACAAGTTGCTATTGCAAGCAAAAAAAGAAGGAGCAACAGAAAATGCAAAAGAGATGGTGACTGAAACTCAGGCGGTGGGAGAAGCAACCAAATCATGAAAAACGTGCTACAGGCAGATCAGGCCGTTGAAGAAAAGGCTATTCCCGGCTTGGGGGCGGTCGCGCGCGAATCCTTGCAAGAGCGCGTCTATCAAGAACTGGCCCGCTCTCTGATGCATGGAGTTTTCACCGCCGGGCAGGTGTTGCGCATGCAAGCTTTGGCTGACACGTTGCAGGTTTCCATCATGCCAGTACGCGAAGCGTTGGCGCGTCTGGTCTCTGATCAGGCATTAGAGATGATGCCCAATCGTTCGACCCGAGTGCCGCTGATAACGCCCGCCCGACTTGAAGATCTTGCCAGCGTTCGCTGTCTCATCGAAGGCGAACTCGTGCGCTTGGCGACGCAAAAGATCGAAGAGGCGACGCTCGAAAGCTTGCGAGAGATGACAGCAGCCTGCGAGTCGGCTTTTGAAAAGCCCCTTGATGACGAACAGCTGAACATAACATCTGGCCTGAACTATCAATTTCATTTCACTGTCTATGGTGCTGCCGGGTCGGACGTCTTGCTGCCAATTGTACGTAGCCTCTGGATGCAGTCGGGGCCTTTTGTCCGCGCGTCAGCGCTCGTCTACGGGCGCAAGCCATCCATGACAGCAGTGCATCATCACTGGGCCCTAATTGATGCGCTGGCGGCAGGGGATGCCGATGCGTCTGTTGCGGCTTTGCATAACGACATCACCCAATCCTTCAACTTGTTGCGCGATGAGATCGCCGAAGGAGCTTTGGATGAGTGACAGTTTTGAGTTATGGGATTTGCGGGTTGAAGTCGTTGCTCCAGAGGGCGGTGCAATCTATTGCGGCGCGAAGGTTGGTGATTATTTCGAATTGCAAGGCGAGATGATCCACATGACGCCCGGGCAGGGTTTTTCAATCTACTCTCTGGCTGCTCTTCTACCTTTATTGCCAGCCAAACAACGGGACACGCATCCCAATGACTGGATGAGTACCGACGCTGAAGTTGCTTGCCCTGATCCCAATTGTACTACGCGTTTTCGGATCACGCGCACGCGAAAGCGCACATTCAGCCATGCCGAAACAACTGCCGTTCCGCTTGATGTGACAACGGAACCTGAAAGTGAGACTTGAGATGACCTCCTTCCCGAAATTCAGTCTGGCGTCTGACTATCAGTTTTCACGGGTCATCCGTGGTGGTTGGCAATTGGCTGGTGGTCACGGGGAGATTGATAGCAGGTCTGCGGTGGACGATCTGGTTGCCACTGCAGAGGCAGGCATTACCACATTCGATTGTGCTGATATCTATACGGGCGTTGAGGAAATCATCGGTGCTTTCCGCAAGGTCTATGCTGATAAACATGGTGCGACTGCGCTCGACGCAATTCATGTTCATACCAAGTGTGTGCCCGACCTCGATAAACTTTCCAGTCTGACACGCCCGCAATTGCAGGAAACCATCGATCGTTCGCGTTCCCGTCTTGGTGTTGAACGCCTCGATCTGGTCCAGTTCCACTGGTGGGATTATGAGCTGGGAGATTGGCTGCAAGCGATGCACTGGCTCCATGAGTTTCAGCAGGAAGGGCGTTTGCGTTTCCTTGGCTGTACCAATTTTGACAGCGATCATGTGGCAGCCATGAAGGCAGAAGGTTTGCCGCTGGCTACGATCCAGCTGCAATATTCCCTTCTTGATCGACGTCCTGAAAAACGCATGGCATCCCTTGCCGAGAAGCATGAGTTCCATTTCCTCTGCTATGGCACGGTCGCGGGGGCTTCCTGTCTGATCGCTGGTTGGGCGTGGCTGAGCCGCAAGGCGAATTAGAAAATCGTTCGCTGATCAAGTACAAGCTCATCATTGAGGACTTCGGTGGCTGGGACCTGTTTCAGGCCCTCTTGGAGACTTTGCGCAACATTGCCGACCGGCATGAAACCGATATCTCAACCATCGCTTCTGCCGCTGTTTTGGTACGCCCTGCTGTCGCCGGTGTTATTGTTGGTGGGCGAAATCGCAGCCACCTTGAGGCCAATCTGGGCATTGGCGCCGTCCGACTGACGCCTGAAGATCTTACTGCTATCGACCATATTCTTTCTCAGTCGACCCCGCTTGAGGGCGACATTTACAGCTTGGAACGAGACCGCTTCGGGCGGCACGGTTCCATCATGAAGTATAATCTCAACAAAGAATAGGCAAAAGCCTTCGCCAATCAGGCCCGCGAGGGCCCCTTCCAACAGGAGCGTAAAATGAAGAAAACTTGTTTGGCACCGCTGGCCGTTTTGGCAGGGCTGGGTGCGAGTATGGTGCCTGTCATGGCATGCGAAGTGGAAGTCGGAATGGTCATGGAACTGACCGGCCCGGCGGGTGTCTATGGTCAGGCGGGCGCCAAGGCCGTTGAGATGGCCTTCAAGGATCTCAATGAAGCCGGTGGGGTTCTTGGCTGTTCTTTGACCGCAGACACAAGGGATAGCCAGAGCCAGGGCAACGTTGCCGTGGATCAGGCCACACAGTTGGTCAATATCAAGCATGTGCCGGTTGTTATCGGTGGCATCATTTCTTCAGTTTCTTTGCCGATCCTGACTTCGGTCACCGCTCCTGCAAAGGTCGTTCAGGTATCTCCTGCGTCTTCTTCTCCTACGCTGACCCAATTGGGCAAGGAAGGAAAGACTGGCGGCTATTTCTTCCGCACGATCACCTCTGATGCGCTACAGGGGACGGCCGCAGCTCAATATGCTATCGATCAGGGCCTGAAGAAGCTCGCCATCATTCACGTCAACAACGATTTTGGCGTCAACATGATGCGTGAATTCTCCTCCACCTATAAAGCACTCGGCGGCGAGATTACCTCGGTTACCCCTTATAACGAAAAACAGGCCAACTATTCTTCGGAAGCGACGGCAGCTCTTTCTGGTGATCCTAAAGCGCTTTACCTGATCAGCTATCCGGTCGATGGTGCTACGATTGCGCGCGCGTGGATTTCCAATGGTGGCCCGCAGACGTTTCTGCTCAATGATGGCATGAACTCATCTGACTTTATCAAGGCGGTTGGCGCTCAGTATCTCAATGGAGCTTATGGTACATCATCTGGTACCGATGAAACGGCTTCGACGAAATATTTCTATGACAATTTCGCTGCTTTCTCTGATGGTATCGCTCCTGATGCTCCAGCGGCTGATCGTTCTTACGACGCTGGTGCAATTGTTGGTCTGGCGATTGCCAAGGCTGGTGAAGCCAAGGCTGATAAGATCCGCGATGCAATTTTTGAAGTCACTGGCACTGAAGGGACGCCGATCTATGCAGGACCAGAAGAATTTAAAAAGGCTCTGGACCTGATCAAGAAAGGCGAGAAAATTCGTTATGAAGGTGTCATTGGGCCTGTTGGCTTTGACAAATATGGCGATATCACTGGTCCATTCCGTCTTTGGAAAATCACAGATGGTTCGATTGAGACCACTGGCATGATGCAAGCCGATGAAGTGGCTGCCATCAAGGCAAAAGCCAACATGTAATCGAAGCCAAGCTTCAGAGAGTTTTCACAAAGAAACGAAGCCGGAGGCGAACCCTCCGGCTTCTTTTTTAAGTTTAGAGCTAAGATTGAATGCTCCTTTGGCAATCAACCAGACAAACCTGCTAAGTGGTAATTTCTGGGACTGACCAACAGTGCTCCACATGCGGCTGGGGGGCATTACGCGAGTGAAGATGGAAAGCATGCTGTACAGGTTTTTACAACCAACAAGGCCTATCCAATGTTTCAAGCTTGCGGGGTCCTGAATTGGGTTGCCTTTCGAACATCATGGATGATTTTGCGAGAAAGACGTTCGGCAGCGGGCGATAGATATTGATTGCGATGCGTGATGACCGCCATCCTTCTTTCGATGACTGGATCGACAAGGTCAACAATACGCACCTTGCTGGTATCAACACGAGACAATCTGGAGCTGGGCTGAATTGCGATGCCAAGTCCTGCTTCGGCCATGGCGATGAGCGTTTCGGCTTGAATGAACTGATATTGGGCGGAAACAGAGAGGTCGTTCTTCTCCATTGCTTCATCCAGAATCTTGCGCATTGCGGTCCGCGGAGAGGACAAAAGCATGGGCAGTTGGCACACCTGTTCAAGAGTGATTTCGTTGCCCTTCAGCTCGGTCAGTCCCGGTGGGATGAGAGCATGGAGCGATTCCACCATGATGGTATCAAAGTCAAATTCTTCATCGTCGATCTGCGGGCCAACGGCAAAATCGACTTCTTTATTCTTGACAGCAGCGAACAGGTCACGTGAGGGTAATTCTCTGACTTTTAATGATATCTCGGGAAATTCGCGCACAAATGCCGTCAGTACCGGAGGCAGGTAAAAGGCTGCCAGATTTGATGAGGACGCTAGAGAGATCTGGCCTCTTTTGAAATCTCGTGTCTCCCGAATGCGTCGGATACCCAGTTGCACCTCATAAAGTGCCTTTCGGGCGCTATCCCGAAGAAAAACGCCTTCTTCTGTGAGCTTCACACTGCGAGTCGTCCGGTCAAACAGCGTGACTTCCAGCTGATCTTCAAGTTGCTTAATTTGAGCACTAATCGAGGAATGAGATCGGTGGAGGATTTCCGCCGCCTGCCGGAAGCTTCCATATTCCGCAACTGCAAGAAATGTCTGCAGGATTTTCATATTCACGTTACCGATGACATTCATTGCCAGTCTCCATTGGTCGGATAATCCAACCAAAAGGTAGGATTTTACAGCTTGTTGTTCCACTACTGTCTGGATAATCTTTCTTTCGGAGGATCAGACGAGAAAAGTTTAAAAGATATCATTCGCTTATCAGGGATGAGAGTGGTGGATATCTCTTCAGTCACACCATGACACAAGGGTGGTGTTCGCAGCACATTGGCGAAAGCCATTGCCAATACGATCCGTGAACATTGGTTTTGTGAGTGAATGAACCGAACCCCGTCTCACTGATCCTGGAGGTGACATTATTTCAAACGGCATTGTGCCTTGCCCGCAGCAATGCCGCCTATTTAGCCGTAATTCCTGCGGCACAAGGGAGGAAGAAATGAAGACATTATCTCGGGCGTTATTGGCCGGTATTGGGATAGTCGCTTTTGCAGGGACAGCATCCGCTGAAGATTTTCCGAGCCAGAAGCTGGATGTTGTTTTGCACGCAAGTGCTGGCGGCGGTACCGATATCACCCTACGGCAGGTCATGCCCGGAACGGAAAAGGCATTGGGTCAAAGAATCGAGGTTCTTTCCAAACGTGGCGGCAATGGTGTGGTTTCACTGAAATATCTCGAACATGCGAAACCTGATGGCTATACCGCATTCACTCTGACTGCCAGTCATCTGGCTGCAATCATCTCAGGAAAGACAAGCTTCACACTGGACGACCTTTACTGTCTGGCGCGTCTGACCAATGACCCGCAGTATTTCATGGCCAAAACCGGCAAGTTTTCGTCAGCGGAAGACATGATCAAGGATATTACCTCGAGGCCGATCAAAATCGGTGGTGATGCCGTGGGCGGCACGGATCATCTCTCTGTTGCATCCTTCTCCTCGAAAATGCCTGAAAGCTTCGACTATACGTACGTTCCATTCGATGGAGCACCTGGCACGGCTGCTGCTCTTGTCAATGGTGACATCGATCTGGGCGTGGTCAACTATTCCGAAGCCATTCCTATGATCGAAGGTGGGCGCATTGAGCCGGTGATGGTTCTGGCGGACGAACGTCAGGATGTTGCGCCCAATGTGCCGACGGCCAAAGAGCTCGGCATCAACAGTACATATTCTTCACTTCGCGACATCATGACGCTAACCGCAGTTCCGGAAGACCGCCGCAAGATTCTCTCCGAAGCGTTTTACGCCGGCACACAAACCGAAGGGTTCCAGAAATATCTCAAGGAGATCGGCCTATCCGGGAAAACCGTTGCCGCCAGCGAGGCCTGCAATGCGCAGCTTAAGGTTATGTATGACGATACAGCTGCAGCGATGAAAGCCATCGGTCTCTTGAATTAACTGACAGCAGGCGGAGAATACAAAAATGGCTATTGTCGAAGAAAGAGGGCAGGTCAGTCGCAATGACAGACCTGTATATGGAATGCCGCGTTTACCAAGAGATGTCTATGTCGCAATTGGCACCATCATTCTTTGCTGCGCACTGTTGTTCGTTACGACAACCTTTGATCAGGTTCCAAAGGCACTGGCACGTGGCATGCAACCCGCCGATTATCCTCGCTATTTGCTCGGCGCCATCATTGTATTGTCCGCCTGCCTTGCCATCCAGTCGTTAGTCAGGCGAGCGCAAAACAGCAAGACAAAAGAGAAGGCCATTAAAATCCCATCCAATGTATGGAAAACGGGGCTCCTGATGCTGGTTTGTACCGGTGCTTTTCAGATCCTCGGCGCCTTTCCTGCAATGGTCATTGCCAGTGCTGTCCAGCCAGCACTCTGGGGTCTAAGACGTCCAGTCATGAACGTTCTTTTCGCCATCCTTTTCCCTCTCGCTGTCTACACACTATTTAGCCTGATTTTGGGCGTGAGATTCCCTGAGGGTCTCATCCCCATGCCCTTCTGAGGTTCACGAACATGGATAATCTCATCATTGGCGTGAGTGCAGTTTCTGACCCCGCCACCCTTCTTTCTGTGCTTTTTGGAACAGTCGTCGGGGTTTTGATTGGAGCTCTTCCGGGCCTGTCAGCGACGATGGCTGTCGCTCTATTGCTTCCCTTCACGGCAGCCCTTGATCCTATCCCGGCGATTGTCATGCTTGCGGCCCTCTATTGCGGAGCAAGTTATGGGGGGTCCATTACAGCCATTCTGATCAACTCACCAGGAACGCCGGCCGCAACGGCTACCGGGCTCGATGGCTATCCCATGGCTCAACGCGGCGAAGCCGGGCGCGCTTTGGGCATTGCCACTGTGGCTTCCACGATTGGTGGGATTTTGTCGCTCTTCGTGCTGATTTTTGCCGCTCCGATGCTCGCTGAATTGGCTTTCGATTTCGGCCCACCGGAGTATTTCGGGTTGGCTCTTTTTGGGCTTTCCATGCTGTCATCGATCAGTGGTGCTTCAATGATCAAAAATTTGATCGGAGGCTTATGCGGGCTGCTGATTGCCACAGTAGGCGCGGACTTCACCACCGGCGTCGAACGCTTCACCTTTGGCAACTACTATTTGATCGACGGAATCGGCTTTATTCCGGTTATGATTGGACTGTTTTCCGTCTCCGAACTGTTTGTTCAATCCGGCAATAGCATGAAAGAACGGATTCTGGTCGCCAGTCAGGCCGTAAAGCTGCCGAGTATGGATGACATTCGTGCGAGTTGGAAAACCATCCTGCGAGGATCAGGAATCGGTACGGTAATTGGCGTCCTGCCCGCTGAAGGGGGTACTGTCGGATCGCTGATTGCCTACAGCCAGGAACGCCGTCTGTCCAAGCATCCGGAAAAATTCGGGACCGGCATCATCCAGGGCATTGCAGCGCCTGAATCGGCAAACAATGCCGCGACGGGCGGCGCCATGGTGCCAACTCTCGCTCTTGGTATTCCCGGTAGTTCGACTACTGCTGTCCTGATTGGTGCGCTCCTTCTGCAGGGCATCAGACCCGGGCCGGCCATGTTTACTCAGCAACCGACGCTCATTTACTCGATTTTTGCCGCTATGCTGATCGCAAACATTCTGTTTTTCGGTCTTGGGCTTATTGGTGCGAAAGTCTTTGCTCGCATTACACTCATTCCAACCGGGTACCTCTGGACGTCGGTTTTCATCTTCTCGGTGGTCGGCGCCTACTCGTTGAACCAGTCAATGGCGGATGTCTGGATCATGCTCTGCTTTGGTGGTGTCGGCTATCTTCTACGGCAAATCGGATTTTCCGCCGCCCCTATCATCATGGGCGTGGTGTTGGGAGAAATCGTAGAAAACAGCCTCAAGCAGTCCCTGCTCATCTTTGACAACAACTGGCTCAATTTCTTCTCTCGTCCCATCTTCGATGGCTTCTTCCTGCTGACGCTGATTGGCATCAGTCTACCACTCTTCGGACGGCTTTTACGGTTTGTCCGAACCTGAAGTCCTCTCAAGTTCAATCGCGTGGTAGTCATTTAAAAATCCCGCGCCAGTTCGCTCCTGAAAGAGTTTCCGACATGGTTTATCATCATTTGTACAATAAGTTCACGCAATCCGACACCATTCGGGTCGGCATCATTGGCGCGGGAAGTTATGGCAGTGCAATCGTTACTCAGGATCCCTTTACGCCTCTGTTGACGGTCACGGCCATTGCGGACATTTCGCTCGACGCAGCAAAGGGAGCATTCCTTCAGGCCGGCATCGATCCCGATACTCTGGTCCATTGCGACAGCGTGGACACCGCAGATGCGGCAATCAGAGAAGGAAAACGGATCTATACAGACCGTTGCGAGATTGTTCTGGCACTTGATGGCGTTGATCTGATCTGCGAAAGCACAGGAGTCCCTGAGGCGAGTGCTGATTATGCCCGTCAAGCCATCGCCAACAAAAAGCACGTTGCAATGATCACCAAGGACTGCGATGTCGCAATCGGACCAATCCTGAAGAAGCTGGCAACCGAAGCCGGCGTTGTCTACACCCCAGTTGATGGTGATCAGCACGGGCTTCTCATTCAATTTTATGAATGGGCCAAATCCATCGGTCTGACTGTCATAAGTGGTGGCAAGGCGACCGACGGTGAGTTTGTCTATGATGAAGTGGCGGGTACGGTCACGATTTTGACCGACAAACCCATACACGCGCCATCGGTCGAGACAGTTCAGGTGGCACAGGAAGACAGGAAGTATCTGGGAAAAATCCCTCAAGGCAAAGTGGCGGAATATCTGAAAGAACGCGCTCGCATTCTGTCATCACTGCCACAACCTGGATCATATGACCTGTGTGAAATGACGATTGCTGCCAATTACACGGGCCTCAGGCCCGCTGTAGACACACTTGTTCATGCTCCGTTGCGTATCACCGAAATTCCGGTTGCCTATTGCGAAACAGAGCATGGTGGGATGTTTGAAGGGGCGGGAATTGTCGATTTGGCAACCTGCTTTCGGGCACCTGCAGAAGCCGGTCTTGGAGGTGGTGTCTTTCTCGTGGTGCGGTGCGACAATGCCTATTCGAACCACGTCTTGACGACAAAAGGACAGATCGGCAACTACGACAATACAGCTGCCGTAATCTATAGACCGTATCATCTGTGCGGAATCGAGACATCCAGCTCCATTCGGCTTGCTGGTCTTCTTAAGATCAATACGGGCTCAGATGTCTATTTGCCTCGTTTTGATCTCGTCAAGGTGGCTGCGAGGGATATTGCAGCGGGTGAAACGTTCGGCAATGACCATAGTCCACAGTTGACGGCGCGTGTGATCCCTGCAGTTGAGGTGGCTTCGGGCAATCCTGCCTGCGCCCATCTGCTCACCGGCAATCGAGCAAAGGTCGACATCCCGGCTGGTACTCTGATCACCTATGACATGGTTGAAGAGCCTGAAGCGTCGACACTCTGGGCCTTGCGTCGTCTTCAGGATGAGATCTTTCTTGGTGAGGCCAATGAGCGGGAAGCGGATTATGTCGCCTAAACCGCGTATTGTCTTGATCCATGCGACGCGGGTCGCCATCGACCCGATCGAGTCGGCGATGGCCGAGCTTTGGCCTGAAGCAGAGGCTGTCAACTTACTGGATGAATCCCTCGCTTTGGATCGCACCAAGTCTACTGCCGTAACTCCTGAACTGACCGAACGCATCGCCACACTCGGACGGCACGCCGAGGTCATCGGAGCAGAAGGAATCCTGTATACCTGCTCCGCATTTGGTCTGGCCGTCGAGACCGTGGCCAAACAAGCGCATGTGCCGGTATTCAAGCCGAATGAGGCGATGTTTGCCGGAGCGTTTGAACATGGGGGGCGTGTGGCTCTGATCCACACCTTCAGACCCGCTGCAGCGAGCATGATCGAAGAGTTTGAAGCAGAAGCAAAAGCCCGGGGTGTGTCTGCAAGAATCAATTCGTTCTTTTGTGATGGCGCGCTCACCCAGCTTCAACAGGGTAAAGCAGACCAACACGATGCGCTGATTGCGCAAACGGTGGCAGGCATCACTGATTTTGACGTGATCATGTTGGCACAATTTTCGATGGCGCGTGCAGGCCTAGCCTGCAGGGAGAAAACCGCCATCCCCGTTTTGACCAGCCCGGAAGCAGCAGTCCTGACCCTGAAACAGGTCGTAGGGCGAGGGAGGAGGACTTGTTGATCGGGGTGATTGCGGATGACTTCACCGGCGCAAGCGACATTGCAAACACCTTGGCAAAGGGCATCCCACTGGAGGGCGGATTGAGAACGGCCCTTTTCTCCGGAGTGCCAAGCCACCCGATCGATGTGGGAATCGAGGCCGGCGTCGTCGCTCTAAAGACCCGATCCGAGCCCGTAGCCGATGCAATCGCCGACTCTCTGAAGGCGCTCGAATGGCTGCAATCGCAAGGTGCCCGACAGATTATTTTTAAATATTGCTCCACCTTCGATTCCACTCCGCAAGGGAATATTGGACCCGTAACAGAAGCACTTGCCAACGCACTTGGCGCTGACGGCGTCGTCATATGCCCAGCCTTCCCCGCCGCTGGAAGAACAGTTTATCAAGGAAATCTTTTTGTTTTTGATCGCCTTTTAAGTGAGAGCGGAATGGAAAAACATCCGCTCACTCCGATGACAGATCCAGATTTGCGCCGGTGGCTTTCGCATCAAGTGACCGAGGCCGTAGGGCTGATTCAGTATCAGACCGTTGCTTTGGGCGCTTATGAAATCGCAAAGGCGCTTAGAGAGCAGTTTGCGTCTGGAAATCGCTATTCTATTGTCGATACCTTGAGCGAGCGAGATCTTCTTGCAATCGGAAGCGCTGTTGCAGATGAAAAGCTGGTTACAGGCGGATCCGGTATCGCCATCGGGCTGCCTCACAATTTTATTGCGAAGAATTTCGCGATAGGAACTGCAGCCCAGTCACCTGAAATCACGGGACCTGAAATCATTCTTGTTGGCTCCTGTTCCAGGGCAACTCTGGGACAAATTGCTTGCCACGCAGAAAACCATCCTGTGCTTGAACTGGATGTCGAGAGCATTATTTGCGGCACCTTGCTGGTCGAACGGATCCTGGAATTCGCAAAAGAGCATGCTGGCCAAGCTCCTCTGGTTTACTCCTCGGGAACGCCCGAAGAGGTTTCGGCCGTTCAACAAAAATACGGCAGGGAAAAAGCATCTGCAGCTCTTGATGCATTCTTCTCGGACTGTGCTCGCGGGCTGATTGAGGCCGGTTGCCGCCGCATGGTAGTTGCTGGGGGCGAAACTTCAGGGGCCGTTGCCAAGGCAGTTTGCACTCTGCTTGGAACAGAAGCCTTGCACATCGGCAAAGAGATTGATCCCGGCGTCCCGTTGCTGGTCGCAGAGGGGCGGTTCAGACTGGCTATGGCGTTGAAATCTGGGAATTTCGGTTCACGCGAGTTCTTCGACAAAGCCCTCAAAATGATGCAGGCGAACAATGCCTGAACAAGCATTGCCCAAACCCGCTAGTGGCGATAAAAGGTCAAGGCGTCTCATATGAGTACAACTGTTTCCCCAGCAGTAAAGTTTCAGCACAGCGGATGTTTCCTGTTCCTGAGCAGCTTAAAAGGCACACTCAATTGAAAATCTTTGCAAAATTGGGGCTTTTGGTCATCCTATCCTTGGGGTTGGCAATTATCCTTGATCTACTGGGTATACCAGCAGGGCTCCTGCTGGGGCCAATGATTATTGCAATCATATTTGCTGTGAATGGCGCCACCCTCAAAATCTCTCGGCATCTGTTTGTTTTCGCTCAGGGGATTGTCGGCATCATGATCGCCAACAATCTGCCTGTGACTGTATTTGGTGAGATCTGGCAAGACTGGCCAGTTTTTCTGTTTGGTACGATGTCGACTGTCATTGCCTCCAGCCTGCTGGGCTGGGCCATGGCTCGAACTGGACTGTTGCCAGGCACGACAGCGATTTGGGGGTCGTCACCTGGAGGCGCCACACTCATGACATTGATGAGTGAGTCCTACGGCGCAGACATGCGACTGGTTGCTTTCATGCAGTACATGCGGGTTTTGGGGTGCGTTGTGACGGCGTCTTTGGTTGCGCTGTATCTGGGAGTACCTTCATCTACACACGATATTTTTGAGCTTCCCGGCATCGCAGACTGGTTTTTCGCCATTCCGCCGATCATCATTGCGTTCGTTGTTTCAGCAGTAGGGGTGAGGTCAAGACTTCCCGGGGGTGCGATACTGCTGCCTATGGCTGCAGGCATCGCCATTAAGATTTTCTGGCCGATCGCTCTTGCCCTTCCATTGCCAATCCTCGCGTTGAGCTATGCTATTATCGGCTGGTCGATTGGTGCCCGTTTTTCTGTCGACACCTTGAGACATGCTGCCAAAGCGTTCACAAGAGTGCTGGGCTCTGTGATTTTGCTGATTGTGATATGCGCAGGCATCGGTGCTACACTTACGCTTGTGACAGGCATTGATCTTCTCACAACATTGCTGGCAACAAGCCCGGGCGGTTTGGACGCCATAGCGATCATTGCGGCATCCACTCACGTTGACGTGCCGTTCGTATTGGCAATGCAGACATGTCGGTATCTGGTCGTTGCCTTTGTCGCGCCCGTCTTGGCGCGCGCGTTGTCAAAACAAAGCAGCGCAGTGCAACGATGATAGAATGGGGAAGCAGAATGGCCTGTGCGACTTGTCGGTTCAGAAAAGTCCAGCTTATGGAAATGCGACCGCAAATCCGCACGCACACTGTCAAGAATTGGGCATAGACCTTTCAATAAGGCCTATTCGGCCAAAGCTGCCATTCGCTGCTGAGTATATGGTTTAAAGCTGCTTCCACATACCTGCCGTTCGAACGCGCTGCAATAATCAATCGATCAAACGTGGGGTAAGCTGATCTTTTGTTAAGTCGCAGTACTCGCCTTCGCGCATGAAATTAGACAATCTAGAGAGCCCTTTGCATCAACCCGCATAGAGAGGTGGTGGCAGGCGACGTTGGTCTTTGGCAGCAAAGCTCTGAGGTTTGATCTTACTCCTGACAGCGCGCCACAATAGGCAAGAAGAAAGCTCCAAAGGCTCATATCACGTCGTATCACCGATCACTATTTTCTGTTTGAAGGCTACTGTTGCATCCGTTTCACCTTCTTCCGATGAAGAAACGATATAGTTGGCAGCCGCATAGCCCATCTCATAACGAGGTGTTTCTGTTGTCGTCACACGAAGGGGGAAAGCTTCCAGAAATGACAATCCGTTAAAGCCTGCCAATGCGACATCATCAGGCATGGCAATCGAGTTTGTCATGCAATGGATCAGAACGCCCGCGGCAAGGTCATCATTGGAGCAATAAATTGCCTCGGGGCGCTTCGATTGGCCGAGCATGTCTGCCGCCAATTGAGCCCCGAGCTTGATTGAGGATCCTTTGTCAGCGATGCGCTTTTCGATAATCTGCCCACCGGCACTATGGACATAGTTTGCGAAGGCTTCAAAGCGTTTGTTGCCGCGGAGATCTCGCCCTCCCTGACTTGCCATATAACCAAATTTTCGGTAACCGCGATCAATCATGTGGCGCGCCATTTCTTCGCCGGCACTGTAATGCGAAACGCCGAAACAAGCCGAAATCGGGTCGCCGTCAGTGTCCATGACTTCAGCGACCCTCACCCCTGTCTGCTTGATGATCTGCCGAACGGCAGGAGAATGCTCGAGACCGGTCAGAATCAGGCCGCGCGGGCGCCAGGAAAGCAGGTCGTAGACGATTTTCTCCTCGGTCTCGGTCGAATATTCGGACACACCGAAAACCGGTCTAATCCCTTCCTGCGCCAGTCGATCATTGATGCCTGTGAAGATTTCGGTGAATACCCGGTTCTGCAAGTGAGGTACGATGACCCCGACCAACGGGTTGCCGTAACCATCCATGCCACTCTTGAATCGGTTGTGCACGTAACCAAGCTCAAGTGCTGCTTGTTGAACTCTCCGCTGAACGTCATCGGAGATATAGTCAGTTCCGCGCATCACACGTGACACGGTCATCTGGCTAACTCCTGCTAGCTTTGCAACATCGCTCATTGTAGGCATCGCGCTCTGCTTCTTGCTCTTGGCTTTATTGACATCGCTTCTTTGCGTGGTCATGGGGTTACTTTTTGGTTCCAAGTCTATGTAATCGTTGTTTCTATCTAATACTAGCGTCTGATTGACGCCTGTTTATGTAAACACATACGATCTGATTAGATATGTTTATGTAAACATATTCCCGTATACGACCCGTTGTGCATGCATATCAATACACTTTGGCCCGGGAGGAATTGGGCTCAATCGGAGGAAAAAATGCAGAAATTAATGATGGTTGCAGCAGCGACCATATTTGGAATCAGTGTCGCTCATGCAGACACCTATCGGCCGGAATGCTTTGCTCCGGCCCCCGGAACCAAGTCAATCTCCTATCCCGTCAAGGAAGGCCCCTACAAGCTTGCATTCGTGAACGGATTTGCGGGCAACGACTGGCGCATTCAGGCCATTCAGTCCATCAAGGCATGGGCGGCCCGCCCGGAAAATGCAAAGAATATCGCAGAGTTCACGGTTGTTTCTGTCGGCAATGACAGCGCAGCCCAGATTGCCGCAATCGACAACTATATCGCTGCCGGATATGACGCGATTGCCTTTATCGCAGTCAATCCGACCGCGTTCGAGCCAGTCATTCGCCGGGCGAAACGGGCGGGAACAGTCCTCATTCCAGTCGACAACGTTCTTGATACCGATCAGGTGGTGCAGGTCAATGAAAGCCAGATGGACCTTGGTGCCCTGAAGGCAAAGACCGTGATGGAAGAAACTGACGGCAAAGCCAAGAAGATCCTGATGGTCGATGGTCTGCCAGGCAACGCCACGGATCGTGACCGCCGCAAGGGCATGATGAGTGTTCTTGACCAGTATGAGGGTCTTGAAATCGTACGCGTAACCGGAAACTGGGACACGGGGACGAGCCAAAAGGTTGTCGCTGATGCTCTAGCAACCCACGGGCAGTTTGACGCAGTGCTGTCACAGCTTGGTGGAGCAGGCACGATCCGCGCCATGCAGGCGGTCAAGCATCCCATCGTGCCGATGGGAATGGGCGCTGAGAACGGCACCCGTTTGCTGATGAAAGATCTAGGCATTCCTGGCGTATCGGCTGCTCAGGCCCCTGCCATGGCCGCAGTCGCTTTGGAAGCTGCCGTCGCTCTTCTGCAGGGACATGAACTGCCACAGACCCTTGCTCTGCCCATCCCGCATGTCTATGCGAAAGATCTGAAAGAAGGCGAGAATGTCTTCCCTGATCTTCCACAATCCTTCAATACCGGTACCGGATACAGCGAATGCTTCAAGCCCTTCACGCCTGAAGAGCTTCTTGGACAAAATCCGAACGACTCCTAATCCTGGTGCTGTCCCTTCCGGCGATGTCCTCCAATGGCGTCGCCGGAAGCCATTGAAGAAGTGAAACATGTCTATCTCTGATACACCCGCATTTCGCATGCAGGGCATCACCAAGCGCTTCGGTGTCACGACAGCCCTGGATGATGTTGATTTCGCCTGCAATCATTCTGAAATACACGCAATTCTCGGCGAGAACGGAGCGGGCAAGTCCACGCTGATCAAGCTGATTTCCGGTGTCATTCAGCCTACATCCGGCGAGATGTTCCTTGAAGGGACACCAATCTCATTACCCTCTCCGCGTGCAGCATTGAATCATGGTCTCGTTTGTATGTTTCAGGAGCTTTCGCTGGTTCCGGATCTGACGGTACGCGAGAACCTGTTGCTCGGTGATCCCGGTTCGGGATTGGGATTTTTGAAAAGCGATTCCCTTGATGTCGCCGTCGACGTGCTGAACCACATCGATGGCTCTGCCATTCGCATGACAAGCCGCGTGAGTGATCTATCTCTGGCAGCGCGCCAGCAGGTGGAAATTGCCAAAGCGATGATGCGCAAGCCGCGTGTCCTGATGCTTGATGAGGCAACCTCGGCGCTCAACGCATCGGTCGTCGAGAAGGTCTTTGATCTGGTTCGCGCCGCTCGAGACAGTGGGACGTCCATCCTCTTCATCTCGCACCGTTTTCACGAGATAGAAGCGCTAGCCGACCGGATCTCAGTGTTTCGAAATGGCCGCCGGGTGGAGACATTTGAAAATCGTACGCGCGATTACGCCGATATCGTCAACATGATGGTCGGCCAGCGGATCGAAGATCTGTTTCCGCCCAAACCGGAGATGCGCCCTGAGGCAACAGAGATCATCCGCGTTGAAGGCTTCGGCTACGAGCATCAGGTAAAAGATGTCTCTCTCTCGCTCAAAGAGGGCCAGATCACCGGTCTGGGAGGTCTGGACGGACAGGGGCAGCGGACCTTCCTGCTCGGCATGTTCGGCCTTCTCAGCAAGTTTGAGGGCAACGTCAGCCTTGCTGGTACTCCCATGAAGGCCCAAACGCCAAAGAGCGCCAAACAGCCCGAAATAGGACTTGCCTACATACCAGAAGATCGCAAGACCGAAGGCCTTATTCAGGAGCAGAGCATAGCAGAAAATCTCCAGCTCGCAGCAGCCGGTCTGAAAGATCTCGATGCCGATGATCCAGACCTCTACGAGACATTTCTGAACGCCCTTGAACTCAAGCATGGAGGTCTCGAACTCCCGGTTTCGTCGTTGTCCGGCGGCAACCAGCAAAAGGTCGTGCTCGCCAAGTGGCTCGCCATTGGTCCGCGATGTCTCTTGCTCGATGATCCGACACGCGGCATCGACGTGAAAACCAAGACACAGATTTACAAATTGCTGCGGCAGCTCGCCGATGAGGGCAAGTCGATTGTGCTCTTGAGTACCGACTATGAGGAACTCGTCCAGCTTTGTGATGAAGCACACATCTTCTACAGCGGGCGCATCGTTGCGACGCTGACCGGAGACAGAATAACTGCTCAAAACATCATCGCTGCTTCTCTGAATTTGGGTGCAGCAACGGAGGCCGCGCATGGTTGAGTATTTCCGTTCCAACAGGAGAGAGACCTTCGCCGGAATTGTCCTGCTGATCTTGCTGGCGGTCTATATCGGAACCCACCCACGCGGGTTTTCGACCTATGTGATGACGATCTGGGCCAATCAGTGTCTTATTCTTGCTCTGGCAGCCGCCGCGCAATTCTTCGCGGTTGTCGTCAGAGGCATTGATCTGTCGGTTGGAGCCATGATGGCCCTGACAAACACGCTTGCATCCTATGTGCTGGCGGGGTCAGGCATAGAAATCGCGGGCGGTATCGTGCTGGTGATGATTGTTGGGCTGCTGTGTGGCTTGGTCAACGGAATTCTGGTTGTCTATGGTCGGATCCAGCCGATTGTCGTGACGCTCGCCACATCCTCAGTTTTCATAGGACTGGCTTTGCTGCTGCGACCGACACCGGGCGGGGTCATCGATTACGATCTTGCTGACGCGATGACGCTTGATATCGTCGGCATTCCCACATCGCTGATCATTGTGGGCCTGTTGGTTGCGGGCTTCTGGATTCCTTTTCGTCGCACAGGTCTCGGGCTTGGCATTTATGCGGTCGGGTCTTCCGAACTGGCTGCGTTTCAGTCCGGCATTCGGGTTAACCTGATCCGCCTTGCGGCCTTTTCTCTGGCCGGCTTCTTCGCTGGCCTTGCGGGGCTCTACTACAGCTTTGTCACGACCAGTGGTGATGCTGGCATCGCAGCCAACTTCACCCTCAACTCCATCGCGGCTGCCGTTCTCGGCGGCGTGTTGTTGCGTGGTGGGGTCGGCTCTCTGATCGGAGCAATGGCGGGTGCCTTTATCCTGCGAACCATCTCGGCCCTGATGTTCTTTTCGGGCATTCCCACCCTCGCGCAGCCACTCTTCGAAGGCATGATCCTGGCTGGCGCCATCGCCATTGGTGCTGCCGATGTCCTGCGCATGCGCAATCGTCTGGAGAAATTTGGAAAATGAGCCAGGCTATCAAATACGTTCAACGCGTCAATCTCGACAGCCTTCTGCCCTATGTCGGAGCAGTCATTCTGGTGCTGCTTGCAAGCTTCGCCTACCCCAAGGTTCTCTCGGCCGACTATCTGCTTCAGCAATTGCAGATTGCTGCATTTCTCGGTGTTCTGGCCGCCGGGGCCACGATTGTGATCCTGCTGGGTCACATCGACCTCTCCGTGCCATGGATTTTGAGCGGAGCGGCGATCCTGTCGACCGCACTGGTGGGGTCGGGCAATCCGTTCCTCGCTGCCATTGCCATTCCGGCGGCCTTGGCGTTCGGCGTCATCTTCGGAATTGTCAACGGCTTTGGCGTCGCCATCCTGCGCATTCCATCAATGGTCTGGACGCTTGCTGTCAATTCCATGCTGCTCGGCCTTGCTGTCCTGAACACCGGTGGCTTCAACCCCAAGGGGGAGTCGAGCGCGCTCATGTCGTGGCTTGCAACGGGTCGGGTTCTCGGGATCCCCTCCAGTCTGCTGGTCTGGCTCGCTCTTTGCCTTTTGCTCACGCTCATGATGTCCCGGACAGCATTCGGGCGGTATCTGCGTTCCATCGGCTTCAATGAGAAGGCAACGTTCCTGTCAGGCGTTTCCACGCCATCGGTCGTCTTTGCTGCATTTGCACTTGCCGGGACCTGCTCAGCCCTTGGGGGCGTGCTGCTCGCCGGGTATGCCGATCAGGCCTATCAGTCGATGGGAGACCCATATCTCTTGCCGACTATCGCAGCGGTCGTCATCGGCGGAACATCCATTCTGGGTGGTCGTGGCGGATTGTTCGGCACTATTGGCGGCGCAATCTTCATCACCTTGCTGACCTCGATCCTGTCGGTCATGCAGATCAGTGAAGCATGGCGAAGCATCATCTTCGGCACGATCATCATTCTCATGCTGCTGTTTCAAACCCTGCGGAAAGGAGCGATGAAATGACATCGGCACCTGGTTATCTCACCGTGGATCCTCGTTTCGAAACCTTCATCGATATGTCTCGCACCCCGGAAGTGATCGCCAAGGGCATCACATGGGCTGAGGGTCCCGTCTGGATGGATGGGCGATTCTTCTTCAGCGATGTCCCGGGAAAACATCTCTGGTGCTGGACAGAAAGCGGCGGACAGGAGATTGCCCTGCCCAACAGCGAGTTCGCCAACGGCAATACGCTGGATCTCGAAGGGCGTATGGTCTCTTGCGAGCATGGCGGGCGTCGTGTCCTGCGTAGGCTTGATCCGTTTGACTTCGATGCCGTTGAGGTCATCGCCGATGCCTTCGAAGGCAAGCGCCTCAATTCTCCCAACGATGTGGTGGTTCGCTCAGACGGCTCCGTTTGGTTCACCGACCCACCCTATGGCATCAACTGTGACGTTGAGGGCTATGCTGCGGAAAGTGAAATCGGGGGATGCTATGTCTTTTGCGTAAGCCCCGATGGCACGCTGACGGCCGTCGCGACCGACTTTGACAAGCCCAACGGTCTCGCCTTTTCGCCCGATGAGACGAAACTCTATATCGCTGACTCCGGAGCAATCCTCGGGGCAAGCTTTCCTGGAATTCAGTACGAGCTTCCTCATCATATCCGCGTTTTCGATGTAGAAGGCACGACACTTTCCAACGGTCGGGTCTTCGCCGTGGTCGCTCCCGGGGTTCCGGATGGCTTTCGCCTTGATCACGAGGGCTATGTCTGGACGTCGGCTCTTGATGGCATTCATTGCTATTCGCCGGAAGGTGCCCTGATCGGCAAGATTCTTCTGCCAGCACAGACTTCCAACATCTGTTTCGGTGGTGAGGATGGCAAGACCATGTTCATTACGTCTTCCGACAAGGTCTACAGGGTCTTCTCCGCCCGGACCGACGCAACAAGTGTTTCACGGGCCAGATCCTTACCTTGAGGCCTGTACACAGCAATTGAAAACATCAGTCTGTGGCACCTCCGGGCATTCTAATTTTTCGAGCTGACGTGCCCTTATCATTTGACAGCTCGTCCCCGGTGATCTCGAGGGTTCGCGCGGGCCTTGTTCCGTGCCCTCGCGATTGTTCAGAAGCAAAGAAATTGGAGTAATTCCGATGGCAAAATTGAAATCTGCCGCTTGGTGACGCTGGCGGAGAGACTGCCGGAGCGGTGACACAAGCACTGGGGGTTAACAAGCTCAATGTCAGTGTGAGATTGCCCCCGGGTTGCCCGGTTTCTTCTGTCAAACGGGTGCGGTTCACATCGCACTGACCCTGAAGTCCGGCAATTTCGGCGCCGAGACTTTCTTTTCTCACGCCCTCTATGTTCTGAAAGGCGTGGAAAGCAAATGAGTACTGAAGCAGACTTACGTTAGCAGAAGTGTCTCCTTGCCAAGTCACCGTTCGATCGCGGTCTTACGGGTGGGTGTGTTCTGTCTCATCTTCACTTCCTCTGATAGAACTACGATGGGCCAAATCCTCCCTTGTCAAATCAACCCAAGTTGTCCCGTACGCGATGAGACGGAACAGTCCTCAAACGGTGAGGCAACGAGGCCTCGACCTAAGATGCAAATTCTTGCCGTGTGGTACAGATTTTTCCCTCAACGCGGTGCTGGTAGGGCTTCGAATTGGGTGACCAGGCTCCCGCTTGCTGAGACTATGCCAAACCTGCGGCAACGGTGCTGATAATCAAATAGTAGACGCAGTGATCTGACGCCCCGAATCTTTACGATTTTCGAGGATGAGTCGAGAAGATCCTCGTAGCCTGTTCGGACTAGTCCGCACCTGCGGGCCGAGGCCAGTCTAAAGTTTTTGTGATGGCCGTGGGCCTCATTTTGCGGTGCGCAACCCTGCCGGATCATCACGCTCAAGAGCCTCATATCGTCAAATCTGACATGACGGAACATCGTGTCACAGAGGGCACCATCCTCAAATCTCTTATGATCAAAACCCTCAATAACTCATCAAAAACAACACTCTCTTGCTTGGACATCTGAACGTGTTCCATTTGATGGTTTAAGTTGACAGGCCTTGAATTTGGTATACCATATACTGCATCTTGGAGCGTTTCGTGAGGAGATCGGGTCGCAATCGACCCGAATGAAATGCCAAGAAGTGCTTTTGAATGGCGGAACCAGTCCGTCATCACAACGGGAGGATATCTAATGAAACGTCATATTGCTTTTGCTGCATCCGTAGCTCTTGTCGGCTCGCTTCTACTGGGCGGCAATTCGGCAGTCGCGCAAGAGAAGAGCATCGCCTATCTCACCCCTTCAGTTAACGTGCAATTCTGGAGATACGTTGCCACCGGTGCCGAAGCCGCAGCAAAAGAGGGTGGATACACAATCAAAACGCTCGATTCTGCGAACGATGCCAAAACTCAGTTGCAGAATGCCCAGGATGCCATCGCACAGGGTGTTGCCGGTATCGTGATCTCGCCGACCGACAGCTCGACTGCACCAAGCGTTCTCAAGCTGGCAGAAAATGCGGGCGTGCCCGTTGTGATCGCGGACATTGGCACCAATGAAGGTGAGTATGTTTCCTTTGTTGGATCCGACAACTATGCCGGAGCGGTAGGCATTGGCAAGGAGACTGCCAAGATTCTCAAGGAGAAAAACTGGACAGACGGATCCTTCGGGATCATCGGTATTCCGCAGGCCCGCATCAACGGTCAGCTTCGCTCCAAGGGCTTCCGTGAAGCCATGGCGGAAGTCGGCATGACCAACGAAATCCCGCTTCAGCAGATGCAGACCTTCACCGCTGAGGAATCCTACCGTTTCGCGCAGGACATGATCACTGCATACCCCGATCTTCGGGCAATCTTTGTTGAATCAGACGTCCAGTCGATCGGTGCTCAGCAGGCCGTCCGCGCTGCCAGAAAATCCGAAGACATGATTATTGCTGCCTTTGATGGAACGCCCGAACTGGTCGAAAAAATCAAAAAAGGCGATATCATTGGCTCCGGCATGCAGCAGCCGTATCTGATGGGCTTTGCCGCTACGGAAGCCCTGATCAAGCACATTGCCGGTGAAAAGGTCGAAAAGGAAATCGCCCTGCCGGTCCTGATCGTAACGAGCTCCAACATCAATGATCTGCACGATGAGATGAAACTCAACGTGTTTGCTGGTGACTTGAAATAATGTCTCCTCCAGAGGTGGCTGGCATCCGTCCGGGTGTCGGCCACTTCGTTTCCATGAAGATGAGTGTCATTTGGATGAAGCTGTCGCCTTCACGGCGCGAGCTGATGGAGGATATGGGTGTCTGTCAATAGTGAACTCCTTCTCAAGGCGGACGGAATATCTAAGGTATTCGGGTCTTTTGCCGCACTGAAAGGGGTCAGTTTCGAACTCGCTGCCGGAGAAATACATGCGCTTTTCGGGGCAAATGGTGCTGGCAAATCGACACTGGCAAAAGTAATTTGTGGTCACATCGCACCAACAAAGGGAGCTTTGGAAGCGTTCGGTGTTCCTGCGAAATTCGCCCGTCCACGGGACGCAATGAATGCCGGCATCGGTATGGTGACGCAGGAAACAAGTCTCGCTGGCGACCTGTCCGTCTGGGAGAATATCGTCTTGCCGGTCTATGGTGGCAAGAAGAAGCCCCCGCAGGCCACTCTTCGGCGTAAGGCCTTGTCTGCACTCGAGAGCCTCGGCTTTGCGGATGAAATCGACATTAGTCGGGATTGCAGTGAATTGTCTGCGGCCCATCGACAGCTGGTCGAAATTGCCCGCATCGTTGCACTTGGCAGTCGGGTCATCATTCTCGATGAACCAACCGCAGCTCTCAGTCCGGGAGAAAGTGCTCGCCTGTTCAAGGTCATGGATGCTCTGAGGGCGGAAGGTCGGGGACTTATCTTTGTCTCTCACCGTCTTGAAGAAATCTTTGCGATGACCGACCGGATCACCATCCTCAGGGACGGCCATTCGGTCAAGAGTAACCTTGCAACTGCCGATCTCACCCAGCCAGAACTAATCAGCCTTATGGTTGGACAAAATCTTGAGGCGCTCACCGCCGAAGCCATTCCGGATACGTCAAGTGAACCCGTTCTGCTGAACTTGCAAGATGTGCGATCAGCCCCTGAGGTTCAGTCCGCGAGTTTGGAAATCCACGCCGGAGAGATCGTTGGTCTTGGAGGCCTTGTCGGCTCTGGCCGGTCAGAACTGGCCGAGGTCTTGCTCGGGTTGAGACCTATGGATGCGGGAACCATTTCCCTACTTGGCAAACCCTACACTCCAACAAACTCCCGAACGGCCCTTATGTCCGGGCTCGGCTTTCTACCCGAAGATCGCCGACGCCAGAGCATAGTGCCCGACTTTTCCGTGCGCGAAAACATTCTGCTCAATCACCTGAGCAGCCTGGCCGGGCCGCGCCTGAAATACAGTTCTCGCAATGCCCGCATCAATGAACTGGCCGATCAGATGGGGCTTGCGCGAGACCGCCTGGACGACAGCTCCTTGCTGAATTTCTCCGGCGGAATGCAGCAGAAGGCGCTTGTCATGCGCGCCCTGTTGCTCAACCCGAAGGTCCTGGTGCTCGACGAGCCGACCAAGGGTGTCGACATCGGGGCGCGCACGACGATCTACAAGATCTTGCGACAACTCGCTGCTGAAGGGGTGGCGATGCTGTTGATCTCCTCCGATTTCGAGGAACTGTTGGCCCTGTCCCACCGTATCGTGCCCATCAGTGATGGTCAGACCATCGGCAATGTGTCTGCCGCCGAGATCAATGAGGAACAGTTGACACTCATCTGTGCCCCGCGCAGTTCGCTTGATCGCCAGAAGCAATTGTTGGGGCGCCTAGCCGAACAATTTGGCGTTCAGACCGGATGGCTGCTGCGCGCAGGCGACAATGTGCTTTGTCTGACGCGGCAGGGAGAGGTTGGCGAACGGGGACTGCCCGAACCGGGAATGGTCATCCCCACCGACGGCACATCCATCAGGCAGGCACTTGGCAGCAAGGCAGGCGCGCTGTGCAACGAGGAAGGCGACCGGCAGTCGTTGCTGATGACCGTCAACAACAGACGTGGCATCAGAATGGGAACGATCGCCATCCTGTCACGATCACATGAAAAGCTGAGCCGAGACGAGATCTTCGCTCGCACGACGTTGGAACTATCGGCCTTCGAGGAGGGGCAATTTCAGCTGGCCTCGGACGAGAACGATGAAAAGGCAATTCCGGTTGGAGGCCCTAAATGACACAGGTTTTTGCAAAATATTCTAACATTCTGGAAGTGCGGATGGCGGGCCTGACCCTGATGATCGGTATCGCTTTGTCTCTGGCGTCTCCCCATTTTCTGACAACGGCCAATCTGTTCAACCTGATGGACCAGTCGGTGGTGACCGGGATTGTTGCGATCGGGATGACCTTTGTGATCCTGACGGGGGGCATTGATCTGTCGGTGGGGTCGGTCATCGGTGTTACGGGGATCTTGTTGGGGCTGGCTATGCGCGAAGTCCCGATCCCGCTGGCGATCGCATTTGCAGTCATGGCAGGAGCCTTCATCGGGTCGATTTCGGGCATTTTGGTCGCGGTCTTCGGTCTAGCCCCCTTCGTGGTGACATTGGGCTCCATGGCCATATGCCGAAGCCTTGCCTATGTGTTTTCCAACCAGCGCACCATTTCAGACGTGCCCGACGCGCTGTCGGGACTGGTCTACGACAGCCTGTTCGGTCTGCAAATGAATGTCCTCATTCTGATCGTCCTTTATGTCGTCGCCTGGATCTATCTCACCCATTCCAAAGGCGGCAGAACGATTTATGCGATCGGCTCCAACAAGGAGGCCGCGCGGATATCTGGCCTGAATGTGCGGCTCTACAGCATCCTGCCATATGTGGTGTCGGGTGCACTTTGCGCAGTGGCAGTGACGCTCATCGCCGCGCAGATCGGCTCCATCGACCCTCTTGCGGGCAACGCCATGGAGCTCGATGCAATCGCCGCAGTCGTCATCGGGGGGGCAAGCCTGTTTGGTGGTCGCGGTTCCATCGTGGGAACCCTGTTCGGGGTCCTCATCATGGTGATGATCCGCAACGGAATGAACCTGCTCGGCGTTTCGCCATTCTGGCAGGGCACAGCCATTGGCACGATCATCATTGCAGCAGTTCTTGCTGAAAGGCTCCTTTCGGGGCGCTCAAGACATCATTGAGGGAGGAAAGTCATGTTTCTCGATCATCTGGAGATAATCGATCCCGCATTCAAAAAGCTCATTCTGATGAATACGCATCTGGAGAGGCTGTGGCAGGGTGCACGCTGGATGGAAGGACCAGCCTGGTTCGGTGCCGGACGGTATCTGGTCTTCTCGGACATCCCCAATTGTCGGATGATGCGTTATGACGACACGGATGGATCAGTGTCTGAATTCCGCAATCCATCCAACAATTCCAACGGCAACACCATGGATCGTCAGGGACGATTGATCACATGCGAGCATCTTGGGCGGCGCGTGGTGAGAACCGAATATGACGGCAGCCTCACCGTACTGGCCGACAATTTTGAAGGCAAAAGGTTCAATTCACCCAACGACGTCATTGTCGACACAACGGGAGCAATCTGGTTCACAGATCCCTCCTATGGTATCGATTGGGAATATGAAGGGGCCAAGCTCGACCATGAGGTCGGATCGAACAATGTCTATCGGATTGATCCGGCATCCGGAAAACTCGAATTGATCGCAGACGATTTCGTTCAGCCCAACGGGCTGGCCTTCTCGCCGGATGAGACGATCCTCTACATCGCCGACACTGGCGCAACCCACGTCGATGGCGGGCCGGCTCATATCCGTAAATTCAAGGTGGAAGGCTCGAGACTGAGCGGTGGCGAAGTGTTCGCGACCTGCACTGCAGGCCTCTTCGATGGTTTCCGTGTGGATCATCATGGCAACATTTGGTCAAGCTCGGCCGAAGGGGTCCATTGCCTGTCACCGGAAGGCAAGCTGATTGGCAAGATCAAGGTGCCGGAAGTGGTTTCCAACGTGTGCTTCGGTGGACCAAAACGAAACCGCTTGTTTATCTGCGGGACCACTAGTCTCTATGCGACGTTCCTCAACACCAAAGGGGCAACAATCTAAGGCCGTACTGCAGAATATCGCTTGATTGATCTGAACAGATGTTCCGAGAATGACTCCAACCTGCAAAGTCGCGAAGGCCGCCTTGTCTGAAAGGCGGCCTTTGTCTGCAAGCTAGGCGGGTCGAGACAGGTCTGCGGACGACAATCAAAAGTTCAGGACAATGGGAAGAGATCCACACAATCAAGTGTCTGATTTCTTCTTTCTGCCTTTTCCCTTTGCCGCTTCCGCTTCCAAGCGAAGTCGGGCGTGGTTGGCCTTGCCCGTCATGAGGTGGGTTGTCAGTGCCTCCGACAAGCGGGAGGCATCCCGCGCAAGGACTGCTTCCATGATCTCCTCATGCTCGGCCATTGTCGTATCGCGCCAGCGCATGTGCTCCGATGACATGTAACGGGCGCGGAACAAGGCGGCATTGTATTGGCGGTGCGTTTCCGAAAGCGCCGTATTGTCTGCAAACTGAACAAGGGTGGTATGATATTCCATGTCGAGCCGGAAGAATTTCATGGAGTCTTTACCGGTCGATAGCTTGATGAGCTGCTTATGAATCGCTGCCAACCGGTCAACTTTCTCGTTCGTCGCGCGTTGAATGAGCAGCTTACCAGCCAGCGCTTCAAGGGCAGCCTGTACGTCGAAGAGATCATTGATGGAGTCTGTCGATGGATCGGCGACCCGTGGTCGGCGATTGGGAAGGATTTCGATCAGCTTTTCGGCGGCCAATTCCCTGATGGCTTCACGCAAGGGCGTGCGCGAGATTTGCAGTTTGTCTGAGAGCTCACGTTCAGACAGCGCCTGACCTGGTGGTAGTTTCCCAATCAGGACCAGATCTCGCAGACGCTCCGTCGCAATTTCTGCAAGAGAAATGCGTTTTACTGACATTTCGTCGTCAAGTTGTGACAGCTCAACCTTGTCTTTTCGATTCATCGTCCGGTCCCTATTTGGGCTGCATGTTAGGGTATGTTGAAGTCAATCAAAACACAAAATTACAAACAGCGCCATAATGACATATGGTATTTGGTATACATTTTTATTGAACCGCGTGCCAAGACATGACATAGTTTCGACGTTGGTTGTACGACCGCAATCCTTGTGATGTGTACAGCGTAAATGAAAAGGCTCGTAGCTGACGGGAGGAGGTGCATCGTGTTGCAATATTCGCCAGCTCCAGGCGATTTTGATCAGCCAGTCCGTCCTGTCGCGAATGTCGTCAGCCTTGTGAGTGAACACCCTAGGGTTGTATTTTGTCGCGATGAGGCTCGGCGGACCATTCGATGACGGAGCACGCAGAATTTGCCTTGATCCGCGGCCGGAGCGACAGAGAAGGCCGCGCGAGAACAGTGCCCGAGATACGGAATAGAAGATTGGCACCTGTCGGTGCCCATTAGGGAGAAGAAACGCATGAAAGTACTTGTCATTGGTGCCGCAGGTATGGTTGGTCGCAAATTGTCAGATCGGATTGCTGAGGTGCCCGAGATATTGGGTGGCTCCATCGAGAAACTGACCCTTGTTGATGTGATCAAGCCGACGGCTCCTCAGAAGCTTGCCGCGATTAGCGAATGTCAGGCGATCGACCTCCGGCAGCTCGGAGTGGCCGAGACTCTGATTGCTGACCGGCCGGACTTGATCATCCATCTGGCCGCCGTTGTTTCGGGCGAGGCCGAAGCCGATTTTGACAAGGGATATGACGTCAACCTCAAAGGGAGCTATGCGCTTTTGGAGGCGGTTCGCGCCGAAGGCGCAAAGGAGCCTTACAAACCACGGTTCCTGTTCGCCTCCTCCATCGCGGTGTTCGGCGCTCCTTTCCCGGAAAAGATCGGCGACGAGTTCTTCACCACCCCATTGACCAGCTATGGCACCCAAAAGGCGATTATCGAACTCTTACTGGCGGACTACAGCCGCAGGAACATCCTCGACGGGATCGGCATTCGTCTGCCGACGATTTGCATTCGCCCCGGAAAACCCAACGCTGCCGCCTCGGGCTTTTTCTCCAACATTTTGCGCGAACCACTATCCGGTGTTGAGGCTGTACTTCCCGTTGAAGACCATGTGCGGCACTGGTTCGCCAGCCCCCGCGCTGCTGTTGGCTTTTTCACCCACGCTGCGACCCTTGATCTGGAGAAAGTCGGCCCCCGACGCAATCTGATGATGCCAGGTCTTTCCGCAACTGTCGGAGATGAAATCGCAGCTCTCGAGCGCATTGCCGGACCTAAAATCACGGGCCTTATCCGTCGTGAACCGGACGAAACCATTCGCGGTATTGTAGATGGTTGGGCGCGTGACTTCAGCGTCAAGCGTGCCCTGGAGCTCGGGTTCACGGCCGAGAAGACTTTTGACGAAATCATCAAGATCCATATCGATGATGAACTTGGCGGAAAAATTGGAGGCTGATTCCATGAGCGACTTCAGATGGAGCAACGAGGATTGGCCCATAGCCTCCGCGATGATCCCCTTCCCCAACACGCTGCGCGACGGAAGCCCCGTTCAGGATGCCCCAGCCGAAGAATGGGCAAAGATCCTGACTGACGTGTCCGATGCCGGATTCACCGAACTGGACCCCACGGACTCCTGGCTCCGCATATCTGATCTGGAACCGTCCCGGCTGGATGAATTCCTTTCGGTCTGCCAGTCTTTGGGATTGACCATTCCCGCCATTTCGACCGCGCGACGCAGCGTGATAGACCCCGAGATAGGGGATGAAAATCTGGCCTACTGCCACCGGGTGATCGATACGGCGGCCAAGATCGGAGCGGAATCGGTCTGTTTTGGCCTCTTTGGCGCCCTGACCGCAGAGCAGCAGAAAGCACTCTGGTTCTGGACGGTTGATGGCGTCAAGAACCCGGACGATCCGGCAGTCTACGCCAAGGCCGTCGCGCGCATTCAGGAACTCGGGCGCCATGCTGCCGAGCAGAAGATCGAGGTATCCCTCGAAATGTATGAGGACACCTATATCGGTACTGCAGATGGAGCCGTTCAGTTCATCGAGACGGTCGACATGGCCAACGTCGGTCTGAATGCCGACATTGGCAATCTGGTTCGCCTGCATCGCCCGGTTGAGCATTGGCAGGACATGATGGCCAAGATTGCGCCCTTCCTCAAATACTGGCACGTCAAGAACTACACTCGTGTTGAGGATCCCATCACCGGCGCAGTCATCACCCATCCCGCACCAATGGAGTCGGGCATCATCAACTACCGTGCTGCGATCCGGATGGCTCTTGAATTCGGCTATTCAAGTGCGTTTCTGTGCGAGCATTACGGCGGCGATGGCTTGTCCGTGATGGCATCCAGCCGGGAGTATCTCAGGCGGATTCTTCCGAAGTAGCTTCATACTTCAAAGTTGCATTTGACAAGGACAGCGGCCCGCTTATTTGAAGCGTGGCCGACTTATGCTCCGCCCCGCTTTCAGGGTTTACTCCGCCGGTGACATGCAAAATAAGGGCTCGACCCAAACGGCATTCTTTTCAGATGCCTGTCGATTTCCGTTGAGAAGTGACCCGCCTTTGATTTGTTTCTTCGCTTTGTGAGAAGATCAAACTCTGTCAACTGAAGTAGTCCCAGAAATCTGATCGCTGGACTAAGGTGTGTCCTAGAGCTTTGAATTGATACGAACAGGGCGAAACACCGGAACTATATTGATCAATTTAAAGCCAAAGTGGCTTTGGAGGTATTGCGTAGTGATACAGTCGCGCTGGGGATAGCCGCGAAACATCTGTTGCACCCAAATTAGGTCAGCACATGGAAGGGGCAAACGAATGATGAGATGGCTAAAAATTTGCAAAACTCTTCCCTGCGTCCCTTATCCCTGAGCGCTGCCTCCGATATCGATCACGCGTTCATTCAGACGTGCGACGAGTTCCTCTGAGATCCACTGCCGTTTAGTCATCGATTAGCAAATTCAATGATCGTGTTGCGATGTTTTTCAGGGCGCCCTTCCATTAGGCGTTCGATCTCGGGGGAAATACCGTTCTGTGTTTGCTGTCGGTTGCCAAATTGAAAAGAGTTACTTCTCGATGCTTCTTAATTGCGAGCGCATCTGAGGATCCACCCAACTATGGCTATTGTAAAACTCTGTGTTTCATGTCGTTGCCTTTGCTAGGTGCGCCCATTCTTTTAGGATGGCTTCGGCATCCCGCTCCAGATGTTGCTCTGACGGCATGATGCGCTCGGACACCGCATGCCCGCATTCATGGGTCAGGCGGTCAACGTCGATGGGAAAGCGGGCCTTTTCCGGCAGTCCGCCAATGGCCGCTCCGGCCTGATCCATGTCCGCCGCATAATAGAGCGCCGTGATCCCGGCGATATTCATCGCGGCAACACAGAGCGCACAAGGCTCGCAACTGGAGTAGAGCTCGCAACCGCGCAGGTCGACCGTCCCGAGCCTACGACAGGCATCACGGATTGCCTCCGTTTCGCCATGCGAAGTGGGATCGTGATTCATCACGGATTGGTTGATACCCTCACCCACGATCTCTCCGTCTTTGACGACGACCGCACCAAACGGTTCAGTGCCTCTTGTCTCCAGTGCCTGCTTTGAAAGCTCGATGGCACGGCGCAGGAATTTTTCCTCATACATCGCTCTCGCCTTTCGCTTCCGCCGTTTGTTCTGCAGCAAAGCACGCAACCCGGCGATCATGGACATCGATGCGCCGTTGTGGCCGTTCCTTTTTGCAACGGTCAAAAGCCAGCGGGCATCTGGGATGAAAGCTGCAGCCGGAGGGTGGAGAAACCGGCGAGGGTACCTCTCCACCCATCGGGCTGCGGTCACGCTGAGGGGCGTCGAGATCGGGGATCGTTTCCAAAAGCAGGCGCGTATAGGGATGGAGCGGATTGGCAAACAGATCCGCCGTTGGCTGGATCTCGACAATGCGGCCCAGATACATTACGGCGATCACATCGGCCATGTGCCGCACAACGCTGAGGTCATGACTGATGAAGAGATAGGTCAGCTCCATTTCCCTCTGCAGCCGCTTCATGAGATTGAGAACCTGCGCCTGAACCGAGACGTCGAGAGCGGAGGTCGGTTCGTCGCAAACGAGGAATTCGGGCTCCCCGGCAAGGGCGCGGGCAATTGAAATCCTCTGGCGCTGACCACCGGAAAATTCGTGCGGGAACTTCTGTCCGTCCGAGGCAGCAAGTCCAACGGTCTGCAACAGCTCCTCGACCCGGGCGGTGACGGTGGCCGCAGGCGTTTCCGGGTGCAGGGTGCGCAGGGGTTCGGCGATGATCCGGCCCACCCGCCAGCGAGGGTTGAGGCTGGCGAAGGGATCCTGAAAGATCATCTGCAGCCGGTCCGGGTCACCATGAAAGGTGATCCGCCCACCCGAGGGCGGATAAAGACCAGTTACCAGCTTGGCAATGGTGCTCTTGCCACAGCCGGACTCCCCGACGAGTGCCAGAGTCTGCCCGCGCTGGATCACGAAGTCGACACCGTCAACCGCATGCAGGGTTTTCTGCGGCTTGCGTTCGATGACGCGATTGAGCCAGGGGGCGGAGACATCGAAGCGGCGTTCGAGGGCATCGACTTCCAGAATAGCGTTGGACCGGATCGTCATGCGGCGGCTCCTTTCTCGACATCGCCATCCAGAGCCAGCCAGCAAGCCGCTCCGGTGGTTTCCGTTTCGGCAATCCGGGGCACGTCACGGCGGCAGCGGGATCCGGCATGTATGCAACGGGGATTGAAGGCGCAACCAGACGGTATGGCGTTCAGCCGCGGCATGGAGCCGGGGATCATCTGAAGCTCCTCGACATCGTTGCGTAGCGAGGGGATCGAGCCCATCAGGCCGACGGTGTAAGGGTGTTTCGGTCGGCGGACCACATCCTCGACAGACCCGATTTCCGCGAGCCGCCCCGCATACATCACCGCCACCCTGTCGGCCGTCTCGGCGATGACGCCCATGTCATGGGTCACCAGCATGATGGCAGTGCCGCGTTCCCGGCAAAGCCGCTTGAGCAGCGCGGTGATCTGGGCCTGGATCGAGACATCAAGCGCCGTTGTGGGCTCGTCCGCAACGATCAGTTCCGGTTCAGCGCATAGGGCGAGGGCGATCACGATCCGCTGTCGCATGCCGCCTGAGAACTGGTGCGGGTAATTGTCGATGCGCTCATCGACCGCCGGGATTCCCACTTCATGCATCAACGCCTTGGCCCGTTCGCGGGCCTCGGCCTTGCCGAGATCAGTGTGTAGGCGAATGGTCTCGACCAGTTGATCCCCCACCTTGAACAGCGGGTTGAGCGAGGTCAGCGGATCCTGAAAGATAGCTCCGATCCTGCGCCCCCGGATCGTCTGCATGGCGCGATCATCAAGATTGTCGATGCGATCACCCGACAGGTGGATCGATCCGGCGGCGATACGTCCCGGTGGTTCGAGCAGACCAAGGATGGACATGCCCGTCATGGATTTCCCGGCCCCGGATTCCCCGACCATGCCAAGGATCTCTCCCCGGCTGATCTGCAGGGAGATATCGTCAACGGCGGTCAGTACGCCCTTGCGGGTCGGGAATTCAACGCGCAAATTGCGCACATCCAGTACGACGTCAGTCATGACCTGATCCTTTCGTAGCTCGGAGTGAAAATGGCTTCAACAGGTGGATGGCCCACGGTGCGGTCAGGATATTTGGCGATCAGGCCGTCATATTGCGCCTGTGCCTGCGCGGCATCCGCCCGCTCGTCGATCTCCTCGATCACACCGTTCGCCATCACGCGGCGGCCGTCGATCCAGACATCGCAGACGTCATGGCCAGAGGTCGAGGTCATCAGGGTCTGGATGGGATCCGGCGTCTGAAGGCGCGCGCTGAGATCGATCACCGCGATATCGGCCTTCGATCCTGGCGCGAGACGGCCCAGATCCTGCCGCCTCAATGCATCTGCGCCTCCGAGCGTTGCTGCATTGAACAGATCCTCAGATCGCACCGCGTCGAGGCCATCCGCCTGCCGCGCCATCATCATGCCCATCTGCATGTTGAGGATCATGTCCGCCGGATAGGTGTCGGTGCCAAGCCCGATCACGATCCCCATATCCCGGCATTTGGCAAAGCTCCGCAGCATCCCGCCAAAACGGGTGGCGACCAGCGGACAATGCACCAATGTTGCGCCAGCCTCCGCCATCAGGGCAAATTCGGCATCCGTGGCGTAGGTGCCATGCGGCAGAAGCCAATTTTGGCGCAAGGCTCCGATCCGCTTCAGCCAATCAATCGGCCCGCAATCATGCTGCTCCCGCACCAGCTGCAACTCGATAGGAGACTGGGCGCAATGCTGCCGGACCGGAGCGCCGAGCTCGTCGGCAATATCGGCTGTCCGCTGAAGTAGCGTTTCGGTACAGGTCTCGATCCGGTCGGGTGCGAACATCGCCCGGATGCGCCCCGAAGCCATGCCGTCAATCCGGGCCGCAAAGGCTCGCGCATCCTCGAGTCCCGCGAGGCCTCGCGCTTCGTTGAATACCGCCCGGATGTTGCCCTGCTCGTCAGTCACTTGCCCACCGGTGCGGTAGGCTGGCCCGAGATAGACGCGCAGGCCAAGTTGTTCGGCAGCGTGGACGGCAGCATCAAACTCGGCGACCGTTTCACCCCACGCACGATAGAAGAGCGAGGCGATGGGGAGCGCCGTGGTGATCCCGTTGCGGATGAGCTGTGCGAAGGCATGGCGCTTCTGGAACGCTAATTCCTCCTCGGAATACATTTCATACGGCCCGCTCGCGATATAGCTCTCGGGCCAGACCCGCCCCTTCTTCCAGGCTGGTCTGTTGTCATAGCCAAGGATCGTGGTGTCGAGATCGGACAGCGCATCGAGGTCGACAAAGCCGGGCGAGATGATGGCCTCGCCATAGTCGATGCGGTCGGCAACTTCGCCATCGAAAGAGAGGCCCACATGGATGACGTCAGTTCCTTGGATGACCACCACGCCGTTCTCATAGACGACATGGTGACCATTTTTATGGCCAACGACCCATCGGGCAGAGAGGAGCGTTCTACCTGTCATCACGGTGCCTCGATCACACATCGACCGTCACGGGCAATCACTTCTCCGCCCTTGAAGGCCAGCTTGCGTGGGCGATGCGTTGCGACCGCTTCGGCAAGTGTTTCACCCTCGACAAGCACGCAGTCCGCGCGGCAGCCGATCTCAAGACCGTAATCTTCAACGCCCAGGATGGCCGCACCGCCAAAGGTGCAGATATCAAGTGCAAGCTCGACTTCGTCATCCCGGCGCAAATTGTTGCGCATGCCGATCTGCATGGCCTTCTCCAGCATGTCCGAATTGCCATAAGGACCCCAGGTGTCGCGAATACCATCACAGCCAGCGCCGGTCAGGATGCCATGCTGTTTGAGTTCCTTGACCAACGGAACCGGCGCGGAGGCTGGAGCGGTGGTCAGGATGTGGATCCGGTTCTCGGCGAGCTTTTCATGCAGGTCCTTCACATAGGCCCGATCCACGGCCCCGAGACAGAAGGCATGGCTGATCGAGACCTTGCCCTGCATCCCCAAAGCCACCGTGCGGTCGATGATCTCCTCCATAGAGAACCAGCCAAGAGAATCCCGCTCATGCAGGTGGATGTCGATCGGTTTGCCATGCTTGTCCGCCAGAGCAAAAATAGTATCGAGATGACCCTTGGGGTCGTGCTCCATGCCGCATGGGTCGATGCCGCCGACCAGCTCTGCGCCGAGCGACAGGGCCTCGTCCATCAGCTCTGCCGTTCCAGGGCGGGTCATCATGCCCGATTGCGGGAAAGCAACAATCTCGATGTCGATCATGCCAGCCAGCTTTTCGCGCGTGGCCATGACGCCTTCGATGCCGGCAAGGCCATGATGGGTGTCGACGTCGACATGGCTGCGGATATGGGTGCAACCATGGGACATGGCCAGAATGGCATGCCGCTCGCTCTGCACCTGTGGGTCGAGCCCGAGCGACACCTTGACCTCGCGCTCATTGTTGATCTTGTCGATGAGGCGCGGGCCAACCTCGTTGCGATACCACGGCAGCCCCAGAAGCGACTTGTCGAGATGCGTATGGGCTTCGATCAGGCCGGGAATGAGGATCCTCCCGCCACAGTCAATGACCTCCGCTCCGGCTGGGGCGCTGGCAGCGAAATGGCCGTCAACGATATGCAGGTCGGTTGCGGGTCCGGCCATTGGGCGGACATTCTTGAGGGTTTTGGCAGTCATGGGGATCACCGCAGTTTGGGATTGAGCGCATCGCGCAGCCAGTCGCCGATCATGTTGACCGACAGAACGATCAGGCACAGCTGGATCGAGGGAAAGACAACAATCCACCACAGGCCCGAGAACAGGAACTGATTGCCGATCCGGATCAGCGTGCCGAGGCTCGGCTGGTCCGGTGGCATGCCAACCCCGAGGAAGGAGAGTGTCGCTTCGGAGAGGATCGCGAGACCGAAATTGAGCGTCGCTGCAACCATGATCGGCGTCATGCAATTGGGCAGGATGTGATGCAGCATGATGCGCCAGGATTTCACCCTGATCAGTTTTGCCGCCTGCACATATTCCTTCTTGGCCTCGACCATGGTGGAGGCTCGCACCGTACGGGCATATTGCACCCACGATGGCACCGCGATGGCAAAGATCAGGATGGGAGCCGCGAGCACGTCCTTCAGCCCGACCGGCAGCGAGGCTGTGGCAATCGCGGTGATCAGGATGGCAATGAGAATGAAGGGCATGGACAGCAGGACGTCGCCCACGCGCATGATCACATTGTCCACCCAACCACCGAAATATCCGGCAACCAGCCCGAGCGCGAGACCCACCGCGAGCGCCAGCATGACCGAGGCAAAACCGATGATCAGTGAAATGCGCGAGCCATAGAGAATGGCGGATAGGATGTCCCTGCCTTGCGTGTCGGTACCAAGCAGGAAGGGCATCTGGCCATTCTCACTCCAGATCGGCGGGATCTCGGAATTCCAGAGTTCGAGCGCAGAAAGATCATAGGGATTCTGAGGTGTGATGACGGGGGCAAGAAAAGCGGTCAAGGCCACGAGCCCGAGGAGCGCGGCGGCAAAGACCGCTGATGGGTGCGAATGAAACGAATACCACAGATCGCTGTCCCGCATGCGTTTGACCCATGAAGGCTTGGCTTCATTGTCTTGCAGCTGTGTCGATGGTCGGGAGTGGATGTCGGTCATAGCAGGGTCCTGATTAGCCATTGGCTCCTCCAGAGCGTGCCGTATCATCCCGCAGACGCGGATCGACCCAGGCGTAGGTGATGTCGACAATGGTGTTCAGCAATACGAAAATGAAGGAAACAATCATCAGATAGGCCGCCATGACCGGAATATCGACAAAGGTCACCGCCTGTATGAACAGCATGCCCATTCCCGGCCACTGGAAGACCGTTTCCGTCACCAGCGCGAAGGCGATCAGGTTGCCGATCTGCATGCCCGTCAGAGTGATGACCGGCATCAGGCAATTGCGCAGGGCGTGACGCCAGTGCACGCGTCGGGTCGGTACCCCGCGGGCGCGGGCGAACTTGATATAGTCGGCGCGCAGGGTCTCCAGCATCTCGGCCCGCACCAGCCGCATCACCAATGTGATCTGGAAAGTCGAAAGGGAGAGTGATGGCAGCACCAGCGCTGCCCGTCCGGACGGGGTCAGAAGTCCGGTCGACCACCAGCCGATATCGACCGTGTCTCCGCGCCCGAATGCGGGCAGCCAGCCAAGAGACACCGAAAAGCCGAGAATGAGAAGAATGCCGACCACAAAGCTCGGCAGCGAGACGCCGACAATTGACCCCAATTGCAGGAAATTGGCCAGTCGCGAGTCTCGATGCACCGCCGTAATCACCCCAAGCGGAATGCCGACGACGAGAGAAATGATGGTGGCCACCAGAACAAGCTCGAAGGTGGCAGGAAAGCGATCCTTGATCAGGACCATCACATCCTGCTGATTTCGGTAGGAAATACCGAAATCCCCCTGCACCGCGTGGGTAACAAAGCGCGTATATTGCGTGATCAGGCCATCGTTCAGGCCCAGCCGCTCCCGCAGCTCGATGCGGTCCTGCTGGGTTGCCTGCTCATTTACCATCATTTCCACCGGATCGCCAAAGAAGCGGAAAATGATGAAAGCGAGCAGTGCGACGGCAAGCATCACGAACGCCGCATTGGCCGTGCGTTTGATGAGAAAGGCGATCATGGCTGCCTCCGGGCTGGTTGCTTCGGGCGGTCAAATAGAGAATATCCGGGCTCCCGAAGGAGCCCGGCAACCGTTGAGACTAGTCGGCAACCTTTGCAAACCAGAGACGCGGCTTGTTGTCCGGGAAGAGCGGCATCTCAACGACCTCGTCGGTGATCGCCCACGCCATCGGCTGCTGATGCAACGGCAGCATGATGTTTTCCTTCTTCACGAACTTCAACGCTTCGGTTTCCAGCACCAGACGCTTGTCGACATCAAGCTCGGAGCCAGCTGCATCGATCAGTTTGTCCAGTTCGGGGAAGGACCAGCCACCCCAGTTGAAGACACCCGCGTTTCCTTCCTTGCTGTGGAAAATCTGCAGCAAGGGAGAATAGGCATCCAGCATGGGCAGCGTTGCCCAGCCAAGGATATAGAGGTCAGTCGTGCCGTTGGTACGTTTGGGCGACTGGACGGCGCGCGGTGCGACATCGAGCTTCGGAGCGAGGCCGATACGGGCCCACATCGAGGCAATCGCCTGACAGAATTGTTCTTCGTTCACCAGCCCGTCAGAAATGCAGCTCAATTCGAACGACAGGCCTTCGGGGACACCGGCTTCTTTCAGCAGGGCCTTGGCTGCTTCGGGATCAAGGCCGGGCAGTTCATCCAGTTCCGGCACATAGCCCGGAATGGGAGGAGCCACGGTTGCCCCGGCAATACGGGACTTGCCGCGCATGACCTTTTTGTGGATCAGGTCGAGGTCGATCGCCTTGTAGAGCGCTTCACGCACCTTGTTGTCTCCAAAGGGATTGTCTTCTCCGGTGGAGAGTTTTTCGCGGAAGGGGAAACCGATCATCACCGTGCGCAGGTCGACGCCTTCCAGAACCTTGACATTCGGCGCCGCTTCAAGGCGAGGCAGATCCTGAACCGGCGCATCGTTGGTGAAATTGATCTCGCCGGACAACAGGGCAGCAACGCGCGTGGCTGCGGAATTGACCGGGGTCAGCTCGATCCGGTCAATGTTGTGCTTGGGCTCATCCCACCATTTGGAATTGACCACAAAGACGGTCTTTGCATCCGGCTGGCGGCTTTCGACGATGAAGGGGCCGGTGCCGTTGGCGTGATATGTCGCATAGCCCTCCACACCACCGCCGATATCGGTCGGCAGCAGGGAGTCGTTTTCCGTCATCCATTCCTTGTCGAAGATATGGATGTTGGTCAGATCGTTCAGCAAAAGCGGATATGTGCCGTTGAGCGTGATGTCGACGGTATAGTCATCAACGACCTTCGAGCTGACATAGGCAGGCAGGTTGCCTTTCAGAGGAGACGAGGCGTCACTCACGCGGGTCAGAGAGGCAACGACGTCGTCTGCAGTGAAGGGATTGCCATTGTGGAAGGTCACGCCTTCGCGCAGCTTGAAGCGCCAGGTGACCTGATCATCCAGAATTTCCCAGCTCGTAGCCAACGCCGGCTCGATCTTGAGATCGGCATTGTAGCGCACGAGGCCCTCATAGACATGATTGAGGACGTTGATAGTGAAGCTGTCGCCATAGGAATAGGGGTCGAGAGAACCGATGTCCCGGTTGGCGCCCCACTTCAAGACATTTTCAGCATGAACAGTGCCGGTCAGCCCCAGAATGGTGACGGCGGCTAGGAGAAGATGTTTCATTCTCATTGGTGATGTCCCTGTCGTCTGGATTGTATTTTATGATCATTGAAAATCGGATACGATCTAGAGAGCATGCATCAGCAATCTCTGGATGACAAGCAAATTGTATCCAGTTGACGAAAAAAATTGTATCCGATATGTAGGGACATGAAACTGACAGGCAGAGTTCGACATGACAAACAACAAAACCACCCTGACCAACGCAGTCTATGATCTACTTCGGAAAGCCATCATCGAACAGGCGCTGAAGCCCGGAATGCGCTTGCCGGAGGACACCGTCGGAGAGCAGTTCGGGGTGAGCCGAACCATCGTCCGCCATGCTCTGGTTCGCCTTGAGAATCAGGGGCTGGTCGTGACGGTCCGCAATCGCGGCGCCTTTGTTGCTGAGCCTTCAAAGGAAGAGGCTCAGCACGTCTTTGAGGTGCGCAGATGCTTGGAAACCGAGGTTATTCGCCTTCTTTGTGAACGAATGCCCGCCAGTGGATACGACCTTCTTGAGGCCCATATCCGCAGCGAGCAGAGCGTCAAGGGCAAGGATGGTCCCGTCTCGATTCGCCTTGCCGGTGAGTTCCATGTGTTGCTTGCCGAAATGACCGGTAATGATGTTCTGGCCCGATTTGTCTCGGAAGTGGTGCTGCGTTGCTCGCTCATCATGTCGCTTTATGCCCGCAGTCATTCCTCGGATTGCGCCGTGGACGAACATTCGCAGATCGTCGAGGCGATTCGCAGCGGTGATGCCAGCCGGGCCATCACCATCATGGAGCATCATCTGGGTGCTGTTGCCGGGAGAGCAGAACTTTCCCCACAGCCAGATAGTATCCAATCCATCCTGTCTCATTATGGCAAGGAGCTCGTCCAATGACGCTGAACGCCGCCCATCACACATTCGACTTCGACCAGTTGACGGCTCATGAAACTTACAAAGTCATGATCGGGACGATCGTTCCGCGCCCCATTGCCTGGGTCACCACCATCTCACAGGATGGCGTGATAAACGCCGCCCCCTATTCCTTCTTCAACTGCCTATCAGCCGATCCGCCCATCCTTGCGCTCGGCGTGGAGAACAAGCCGGACCGCAGCTTTAAGGATACGACCTACAACATTCGCATGACCGACTGCTTCACTGTGAACATCGTTGATCGTGCCAACATTGAGGCCATGTCGAAGACCGCAGCTGGCTTTGCCCCGGATGTCGACGAACTTCAGATGGCGGGCCTTACCGCCGCCCCCGGACTCAAAGTCGTATGCCCACGCATTCTCGAGGCTCCAGTTGCTTTCGAATGTGAGCGTTTCTTAGGGATTTCCATCAGTTCGGCCCGCGAGATCATCCTTGGTCGGATAGTCATGGCCCATATCCGCGAAGATATCATCGATCCGGCTACTTGCTACTCAGATCATGAAAAACTGGATGCGATCGGTCGCATGGGCGGCAATGGCTATGCCGGAACCATGGACTATTTTGATCTGCCTACCCCGACTGCCGAACAGGTTCAGGAACTGCAGAAGGCCAAAGGATAGATCACGTTCGAGGCGAGGCTGCAGATGGACGTCGTCAGTGCAACACTTGGTACGGATGGCGGCGAAGAAACCGGTACATCGCACGACCGGATATTGTACCAACTAAAGCTGGCACCGACACGTTTCTTGCGAAAGTTGATCGCGATATAGAAACGTCGCGATGGACGAGTGTAGCCGCATCAAGCCCATCTTGGTTATTCAAGCTTCTGGTTCACTTTAATGAACTCTGCTCTTGCGGGAACAGGCCTTGTGTGAAGCGGTAGGGAAGGGTCTGAATAGATGGAGAAGGGTTTGTCTGCGACGGCGGCCTTCAGCAAATACGTCCCTCCCAGCAGGTTGGCTCTTTGCGCTTGAGGCAGGGCTTGCTCAAGAAAGCACGCATCATGTAGGCGCACCTGAATGTCCTCACTGCCTTGTGATCCTCCCCCAATGAACTGGTCCGCCGTTATAGTTAGGAAAACGGAGGATTCGATATGGCGAACAAACGACCAAAGCCAGAGGAACTTGTCACGAAGTTACGGCAGGTTGAGATCTTGGCGGGGCAGGGGATGTCTCGTCTAGATGCGATCCGACAAATTGGTGTGACTGAGCAGACCTATTACTGATGGAAGAAAAAGTATGGCGAAATGGGCACAGATCAACTCAAGGAGCTCAAGCGGTTTCAGAAGGAGAGTGAGCGCTTGAGAAAGGCCGTTTCTGATCTGACCTTGGACAAACTGATCCTGTCTGAAGCTGCGAAGGGCTGAAAGTGCTAATGAAACAACCTAAGCGAGGAAGGTTGTGGCTCAATGATGGATCCTGTGTTTGGCTGAGGCCGGACCACCGAAACCATGTCTGGAGCTGTGCGCTGCCCCGGCAGGCGTTTGCTTGCAAACGCTGAGAGGGGACTTTGTTCATTGCCGAACCGATGATGGCAAGGTCTTTCGAACGCTGAATATCATTGATGAGTTCAGTCGGGAATGTCTGGCCATCAAGGTGAAGCGAAAGCTGAACTCGGGAGATGTCATCGATGCTTTGAGCGATCTGTTCATCATTCGAGGAGTGCCGGCATTCATTCGGTCTGATAATGGGCCCGAGTTCATTGCTCAAAATGTACGAGATTGGATCAAAGCTGTCGGAGCAAAGACGGCTTATATCGAGCCGGGATCACCCTGGAGGAACGGTTACTGCGAAAGCGTCAATGCAAGATTCCGAGACGAGTTCTTAAATGGAGAGATATTCTACAGCCTGAGGGAAGTGCAGATGCTGATCGAGAAATGGAGGCTGCACTACAACACCAAACGGCCACACAGTGCATTGGGCTATCGCCCGCCTGCGCCCGAAACCATCATTCTGATAGAACAGAGACCAGCGATACACTAACATTTTATCCGGACCACTAAAGTGGGGCTGATCAGTGTAAGTTATTAAAAATATTGGCGCACCCGAAGGGATTCGAACCCCTGGCCTCTGCCTTCGGAGGGCAGCGCTCTATCCAGCTGAGCTACGGGTGCCTAGCGCTGATGTCTTGGCTTGCCTGTCTCGGGCTACACATTGCAAAAGTCTGTTGCTGTTGGTGCGGGCGATATGTGACAGGGTCGCGACACGCGCGGGATATGACGGCTTTCTTAGCTGATGCTTTGAGCCGGTGCAATCGAAAAGGGGACGATTTTGAAGGCTTTGTGCATATCAAAGTCTAGGCGCTTGAGGCGCGGTCGGGAAAGAGTGCGGCGAGGCCTTGCTTCGAGGCGGGCGCGATGCCGCGCTCGGTGATCAGACCGGTGACGAGGCGGGCCGGGGTGACGTCAAAGGCCGGATTGCCCAACGGGCTGTCATCGGGGCAGATCTGGACTTGCGAGACGGTGCCGTCGGCGAGCTTGCCCCAGACGTGGGAGACTTCGCGTCCGTCGCGCTCCTCAATGGGAATGTCGAAGCCATTGTCGATGGTCCAGTCGATGGTCGGCGAGGGCAGGGCGACATAGAAGGGAATGTTGTTGTCGCGGGCAGCGAGCGCCTTCAGGTAGGTGCCGATCTTGTTGCAGACGTCGCCGGCGGCGGTTGTCCGGTCGGTTCCGACGATGACCAGATCGACCGCACCGTGCTGCATGAGGTGCCCCCCGGCATTGTCGACGATGAGGGTGTGCGGGACGCTATGGCCGACCATTTCCCATGCGGTGAGCTGGGCGCCCTGATTGCGAGGGCGGGTTTCGTCGACAAAGACATGGACGGGAATACCTGCTTCGACCGCGTGATAGATGGGCGAGGTGGCTGTGCCCCAGTCGACGGTGGCGAGCCAGCCCGCATTGCAGTGGGTGAGGATGTTGACGGGGCCAGACTTGCCCGCCTTGGCCTTGTCGTTGGCGATCTTGCGAATGATTTCGAGGCCATGGACACCCATCATGCGGCAGATTTCGACGTCGGCATCGTTGATCTCGATTGCCTTCGCCATCGCGGCGGGCGCGCGTTCGGATGGCGGGAGAGGGGTGAGATAGCCACGCATTTCATCAAGTGCCCAGCGCAAGTTCACCGCTGTTGGCCGGGTGGCATAGAGGGTCTTGTAACAACCCTCAAGGCCCTCATCGGAGGCGTCGGCCTGCATGCCGATGGCGACACCGAAGGCGGCCGTTGCCCCAATGAGCGGTGCGCCCCGGACCCACATGTCGGCGATGGCGCGGGCAACGGTCTCGACGTCCGGCAGGTCAACAATGCGAAACTGATGCGGTAGCCAGCGCTGATCGATGCATTTGACGGTCGCGTTTTCGGGGTCAAGCCAGATTGTGCGGTGGGGCGTGCCGTTGACTTTCATGCTTCTTTCCTCGCTCAGGACGGGATGGCCGACTGCCAGTAGTGCTTCTCAGTATTCCTTCAGAGTGGCCAGAAGACAAGGATGGCCGGAACGGAAACCACGATAATGATGATTTCGAGCGGCAGCCCCATGCGCCAATAGTCGCCGAACTTGTAGCCGCCGGGGCCCATGATGAGGGTGTTGTTCTTGTGTCCGATGGGCGTCAGGAACGCGCAGGATGCGGCCACGGCCACAGCCATCAGGAAGGGGTCGGGGCTGACGTTGAGACGCGTGGCGATCTCGATGGCGATGGGAGCCGCGACGACGGCGGTCGCGGTGTTATTGAGCACGTCGGACAGGGTCATGGTGACCACCATCAGAATGGTCAAGACGATGGCCGGGGCGAGGCCGTCCGTGAGGGTGACGATGGAGCCTGCGATGAGGCTGGTGCCGCCGGAATTCTCAAGGGCGGATCCGAGCGGGATCATCGAGCCCAACAGGACCACCACGGGCCACTCGATGGTGTCGTAGAGTTCGCGCACTGGCACGATCTGCAGCAAGGCATAGAGCACCACGACGGCGGCGAGCGCGACAGGGAGATAGACAAGGCCGAAGCTGGCGGCAAGGATCGCGGCGGCGAACAGGGCAACCGCGAGACCGGCGCGGCCATGCTGGGTGAGGGACAGGCCGCGATTGGCGAGCGGCAGACAGCCGAGCCAGCGCACAGTGTCGGCGAGAGCTCCGGAAGGGCCGAGCAGCAATAGCACATCGCCGGGCTGGATCGGTTCCTTGCGCACCCGGTGATAGACCCGGCGACCCTGACGGGAAATACCGAGCAGGGTGACGTTGCGGCGCGATAGGAGGCGCAGCGACATGGACGAGCGTTCGACAATGCGGGCGTCGGCTGGCACGACGCATTCGATCAGCTCCATGCCCTTGGCGGCTGCGGGGGCCTCTGATGCCTTGCGTTCATAGCCAAGGCCAAGGGAGCCGACGAATTTGTCGATCTGTTCCGGTCCGGCCTCAAGCACGATAATGTCCTTGGCGCGCAGCTCGGTATTGCGGCTGTTGCCTGCAAGGCGGCGACCGTTGCGGATGACACCAAGGACCGCGACGTCATGCTCTTCGGTTGCCGCGTCGAGATCCTTGACCAACTGTCCCTGAGCGGTGCTGTCCTCGGTGACCACGACCTCAGCGATATATTTGCCGATCTCGAACAGCTCCTTGGTTTCGTCGCGGCGTGCGTTGGCGCCGGGAATGAGCCGCCAGCCGATGAGCGCAATGAACACGGTGCCGATGATCGAGGCGATGATGCCGACCGGGGCAAAGTCGAACATGGCGAAGGGTTCGCCCAGATGCTGCTCGCGGAAGGATGCGATGATGATGTTGGGCGGTGTGCCGATGAGGGTGATCATGCCGCCCAAAATGGTGCAGAAGGCGAGGGGCATGAGGGTCAGCGACGGACTGCGCCCCGATTTCTGGGCCGCCTGAATGTCGACGGGCATGAGCAGGGCGAGCGCCGCGACATTGTTCATCACTGCGCTCAGCAATCCTCCAATGGCACCGATGATCGAAACATGGCTTTGCAGGCTGCGGTCCTCGTCGACAACGAGCGCTGTGATCTTGTCGACCGCGCCGGAGAGCACCAGACCGCGCGAGACCACCAGCACCAGCGCGACGATCATCGTTGCCGGGTGGCCAAAGCCGGAGAAGGCCTCTTCCTTCGGGACCAGTCCCAACAAGAGTGCGATGATCAGGGCACCAAAGGCCACGAGGTCATAGCGAACGCGCCCCCAGAGCAGCATGGCAAAGACGAGGCCGAAGAGCGAGAAGAGGGCAATCTGGTCGAAAGTGAAGGCTGTTGAGGTCATATGAACATCTTTTTACGGGCAATTCGGGACAGTCTAACTGCGCGTTGCGCTGCTGGCCAGCCTTGAGTTGAAGAAGCTTTCCGGGCGACCTTGTCTTGATGGGAGGTCTATGGCTAATGTGGCGCAATGCAGAGAGCCGCTCACAGGCTGGCTTGCAGGCAACAGGAAGGTGACAGGATTTGACAGATCAGGATTTGAGCAACTGGACGGCGCGGAGCTGGCCACCTCGTACTGTGCTGGAGGGACGATATGTCCGGCTTGAGCCCCTTGATGCGGATCGGCATGGTGCAGGTCTTTTTGCTGCATCCAATGTGGAGGACAAGGAAACGAAGTTCAAATGGCTGTTTGAAGACCCTCCCAGAGACGAGGCCTCTTTCATTGAATGGACACGGAAGGAAGCAGCCAAGAGTGACAGTCTTCCTTACGCGGTGATCGATGTTCAAAGCGGCGAGGTTGCTGGTCGCCAGTCACTGATGCGGATCGATGTGAACAACGGCGTGATCGAGATCGGGGCCATCTATTGGGGCCCTCGCGTGGCGCGCCAGCAGGGGGCGACAGAGGCGCTCTATCTGTTCATGAAGCATGTGTTTGAGGATCTCGGCTATCGTCGGTTCGAGTGGAAATGCCACAATGACAATGAGCCTTCCAAACGCGCAGCGGAGCGGTTCGGCTTCAAGTATGAGGGCCTGTTTCGTCAGCATATGGTGATCAAGGGGAAGAACCGGGATACGGCATGGTTCTCGATCCTCGACAAGGAATGGCCGGAGCTGAAGGCTGGCTATGAAGCTTGGCTCGATCTTGCGAACTTCGATGATCTGGGTGGGCAGCGTCGCGGATTGGCGGCCTATCTCATGCGGGGTTGAGGGGAATCAATCCGTCAGCCGGTGATTGCCTCAAGCAAGGCTGGCAGGTCGGCCAGACCCGCGATTTTGTTGTAGCGGGGATGGTCAATCGGCTCGTCGACGTGTTCAAGGGCCCAGGTCAGATTGTGGGGGATGAAGGCTGCCCAGCCGCCGGTCTCCAGCACGGGCACGATGTCGGATTTTAGTGAATTGCCGACCATCAGCGCACCGGGGGCCTTGATGTCATGCTGTTTGAAGATCCGCTCGTAGGTTTCGGCCGATTTGTCTGCGACAATCTCGATGGCGTCGAACCGGTCGGCAAGGCCCGATTGGGCGATCTTGCGCTCCTGATCGAACAGATCTCCCTTGGTGATCAGGATGAGTTTATAGTCGCCGGACAGGCTGTCGAGGGTCTCTCTGGCGCCGGGGATGAGTTCGATGGGATGCTCGAGAAGGTTCTTTCCGATGGCGAGGATGGCGCCGATGGACTGGGCAGAAATGTTGCCTCGGGTCACCTCGATTGCGGTCTCGATCATCGACAGCATGAAGCCCTTGATGCCATAGCCATAGAGCGCGAGATTGCGCCGTTCCGCCTCGAGCAGGCGCTGTTCGAGATGGTCGGTTTCGGCGTGATCGGACAGCAGACGGTGAAACTCGCTTTCTGTGAGGCGATAGAATTGCTCGTTCTCCCAAAGAGTGTCATCGGCATCGAAGGCTATCGCTTTGATCATGGCGTCATTGTCTCCTTTGGAGGGTGCTTGCCGTCACTCCAGCTTGCTGTCTTTCACTTGCAAAAAGTGTAACCCGATGTCTGCGATGTTGGGGAGATGATAAATAGGCGTGTGTGTTGTTTGCGCTGACTTTTTCAACGCCGGATCAGGCCCCGTCCGTCAGGGCATTTGCCTTGTCCGTATCCAGCAATTCTTCCATGAAGATGCTGATCAGCTGAGATCGTCCGTCGACTTCGGCCTTTGCATAGATCTTTGTGCATTGCGCCCGCACGGTGCTCGGTGCGGTTCCGCGGATCCGGGCGATATCCTCATTGCTGATGCCCTTGAGGATCAGCAGCGCGACGTCATGCTCGGAAGGGGTCAGCTTCCATTTGTCGAAAAAGCTTTCGATCAGATTGGCCATGTCTCCACGGGCGGCCCGGATGCTGAGATCCATGGCAGCCATGCGGTTGAGCAGTTCGCGCAACTCGTGCATCAGAAAGATGGCCCCGATCATCAGAGCGACAGCAGCTCCCGTCTCGAGCAGGGTGTGCAGGTCGTCGAGATGATCCCCCTCGTGCAGATCGTAGGCGACATCACCAATGAAAAACAAACCGCACAGGGCCTGAAGCAGGATGATGGCGGCGAGTGTCATGGCTCGCCGCTCCTGTTTGACGGTTTGGGTACCTTTGGTGATCATCAAGCTATCTCACGATTGGGCGGGATGCGTTTGCGGCCATTGATCATTGCCCGCACCAAATGCACTCCGGATTGTCTGGTTTCGAAGATGACCCCGCCAATATGAAGGACAATGGAGGTCAAAAGCCAGTTAAATGCGATCTCGTGAAGTTCTTTAACCCATTCCACGCCGAAAAATGCGAGGGTTCCCATCAGGTAGCCGGTGACGCCCATGGTCAGGATCGTCAGCCAGATGTTGTAGACCATCAGTGAGCCAAGCGGGTTGTGCGACAGGTGAATGGTATTGTCTCCCTTCAGGATCGCCCGGATGTGGCGTATGGCGGCGAAGGGATTGGGCGGGAAGGCCGAAAAGCGTGAGTGGGTCGGTCCGAGAAAACCCCAGATGAGGCGAACCACCACAAGACCCGTGGCAAGATAGCCGACCCAGTGATGCCAATCATATTCGGGGTCAAGGATCGCGCCATTCAGGAAGATGGTGAGAACGAGGGTCCAGTGGATGAGGCGCACCAATGGATCCCAGACGGGGATGTCACGGGAGCTTTCGCCCCCGCCATCCATGTGATGAAGGACCGGCATGGGGCTTATTTCATCTTCAGTTTGACGGGCTTGCCGGTTTCGGTGCTGACATAGACTTCGCCCATGGTCTTGTCCTTGACGAAATAGACTTCGATGTTGCCGTCTTCCATTTCCGCCTTGCGAACCTCATAGCCCATCCGGGTAAGAGAGGCTTTCACCTCGTCCATGCTGGTGCCGAGCATTGTGTCCTTGCTGAGGTCTTCAGCGTGGGCAATCGTTGCGGTGAGAAGCGGGGTTGCGATGATGAGGGCGGTCAGCAGGTTGGTCTTGCGCATGTTCGGTGTCCTTTCAATGATGAAGTTGAAACGTGATGGTGGCAGATGATCGGGTCGCCTGCTGCCAACCGAAATGCCTGTTCGGGGACGGATCGGGAATTGGAAATGCGCTTATATTGCTGGCCGTAAGCGGATGCTTATGAGCAGGTGCCAGAGGGGGGGCTGTGTGATCCGGCCTTGCTTTTGGTCTTGTTGGGGGAAGCTGGTCAAAGAAAAGCCCCGGTCGAGATGTCTCGGCCGGGGCTTGAGCTTTGCGGTTTGCGAGCGGTTTAACTCAGCTTACCGTGGCAATGCTTGTATTTCTTGCCGGAGCCGCAAGGGCAGGGCGCATTGCGAGGCACCTTGCCAAAGGCGTCTTCGGGACTGGCTGAGCCATCGCCGGTTGCAACATTTTCGCCCGTGGCCGGATCGATATGCTCTTCGTGCATTTCGGGCAGTTCCTGCTGCTCGAACGGGTTTGCCTCTTCGCGGCGCAACTGCACATGGGCGAGCTGCTGGGTGACCATGCGGCGCAGGTTGGCAAGCAGGGCCTGGAACAGCTCGAAGCTTTCGGTCTTGTATTCCTGCAGCGGGTCGCGCTGGCCGTAGCCGCGGTAGCCGATGACGTTGCGGAGGTGATCAAGAGCCACCAGATGCTCGCGCCAGAGATGGTCGAGGATCTGCAACAGGACCGATTTTTCAACCTGACGCATGAGATCAGGGGTGAAGTTGGCGGTTTTGGCGGCGGCAGTTTCGTCGGCTGCCTTTTTCAGGCGCTCGATGATTTCCTCATCGGCGATGCCTTCCTCTTTGGCCCAGTCTTTCACCGGAACGTCGAGATTGAGGAATTCCTGAACTTCGTCATGCAGGCCTTCGACATCCCACTGTTCGGCATAGGCCTTCTCGGGGATGTGCTTGGCGACAATGTTCTCGATCACTTCGTGGCGCATGTCGGCGACGGTGTCCGCGACGCTCTCGTCCTTCATTAGGTCGATGCGCTGGTCGAAGATCACCTTGCGCTGGTCGTTCATGACGTCGTCGAACTTCAGCAGGTTCTTACGAATGTCGAAGTTGCGGGCCTCGACCTTCTTCTGAGCCTTTTCGAGCGCCTTGTTGATCCACGGATGGATGATGGCTTCGCCTTCCTTGAGGCCGAGCTTGGTCAACATGCCGTCCATGCGTTCGGAGCCGAAGATCCGCATCAGGTCATCTTCGAGGGAGAGGAAGAATTTGGAGCGTCCCGGGTCACCCTGACGGCCGGAACGACCGCGCAGCTGGTTGTCGATACGGCGGCTTTCATGGCGCTCGGTGCCGATGACGAAGAGACCGCCTGCGGCCAGAGCAACCTGTTTCTTGGCTTCGATGTCGGCCTTGATTTCGTCGATCTTCTTCTGGCGTTCTTCGCCTTCAAGCTCTTCGGGTACTTCCTGCGCGATGCGCATGTCGAGGTTGCCGCCGAGCTGAATGTCGGTCCCGCGACCGGCCATGTTGGTGGCGATGGTCACCGCGCCGGGGGCACCGGCCTGAGCGACGATGAAGGCTTCCTGCTCGTGGAAGCGGGCGTTCAGGACCTGATGAGGGACCTTGGCCTTCTTGAGCTTGTTGCTCAGTTCTTCGGACCGCTCGATCGAGGTGGTGCCGACAAGAGTGGGCTGGCCGCGCTCCTGACAATCCTTGATGAGGGTAACCAGTGCCTCGTCCTTCTCGCGCGTGGTGCGATAGACCTCGTCATCGTCGTCGATACGCTGGACAGGCAGGTTGGTCGGGATGTCGAGCACTTCGAGGCTGTAGATGTCTGCCAGTTCCTCGGCTTCGGTCATGGCCGTGCCGGTCATGCCGGAGAGTTTGGAGTAGAGGCGGAAGTAATTCTGGAAGGTGACCGAGGCCAGCGTCTGGTTCTCGGGCTGGATCGTCACGCGTTCCTTGGCTTCGAGTGCCTGATGCAGGCCTTCGGAATAGCGGCGTCCTTCCATCATGCGGCCCGTGAATTCATCGATGATGACGACCTGATCGTTCTTGACGATATAGTCCTTGTCGCGGGCGAACAGCTTGTGGGCGCGCAGGGCCTGATTGAGATGGTGAACGATGGTCACGTTCTCAATGTCGTAGAGCGATTCGCCCTGCAACATGTCAGCGTCCTTGAGCAGGTTTTCGACAAATTCGGTGCCGTCCTCGGTGAAGGTGGCAGACTTCGATTTCTCGTCGATCTCGAAATGCTCGGCGGCAAGCTTCGGGATGAAGGTGTCGATGGTGTTGTAAAGCTCGGACTTGTCATCGAGCGGACCGGAAATGATCAGCGGCGTGCGGGCCTCGTCGACGAGAATCGAATCAACCTCGTCAACGATTGCGAAATTGTGGCCGCGCTGAACCATCTGGGCGAGGTCATACTTCATGTTATCACGCAGATAATCGAAGCCGAATTCGTTGTTGGTGCCGTAGGTGATGTCCGCGTCATAGGCCGCCTTGCGACCCGCATCATCGATGCCATGGATGATGACGCCGGTGGTCATGCCAAGGAACCTGTAGACCTGACCCATCCATTCCGCGTCGCGTTTTGCCAGATAGTCGTTGACGGTCACCACGTGAACACCCTTGCCTTCAAGGGCGTTGAGATAGGCGGCCAGCGTGGCGACAAGGGTTTTGCCCTCACCGGTGCGCATCTCGGCGATGGCCCCGTCGTTGAGCACCATGCCGCCGATCAGCTGCACATCGTAATGGCGCTGACCAAGGGCGCGTTTTGCTGCTTCTCTGACGGTTGCAAAGGCCGGGACCAGCAAGTCCTGAAGCTTCGTGCCATCAGCAAGCTGCTGGCGAAACTCGACGGTCTTGTTGCGCAAGTCTTCGTCGGAGAGTTTGGAATATTCGTCTTCGAGCGCATTGATGGATGCGACTATGGGACGATATCCCTTGATACGGCGATCATTTGCCGTTCCGAAAACTTTGCGAGCGATGGCTCCAAGACCGACCATTGACCGGATCCTTCCTCTTTACTGCAGCCACAAGATTTGTGACCGCCATATTTGTAACGCAATTGCGGCAAGACTAGCTGCTCAGGTCGCGCCAGTCCCGAAATGAATGGTGGCTGTCAACAGGCCATGTGCCCATTTGGTAACAAACAACTCGGCTGACAGATAAGATTGGGTCAATGTCTTGTCAACGCCAAGTAAGGCAGGTAGGTCACCTGTAAGGGCAGTTTTATGCGTTTTTCGTTCCAAAGTGAACAAAGATAGGAAAGATACAGATGGTTCGTACCATTTTCACCCGGTCTGCCATGGCCGTCATGACATCTCTTCTGGTGCTCGGTGCAGCCGGTGCGGTTCAAGCGCAGGACGCGAAGGAGGAGACCGTTCTTGCCACTGTGAATGGCAAAGCCGTAACCAGCACGGAGCTTAGCTTCATCGAGGATGAAATCGGTGCTCGTCTGGGGCAGATTCCTGACGATCAGAAGCAGGAGCGCATGCTCAGCTTTCTTATTGACCTGAAACTGGTGGCGGAAGCCGCCGAGGAACAAGGTCTTGCTGAAAGTGAGCAATTCAAGAAGCAGATGAATTTCCTGCGTCTTCGCGCCTTGCAGAACGAATATTTCCGCAAGAATGTGGACGAAGCTCTCACAGAGGAAAAGCTCAAGGCCGCTTATGACGAACAGGTCGGGGCTGCTCCGGCTCGCATGCAGGTCAAGGCTCGCCACATCCTCCTGAAAGAGGAAGACGAAGCCAAGGCGGTGATCAAGGAGCTTGATGAAGGCAAGGACTTCATTGAACTGGCAAAAGAAAAATCCACTGGTCCATCCGCTTCCAATGGCGGTGATCTGGGATATTTCGGCCAGGGCCAGATGGTTCCTGCCTTCGAGGCCGCTGCCTTCGCTCTGGACAAGGGCGCCTACACCAAGGAACCGGTTCAGACCCAGTTCGGCTGGCATGTCATCCTGATGGAAGACAAGCGTGAGCAGCCCAAGCCGGCCTTCGATCAGGTCCGGGATCAGCTGCGCACCATGCTTGCCCAGCAGATGTTCGCCGAGAAGCTCGCCGAGCTGAAGGAAAAGGCAACGATCGAACCGGCCAAATAACGGTTCAGAGCAAGGGGTATTTCAGTCAAAACAGACTGGAATTTGCCACCATAGCGGTATAAGGAGAGGGACCTTGCGTCGTATCCCGGCAATCGGGCTGACGCCGTTTCTCTCCTTTTTAATTTGGAAGGACACCCAAAATGGATCTGACACCCTCTCCCTTCGCACCCGAAGACTATCCCGAGCTTGATTCGATTGATGGTTTTCGTCTGGGCGTTGCCGCGACCGGCGTGAAATACAAGGGTCGCAACGACCTTCTGGTCGTCTCCATGGACGAGGGAACGAGCGTTGCCGGGGTGTTTACGAAGTCCAAATGTCCGTCAGCGCCGGTTGACTGGTGTCGACGGCACGTCGGCAACGGATCTGCCAGAGCGCTGGTGGTCAATGCGTCCAATGCCAATGCCTTCACCGGATCCATCGGCGAGAAAACGACTCTGGCCACGGCGGAAGCGGCCGCAGGCAGACTTGGTGCCCAGCCGTCCGAAGTTTTTCTTGCGTCGACCGGTGTGATCGGCGAGCCGCTGGATCCTGCGCCCATCGTTGCCCATTTCGATGCTCTGCTCGATGAAGGCAAGACGGACGCAACCTTCCTTGAGGCTGCCCGAGCCATCATGACGACCGACACTTTCCCGAAAATGGCGACGGCGACTGTCGACATTGACGGTATCGAGGTGACCCTTTGCGGCATCGCCAAAGGATCTGGCATGATTGCGCCTGACATGGCGACCATGCTGAGCTTTGTCTTCACCGATGCGCCCATTGCGCCGGGTCTGTTGCAGCGGATGTTGTCGACCCACGTGGAGACCTCGTTCAATGCGATCACGGTGGACAGCGATACGTCAACTTCTGACTCGCTGTTGCTGTTCGCGTCCGGTGCTGCCAAGGCGCGTGGATGCCCGGAAATCTCGCATCGTACCGATCCGCACCTTGCGCTCTTCTCCGAAGCCCTTGCCGCTCTTTTGAAAGATCTGGCCCAAATGGTGGTCAAGGATGGCGAGGGGCTGACCAAGTTCCTGTCCATCACCGTCAACGGCGCTGCCAATGACGCCGCCGCCAAGCGGATTGCCCTGTCGATTGCCAACAGCCCGCTGGTCAAGACCGCAGCTGCCGGTGAAGACGCAAACTGGGGCCGGGTGGTTATGGCCGTTGGCAAGGCTGGCGAGGCTGCCGATCGGGACAAGCTTTCGATCTGGTTCGGTCCCATGCGGCTGGCTGTCAACGGACAGCGTGATCCGGACTATAATGAAGCTGCCGCGAGCGCCTACATGAAGAATTCGGAGATTGAAATCAGTGTCGATCTTGGCGTGGGCGACGGTGTGGCGACGGTCTGGAGTTGCGACCTCACCCATGGCTATATCTCGATCAACGGCGACTATCGTAGCTAGATTTCCACTGGCAGGCTAAGGAAACGGTTCATGAACCAGGCTGGCAAAGAGGACGCTGTTGGCGTGCGGATGCTTCTCGTTGTTGCTGTCGCTCTGGTGGATGCGGACAACCGCATCCTTCTGGCGCAACGGCCCGAGGGGAAGAACCTTGCCGGTTTGTGGGAGTTCCCCGGTGGCAAGCTCGAGGCAGGAGAGCGGCCCGAGGCTGCACTCATTCGTGAGCTGGAAGAGGAATTGGGGATCACGACAAAGGACAGCTGTCTTGCTCCCCTGACCTTTGCCAGCCATGCCTATGAGGATTTCCATCTCCTGATGCCGCTCTATATCTGTCGCCGCTGGGAGGGAACCCCCGTCTCACGGGAAGGGCAGGCGCTCAAATGGGTGCGTCCGGGAGCCATGAAGGACTATCCGATGCCGCCCGCTGACCTTCCCCTCATTCCGCCCCTGATCGATCTGCTTGGGGTCTGAGCTGCTGCCACGGGCTTTAACCGTTCGTTCATGGATCGGGCAAGTTCTTTCAGCAATTGTATGATTTTGAGAGATTTTTTAATCAATTCCCCTGATAATTGGCGTTGGGTGCACGGCGACACGTGCGGACATGCGGCTATTTGGGATGGTTGAGTGAAACTCTTGGGATCTGGGATGCGAAAACATATGCGAGCCTTCTGGCAGGATGAAAGCGGGGCAACCGCAATCGAATACAGCCTTCTGGTTGGCTTGATGGGCCTCGGCATTATTGTTGCCATGACTGATCTGACTTCGCAGCTCGAAGATCTGTTTGCCGATATTCAGGAGGGCGTCAAAGCCGCCGCCGGTATAGAATAGTCCTACCTAATTCTCCATCTGATCCGATTTGTCTCCAAGGGCGCTCCTGAGGGAGGCCTTGGCGCTGCCCGGCTTCAACGGCTGCTGCTGGCTTTTGTCAGGTGCCCAACCGGACAGGGAGAGGATCTGGAACGTGGCGCGGAGGCGGCCGTTCGGATCGGAATATTTCTCGGCATATATTTCTGCAGCTCGTATGAGCACAGACCGCCTTAGTGGCACGCGAGACCGATCGACAAGCGCGTTGGTGGCACCCATGCGCCTCAAATCCTCTATGAGAGCGAACATGGTGTCGCAACGCACCGTCAGCCTGTCCTGATCCACGACGGGCAGGGCAAAGCCTGCCCTCTGCAACAAGGCTCCCATGTCCTTGATATTGGGAAGGGGAGCGACGCGCGGTGTGGCACCGCCTGTCAACTCGCTTTCGGCCTCAAGAAAGGCCGCGCGCAATTCCTGTAGGCTCTCGCCCCCGAGGATGGAGCCAAGAAACAGCCCGTCGGGTACAAGACTTTGCCGGATCTGGATGAGAGCGCCGGGCAGGTCGTTGATCCAGTGCAGGAACAGGGGCGAGACGACGAGGTCAAGGCTCCGGGGTTTCAGCGGTAGCACTTCGCCATCAAAGACTATCCCGTTTTCCTCTTCGGCCATCAGGGCCGGAAACTGTTCGAGGCGAATGACGCGCTCTGTCCCGGCTCGCGTGGATAGAGCCCTTGCCATCAGTCCTGTGTGGCCGCCGACCTCTGCACAAAGTGCAAACTCCCGTTTGACCATTGACAGTCTGTCCATGAGATCGGTGACTGCCTCGGCCAGCAGGAATTCGCCTTCTCGTCCGAAGCGCTCCAGTGCCCGCTTGCGGCGGCTGGCGATCAGGGCCAGATCGAAGAGTTGCGGGATGGATGACATGGGACGGGTCCGGTTTTGGTTGATTGCGACCCTTGGTTGCGGCACTGTTGCTGTGTCAATGGGCGCGTCAATGAGTGCTACGCGCATCGGGGGATGCAAGTCAATATGAGGTTTGGACGGAGAGTGGAGACGGATCCGGCATCAAGGGCGGGCGGCCAAGGGATGATGTCCCTTGCGAGCTGGCGCAAGCTGGCCCGGTTCGGTCTCGATCTCATCATTCCGCCACGTTGCGCGGCCTGTGGCAAGGTGGTCAGCGAGGCGAACCATCTGTGCGGGACCTGCTGGTCGGGCATGGAATGGATCGATCAGCCTTATTGCTCGGTGTCCGGTCTGCCCTTCTCCTATGCGCTTGGCGGCGAACTGGTGCACCCGAGCGTCCTCGCCGAGCCGCCGCTTTATGATCGGGCCCGTGCCGTGACGGCCTTTGGTGAGACGGCGCGGCGTCTCGTGCATCAGTTGAAATATTATGATCGCACCGACCTTGCTGAGGTGATGGGCCGGTGGATGGTGCGGGCAGGGGCCGATTGCCTTACTGATCCTGATTGCTGGATCGTGCCGGTGCCGCTGCATCGGGGGCGGTTCTGGCGGCGGCGGTTCAATCAATCGGCGCTTCTTGCCAAGGAAATTGCGCTTCAGAGCGACAGGACCTTCAAGCCCGATCTCCTGCGTCGTGTTCGCCGGACCCGGCAACAGGTCGGGCTGAGCGAGGCCGAACGGCGCTCAAATGTCGAAGGGGCGTTTCAGCTCAATTTGCCGGACCGGATTTCACTCTCCGGGCGGTCAATCGTGCTGATTGATGATGTCTGGACGACGGGGGCGACCCTTGATGCCTGCGTGCGGGTTTTGCGGCGTGCAGAGGTGGAAGAAATCTGCATAATCACCTTTGCGCGGGTTGTCGATCCCACGCGAATGACCATATAACCGTTGCCAAGTTTTGACATTTTTCAAAGAAGGGTATCTCATTCGGGTCGTTGCTGATCCGATGATGAGACCCAAGACCGATTTGGAGACTTCCCCATGGCTGATGTTGTTATTTATACGCGCAAGATGTGTGGCTACTGCACGGCGGCCAAAAAGCTGCTCGGTGACAAGGGCGTGGCCTTTCGCGAGTTTGATGCAACATTCGACTTCGACATCAAGCAGGAAATGATGGCCAAGTCCGGCCGCCGCACCTTCCCGCAGATTTTCATCAATGACACCCACGTGGGCGGTTGCGACGATCTGTTTGCGCTCGACAAGCAGGGCAAGCTCGACGAGATGCTGGCGGGCTGATCTCCCATGTCCCAGACCGATAAGACGCCGACCTCCTTTCGTGCCGCCTGTGTTCAACTCCGCTCCGGTCGGGAGCGGGACGCCAATCTTGATGAAGCCGAACGGCTGATCCGTGATGCGGCGCGGGACGGGGCGGTCTATATCCAGACGCCCGAGCAGACCGCGACGATGGAAATGAACCGCAAGGCGCTGATGGCGGTGATTGGCGACGAGGCAGACGACCTTGGCGTCAAGCGGATGCAGGCGCTGGCAGAGGAGCTCAAGGTCTGGCTTCACATCGGGTCAATGTCTTTTGCCGTGCAAAGTGGTGATGAGACCAAGGCGGCCAATCGCAGCCTGCTGATTGCCCCGAACGGTGAGATTGCTGCACGCTATGACAAGATCCACATGTTCGATGTCGATCTGGAGAATGGCGAAAGCTATCGCGAGTCTGCGAGTTTTGAGGCCGGAGGTCGAGCCGTTGCCGCCGCTCTGCCGTGGGGCACATTGGGTCTGACGATCTGTTACGATCTGCGTTTCCCCTATCTTTATCGCGCCCTTGCACAACAGAAGGGGGCTGACATTCTGGCGATCCCGTCTGCCTTTACCAAGCGCACGGGCGAGGCCCACTGGCATGTCTTGCTCCGCGCCCGGGCAATCGAGCATGGCGCGTTCGTGCTTGCTGCCGCGCAAGGCGGAACTCATGAGAATGGCCGGAAAACCTATGGCCATTCGCTGATTATCGATCCGTGGGGGCGCATTCTGGCCGAGGCGGGAGACGAGCCCTGTTTCATCGCCGCCGATATCGACATGGGTCTTGTGGCCGAGAGCCGCCGGTCGGTTCCGTCGCTCAAACACGACAAGGCTTTTGAATTTTAACGATCTTGTTCTATATTAAGGGTATGTCATCAGACGCACGCATGAGACATCCGGCCCTTGGTTGCCGGAGCTTCTGCTGATTGGCAGGTTTGATTTTCCGTTCATCAGGGGTTCGACTTTGATTAAGTATTCGCTGCGATGCGATCAGGATCATCAATTTGAAGGCTGGTTTCGCAATAGTGAGGATTGCGAGGCACAGACCCGTGCGGGCCAGCTGGAATGCCCCTTCTGTGGCTCAAGCCATATCGAGAAATCGCTGATGGCCCCCCGGGTCAGTGGAACACGCAGTCAGGATGCTCCTGCCCAGCAAGTGCCGTCTCAGCCAATCGCCGCTCAGGATCAGCAGCCGGTTGCCCTTGGTGCGGGTGGCCCGGACCCGCAGCAGCTGCAATCGATGCTCAGAGCCTTTCGCGATCATGTGGTGAACAATGCGGACTATGTCGGCAACAAGTTTGCCGAAGAAGCCCGCAAGATGCATTTCAACGAGGTCGAACAGCGCGGCATCTATGGCGAAGCCAGCATCGAGGACGTGAAATCCCTTGTCGAAGACGGCATCGATTGTCTCCCTCTGCCGACCCTGCCAGAAGACCAGAACTAGGGCCGCTGAAGCTTGGGCGGCTCTGCGGTGCGGGTTGGGGCTGGTTTGAGGCTAAATTTGACCTTAAAAATGACGGGTCCTTTCGCACCAGTGAAAAAGATGTTCGGCAATCGCGGCCCAAAGCTGACTTTTTTGACCGCAAGATCTCACGAAGCGGCTTTCCCTTTGCTGCCGTTCGACAGGTATCTAGCTTTTGAATTTCATGACCGATTTTCGATAGTCGTCCGGTGTTTTTCCGATCATCCGGCGAAACATCGCGATGAAGGAAGAGGCGCTGCCATATCCGAGGCGGGCGGCGATGCTTTGGACGGGGTCTCCGGCCTCCAGCAGGGGCATCGCCTTCAACACCCGCAGCCTCTGCTTCCATTCGGCAAAAGGGATCCCCAGATCGCGCTGGCAGCGGCGAATCATGGTGCGCTCGGTTGCTCCGTGAAGTCGCGCAAATTCTGCGAGGGAGCGGTTGTCTTGCGGATTGGCCTGAAGATGCTGCAGGATCGGTTCCAACCGGCTGTCCGTCGACCATGGCAGGAAAGAGCCCACCTGCTGTCCTGCTGCAAATTGATCGACAACCACCTGCAAAAAGCGGAGGTGAGCCGGATCTGCCGGATCACACCCCTCAGTCTCCCTCAGATGTTCCAGCATGGTGTGCAGCATCGGGCTGACTTCTAGTGCGGTGGTCTCATTGGGTAGCGGTGCGCACAGATCGAGCGAGACATAAAGGGAGCAATGGACAGCGGCCTGCCTGTTGAGCCCTTGATGCTCCATGTTTGGCGGCAACCACACCGCATATTGGGGCGGCGCGAGGAAGTAGCCATCCTTGAGACTGATCTCCATCACACCGCTGTAGGAATAGACCAGCTCACCCCATGGGTGGCTGTGACGCGGATAAATGGCATTCTTCGGCATCTGAGCTGACCGGAAATAAAGCGGTTGCGGCAATTGTTCCCGAAACGGCGCATCATGAAAGCGCGGCTCACCGGTTCCGTCTGTCAGCTTTTCAATAGCAACTGTCATGAAATCAATATATACGGCATTAATGACAATTGCTATCTTCCTTGTCACCAGCAAGGAACACGATTTTGGATCACCGCAAACCTCTCGATCTGACGGCCATCGGCCTCATGATTTTTATCTGCGTTATCTGGGCCATGCAACAAATCGGCCTGAAGGCAACAGAAAGCTATGCCCCTTCTGTTCTACAGATCGGCATTCGCTCCGGGCTTGCGGCTGCCTGCCTCTATGCTTTGACTGGGGTGCAGCAAAACCGACCGGTCTTTTGGGGGATGACCGCCGCACTCGGCGCGGTGGCGGGTCTTTTCTTCTCGCTTGAGTTCTTCCTTATCGGCAAAGCCCTGCAATATAGCACGGCATCCCATGTGGTCGTTTTCCTCTATACCGCGCCGGTTTTTGCGGCGCTTGGTCTGCATCTGAAACTGCCGACGGAGCGTCTGTCACCCGTTCAATGGGGCGGCATTGTCGTCGCCGTCATCGGCATTGCATATGCCTTTTTGATGTCATCTGAGGTTCAGGCCGGAGCGACAAGCTCTGCTCCAACATTGATGGGAGATGCCATGGCGCTCGCGGCAGCTGCGGTGTGGGGCGCAACCACCGTTCTGATCCGGACGACACGACTCAGCGACTTGCCCGCGACACATGTGCTTTTCTATCAGCTTTCGGTCACTTCGATTGTTCTGATCGTGATTGCGGTCCTGACGCAGCAAATCGCGGTGATACCCTCAGCTCCGCTCTTCTGGAACCTTGCTTTCCAGACCATCATTGTCGCTTTCGCGAGCTTCCTTTGCTGGTTCTGGATGTTGACCCGTTACAAGGCCTCGCAGTTGGGCGTCTTTTCCTTTCTGACACCGTTGTTTGGTGTCATTTTGGGTGCTTTCCTGCTTCATGAGCCTCTGACGACCCCATTCCTGACAGGATCCGCCGGGGTGTTGATTGGCATCATAACCGTCAGCGCCAGCCCCTGGATCGGGAGGATCCTTGACGCCCATCGTCACCGCAACACAGATCAGGGGATCGCAGCATGAAAGCGCATATTGTTCTCGCTCACCCCGAGCCACAATCCTATAACGCCCATCTTGCCAAGACCGCTCAAGATCAGCTCGAACGCGAAGGATATTCGGTGACGATCTCTGATCTCTACGCCTTGGATTTTGATCCTTGCGAGCGGGCCAGCCACTTCCCTGATCGCATTGCTCCGGATCGTTTCGATGTTCAGAGCGAGCAACGCCATGCGTCATCTCAAGGGACAATTCCTGACGAAATTCAAGAAGAGATCGCCCGCCTTGAAGCCGCTGATCTGTTGATCTTGCAATATCCTATGTGGTGGCATCTACCGCCCGCTATTCTGAAGGGCTGGATGGATCGCGTTTTCATTTACGGGTCGGTCTATACCAGTAAGAAGCGTTTTGAAAATGGCGCCTTCACAGGCAAGAAAGCCATGCTTTCGGTGACAGTTGGAACGAGCCGCGAGACCTATGAGTATAACGGGCGCAGCGGTGACATAGACCTGATGCTCTGGCCGGTGAACTTCAATCTCGCCTATGTCGGGTTTGATGTTTTAGAACCATTCGTTGCCTATGGCGTCGAGGCAGGGCTGCGCTATTCATCCGCTGAGGAGGTGGAGAAATGTCTTCAGGCCATCACTAAAGACCTAAAACAGTCTCTTTCCGGATTGTCTTCACGTCCAACGATATCATTCAACAGGATGGAAGAATGGGGGTCGGACGGTCATATTGTTCCAGAAGCTAGGGCGCATTCGCCCTTTATAAGGCACAAAAAGCATCTGGATCTCGGATGAAACGGGCGGCCATTACCCCGTCATGGAAACAGGTTGTGGCTGTCCCATTCCTCCCGCGGGACGATTTCGCCTTTGGTGTGCTTGTAGGCTTCCACGGAAAGATGATCCGGGCTGGTTGTGCATTCGAATTGCAGGCGATACCACTTGCCACCTCGCCGATATGCCGCACCGTCGGCGATGATCTGATGCTCGCCATATTTCAGTGGCTCGAAAGCATAGGGAAGTACTCGCTCGGCATCCAGCTTTTCAAGGGTTTCTATATCGCAGCGCTGGACGAGCTGTTCGTCCGGCATCATTTCTTTAAATGATGCCGCCGCTTGGCCACTCAAAGAGGCTGCATTTGCGCTTGTGGCTGCCAGTAACAGGAGCAGGCCAACAGGAAGGAGAAGTTGATTTACCATGGTCTGGCTATATCAGCCCTAGCATTTTCTAAAAATTAGAAATAAAATAAGCTAGGCTTCTCAAATTCAGAAAGACCTATGGATATCCACCAGCTCCGCCTCTTTCTTGCGATCTATGAAAAGGGCAGCCTGTCGGCTGCCGCTGACAGTTGTCGCATTGCCGTCTCTGCAGTCAGTCAGCATATGGCCAATCTGGAAACAGAAATGGGCACGCCCCTGTTTGCGCGCATGCCCAGAGGCATGAAACCAACGGCGGCGGGGCATCGTCTGGCGACGCATGCCCGCACGGTGCTAGAGGCCGTGGCGGCAGCCAAGCAAGACATTCGCAGCCTGTCCGGTGAGGTCGAGGGAAAGGTGTCCGTTGGCATGGCAAACAGCGTGGTCAGCGTCATCGGCGGCGCATTCCTCAAGCAAATGCGGGACGACTATCCCCTGGTGAAAATTTCTCTGGAGGCTGGGGTTTCGAGCGATCATGTAGCCAAACAGTTGAAGCAGAAGATGGACATTGCTCTGGTTTTCAATCCTGCGCCTGATGCCGACATGACCTGCGACCCTATTGTGGAGGAACAACTCTTCTGCATCGGAGACGCCCGGTTTTTGGGGACTGAAGATAAGCCGATCGCACTGGAGGAGCTATTGTCCCTCCCTCTCATTTTACCGCATCAGGGCGAAACCATGCGGGCTCTCGTCGGCCAATCCAAGCTGCTTCGTCGGCTCGAGCGGGACGCTCTCTATCAGCTCAATTCGGTGCAAGGCATAAGGGAGGCGCTTTTCGCTGGCTTGGGTGTAACCATCGCATCACCGCAACTCATTGCACATGACTGCCGTGCAGAAGGAACCCGAATGAGGCCAATCACTTCACCCGCGCTGTCCCGAACGCTCTGCATCTGTGAAGACAAAACCCGCCCCTCAACGGCAGCAAGAGAGGCCTGCCGCCCCATGTTGCAGACTCTGTTGCACAGATACCGGGGAAGCGAGAACTGGCCCAACAGCAGGAAGATCGGCGCTAAGGTCGAAAAGACCTGACAACCGCAATGTCATGATAACCCTCGTGAACGCTGGCGCAGCGGTTTGCACAAAAGAAGGCGTGCCGCAAATGCGCCACGCCTGATCGCTCAACAGTTATGGTTGAAAGACGCGCCTACAGGGTCGGATAGTCCGTGTAGCCTTTTTCGCCGCCACCATAGAGGGTGGCCTGATCGATGTCTGTCAGAGCCGCGCCAGATTTGAGGCGGGCGACCAGATCCGGGTTGGCAATGAAAGGACGACCGAAGGCCACAAGGTCAGCCATGTTTGCTTCCAGTGCCTTGTCCGCCAGAGCGAGATCATAGCCATTGTTGGCGATATAGGTGCCGTGGAAACGGGAGCGCAACGCCTGGAAATCGAAAGGCGCATTGTCGCGAGGACCGCCCGTTGCCCCTTCAATCACATGCAGATAGGCAAGTTTTAAGCCATCCAGCTGCTCGGTGATATAGTTGAACAGCGGCTGCGGATTGCTGTCGGAAATGCCATTGGCTGGCGTCACGGGGGATAGGCGAATGCCGGTGCGGCCAGCTCCGATTTCATCAACGACGGCTTTTGTGACTTCCAGTAACAGGCGGGCGCGGTTCTCAATGCTGCCACCATAAGCATCCGTGCGGTGGTTTGAACCATCTTTGGAGAACTGGTCAAGCAGATAGCCATTGGCGCCATGCACTTCCACGCCGTCAAACCCGGCTTCGATGGCATTGCGCGCAGTGCTACGGAAGCTCTCGATCACGTCAGGAATTTCGGAAAGCTCCAGGGCGCGCGGTTCGGAAGTCGGCACGAAGCTGTTGTTCACGAAGGTCATCGTCTCGGCCTTGATCGCGGAAGGTGCGACGGGGGCTTTGCCTCCCAGCAAATCGGAATGGCTGACGCGGCCAACATGCCAAAGCTGCACAAAGATCTTACCGCCTGCTGCATGAACAGCGTCGGTCACCTTGCGCCAGCCTGCGATCTGCTCAGACGTATAAAGACCGGGTGTATCCTGATAGCCTTGCGCCATTTCAGACACCTGTGTGGCTTCCGCAATGATAAGGCCTGCTGTAGCCCGCTGACCATAATAGAGCGCGGCCAACGGGTTGGGCACCAGACCTTCTACCGCACGGCTGCGGGTAAGGGGCGCCATGACAACGCGGTTGGAAAGGCTGATATCACCCAGAGAATAGGGTTCAAAGAGTTTGCTCGTCATTGGTGGGTTCCTTTTCAGACGGTATAGCGGGGTGCAGGCTTGGTTCCTGCAAAATCGGGAAGCATGGCTTGTCGGGCAGCCTGATAGGCGTCCCACATGCTGGTATCGGAGAGAGGTGGAATGGTGATCAGTTCACCCTGATCAAGCCCTGAAAGCGCAGCATCCACGAGGTCATCCACTTTCATCATGGGGGGCAAATTGTTCATGTCCGCCCCTGATCTGCGCCAGATATCGGTTTGAGTGGCGGCGGGCAGAACAGCCTGAACGCGAACGCCACGAGGTCCTAGTTCTGCCTGTAAGCCTTGGCTCAAGAATAATACGAAGGCCTTCGTTGCTCCATAGACCGCCATGTGCAATTCCGGAGCCAGGCCCACCACAGAGGCAATATTGATGATTGTGCCATTGCCTTGTTTTGCAAAGCGACCGGCAACCGCGTTGGCCAGACGCGTCACAGCCGTGACATTGAGCGAAATGAGGCGGGAAATCTCGTTTGGATCCGCCAAGGCAAAATTGCCTGCGCCACTGGCACCGGCATTGTTGACGAGCGTCGAGATTGCCGCGTCTTCCCGCAATTTGGCCTCGACGGCGACAAGATCTGCCTCGTTGGTCAGATCTGCGGCGATAACCTCGATACTCACGGCCGTTTCTGCATGCAATTTGGCTGCGATCTCATCAAGGCGTGCCTTGTCGCGGGCGACGAGCACCAGATCGTGACCACGTTTGGCCAGTCGATCGGCATAGACAGCGCCAATGCCAGATGACGCGCCGGTGATGAGGGTTTTGGGAGTGGTTGTCACATTGGGCTCCAGAGAGTAAGGTCACTTTAAATGATGATTATCATGATTACATATAAATGATAGTCATCATGTAAAAATCAAGGACGTCTGCGAAGGAAAAACAGAAATGCGAGTTTCGAGAGAAAAAATGGCAGAAAACCGCCAACGCATCCTTTCCGAAGCGGCTCGTTTGTTTCGGGAAAAGGGCGTCGACGCTGTGTCTGTTGCCGAGGTCATGCAGGCGGCAGGGCTGACCCATGGCGGATTTTATGGGCATTTCCAGTCAAAGGACGAACTTGTCTGCAAGACGATGGAGCAAATGACGGACCATGAGGAGGCATATCCATCCTTTGAGGCCTTTGCCAAGCACTATCTTTCTTGCGAACATAGGGACAATGCAGGCGAAGGATGCGCCACGGCCGCGCTTGGGCTGGAATTCCGTCATCAATCTGAAGAGGCGCGCGCGGAACTGACCCGCGTCATTGAAGCTCAATTGGCCCGTCTGGCCGATGCCCTCGCCAAGGAAAAGGACGAGACGGCATCCCCCGAGCAGGTACGGCGCGAAACGATTGGCACCTGGTCAGCGATGGTCGGCGCCATGATGATGGCACGCGCTATCAATGATGCCGACCTTTCACAAGAAATACTGGAGACAACCCGCGACTGGATCATGCATAAGGAATAAGGAGCGGGCGGCCACCTGCAGAAACCAATATCCATTTCAGTCGCTTTTCACCCAGCATCTACGACGCTGGCATTTCCATCACATTTGATACAGAAAGTACCCTATCTCAGTTCGGTCATACGACTACCACCAGAGCGTACCTAAGCTTCCTCGAAAGCCCGCTTTTGCTCCTAATGCCCGAGATCTGGTGGCTGTGGCAGATGTCGGTGATCGCCCAGTTTTGCAAATTGGCCCTTCTCTTACCAACGCACCAATCCCACGTCGTCTTTCTGACTCGATCCTGCTTGCCCCCGTCTTCTTTTGAAACCGGAAAATTCCCAAAAGTCTCTGCCAAAACCGTGTGAGTTTTGGAACCGTTGACTGGCCGCGAACTCTAAAAAAGAGATACAGACTTGTCTCCCAACGCGACACGCCTGGAACAGACGTCTCCGTCAGAACAGAAAAGCAGCCAGCCTATTTTAATTTAGATTCGCTCGATCAGTCCGGAATAACACCCTCTTTTTGCGTTATGGGCCTGAATATACTCAATATTTTTATTCTGAAAGAGGCGCAGTATCAGTGGTTCGATTTCGTCTCCTTCAGCTATATCGGCATCCAATATAAATCCTCTGTGATCATATCCACGCAAAGCTATTTGTCGGCGCTTCATGACCTCTGGGACTATATTGTCTTGACTATATGCAACCTCTGCCCCCTCTCGGACAAAAATGGCGTGACGGGATCGATATGGAGAAGCGACAGGCATGTGTTCAAAATTCAGTAGAAGCGCCGTTCCTCCGATTTCAATGTCACGCATTTCAATCCGGTCCGGAAAACCCGGAAAGGTGTCAACCGTATAGCGGACCACGCCATGATCGGCCAATTCGCTATCGGAAAGACCGAAGTATTTTTGGAAGGGGCTAGGGTCCAAACCTTTAATTCGATATGTCATTTTCTTGAGCTTTCTTCTGTTCACTGCGGGAATGGAGCTAACCTGATTTATTCCAGCCGCATGATCGACCCGAATCTTGCGCGAAGAGAAGGATTGAAGAGCCTTGTGAATCTGCGTGCAAAGTTGACCCACCTGTATCCGTTAATCTCCGCGCGCCAAGGGTGGAGGATGACAGCCGGCCGAGCGACCATCGCCACGCACCGCCAGTTCGGCACACGCAATACTATAGGTTTGATACAAGGCTCTATGAACAAGTTTTCGCAACAGCAACGTGGCCTGAAATGGCCGCAGCAAACAGCAAAAGAGTGGGCAATTTAAGTTGCTGAAGGCGGGTTAGTTTTGAATGATCATTGAAACCCGCGGCCTAATCCTGTCGTTCGTTGAACATCTGATGTTACGGCGTAGTTTTATTAAAACTGACATTCACTATGCCTTTCTATCGCCGGTTCTTCGCCATTTCCATCAGCGCCCTGAGTGCTTCGGGGAGTTGGCGACGGCTTGGATAGTAGAGATAGAAGGCCGGCCCCATGGATGACCATTCGGGCAACACCTGCACCAGTTCTCTGGCTTCCAACAGTTCTTTGACGCGCGCTTCGAGAACATAAGCGATGCCAGTTCCCGTCAGGGCCAATTCTACGATCACATTGGTCTGGTTGGTGATGAGATGCCACTCCATGTTGAGAACGACAACCTCATCCTCGCGCTCAAGCTCCCAGTGATAAAGAGCGCCGTTTCCCATACGCATGCCGATGCATTGATGCTCATTGAGAGCGGAAGGAACTTCGGGAGCGCCGAACCTTTCCAGATAATCCGGTGAGGCGACCATGATCCAGTTGAGGTCAGGCCCCAGCGGAATGGCGATCATGTCCTGCTGAACTGCATCACCATAACGAATCCCTGCATCAAAGCCATCCTTGACGATATCGACCATACGATCCTCAATGACCATTTCCAATCGGACGTCGGGATAGGTCCGCGTGTAATCAGAAAGAATGGGAGCCAGGACAAGGTGTGCCGCATCGGTCGGGACATTGAGACGCAAATGTCCGGCTGGACGATCTCGATATTGGTTGAGCGCTTCAAGACCATTTTCAATTGCGGCAAAGCCGGTTTGAATCTGTTTGAGCAGATCCTCTCCCGCCGGGGTCAGGGTCATGCTGCGATTGGTCCGGTTGAACAGTCGCACACCGGTTCTCTCTTCCAGCCCGCGCATGGCATGGCTAAGGGCGGACGGGGTCATGTCGAGCTCTTTCGCAGCTTTGCGAAAACCACCGGCCTCAGCAATGCGCCGAAACAGATTGAGGTCACCCAGATCGCTTCGCGTGAGGTTTCTCGCCATTCGCTTCTCCGCTCAGTTAGCTGGTTTGAGACAATCATTTTGGTGAGTTTAAATATACACTGTGTGTATTTTCGCACAACTTATCAAACCGTGCCCTACCTCATATGTTCTCAGCAAGACATTAGAAATCGACAAAGGAGGCCCCGATGTCATCACGAATGGACAGTATTCTATCTGACGGCCGCGTGGCTGTAATCACGGGCGCTGCTGCCGGATTGGGCGCGGCATTGGCAACCCGTCTCGCGCAGAAAGGCATGAAGCTTGCCCTGTTCGATCGCGATGAAGAAAAACTGCAGGCTCTCGCCCACACGTTGCCGATAGAAACCCTGACAAGATGTGGCGACGCATCCAGCATGGAAGATCTGGAAGCCTTCCATACGGCGACAATAGATCGGTTCGGAGCGATCCACCTGCTCATCAACAATGTCGGCATGATGAAACCGGCCGGACCATGGGATTCCCCCGCAGAGTGGCGGCAAGGGCTGGATGTCAATTTTACATCCGCCCTTGCCATGCAGCACTTGTTTGTTCCTGCGATGATCGCAGCGAACGCCCCTGCGGCCATCGTCAATCTGGGATCCAAGGAAGGCATCACCACACCTCCGGGCAACGCATGCTATTCCGTGGCCAAAGCTGCCATCAAGGTTTTGACAGAACAACTGGAACATGAAGTGCGCTCCACGACCGGCGGGCGTGTTTCGGCTCATCTGTTTGTGCCCGGTTACACCTGGACGCCCATGAATGCGGCACAAAAGCCAGCAGGAAGCGACAAACCGACCGGTGCCTGGACATCGGAGCAGACCGTCGATTATTTCCTCGCACGTCTACACAAAGAGGATTTCTACATCCTCTGTCCGGATGGCGAAGTCACCCCGGACATGGATGCCAGACGCATGCGTTGGGCTGTTGAGGACTTGATCTTCAATCGCCCAGCCCTGTCCCGCTGGCACCCCAACTTCAAGGAAGCATTCGAAAAATGGATGAAGGCATGAAACCACGCGTTCTAATAACCGGTGGGTCTGCGGGCATTGGCTACGAATTGGCAAAGCTGTTGGCTTCCGATGGATATGATCTGATCATCAATGGTGCAAGCAAGCGGGTTCATGAAGCTGCGGAAAGCCTTAGATCATATGGTGGCAAGGTTATTGCAGTCCAATCCGATCTATCCTATCCGGCTGGCGTCGATGAACTTGTCGACGTCGTCAAACGATCCGAAGGCGGGCTTGATGTCCTGGTGCTCAATGCGGGCATTGCGGTTGGCGGTGCCTTTCTGGATCTGCCCTTGGAGCAGCATCTTCACCTGATTGATCTCAACATCATGTCTACGGTGCGCCTATGCCATGCCCTGTTGCCGGACGTCATCGTAGCCAAAGGTAAAGTGCTGATGGTCAGTTCTCTGTCGGCTACAACGCCAACACCGTTCGAGAGTGTTTATGGCCCTTCGAAAGCCTTTATGACCTCCTTTGGCCATGGTCTACGGGAAGAATTGCGGGATACCGGCATCACATTGACTTTGCTGCATCCCGGAGCGACCGCCACAGAGTTTCATGCCCGTGCAGGGATGGGCACTACTGCGTTTGGAGACAATAGCTGGAAGAATGATCCAGCACTTGTCGCTCAGCAGGGCTACAACGCGATGATGGCAGGTGTAACAAGCCTAACCGGTGGTGACGAAGCCACTCAGGCAGCCGGTCGAGACCATCTCGTCACCAGTGAAGAAGAAAAAGCCCGGCGCCACGCGGAGCAGGCGCGCCCGGGAAGTCGTCCTCAATCATGAAAGAGCAATAGATGCATAATGTAATCGCAAATGGTGCCTCGATCCCATCTCTGGGATTTGGCACATACCGGATGAGCGACGCAGAGGTCATGGAAGTGCTGCCCGAAGCGCTCAAGCTTGGCTTTCGCCATATCGACACGGCACAGGTCTATAACAATGAAGCCGCCGTTGGCGCGGCGATCAAAGCATCGGGCGTAGCCCGGGGTGAAATCTTTCTCACCACCAAGGTGTGGGTCACGAAGTTCGACCCTGCCGACTTCATCCCTTCTGTCGAAGAAAGCCTCAAAAAGCTCGATGTCGACAATGTTGACCTGTTGCTGCTTCACTGGCCCCACGGCAGTGATGTGCCAATGGAAATCCAGATCGAAGAGCTCAACAAGACGGTCGAACGCGGCATGACGCGCCATATCGGTGTCAGCAACTATACCGTCGCCCAGATGCAGAAAGTGGCATCCCTGAGCAAGGCCCCGATTGTCACCAATCAGGTCGAATATCATCCCTATCTGTCGCAAGCGCCGGTTCTTGATGCCTGCGAACAGCTCGACATGTCCCTGACCAGTTACTATGGAATGGCCGACGGCGTGGTGCCAAAAGACGAACGCCTCGCAGAGATTGGCACAGCCCACGGCAAGACCGCAGTGCAGGTTGCTTTGCGCTGGCTTGTCCAGCAGCCACGGGTGATTGCCCTGTCTAAGACAGCCAAGCTGGCTCGTCTGCCTGAGAACTTCGGCATTTTCGACTTCGAACTCACAGAAGCTGAAATGCAAGCCATCGACGCCATGGCAAAGCCTGATGGACGCATTATCTCACCATCGGATCTTGCCCCTGAATGGGACTGACCCGCAGAAAGCTATAAAACCGAAATCCTCAGATCAGGAAACTGGTCTGAGGAAGGACTTACCTTTGCGATCCTGAACGGGTTCGCTCAAGCGGGTTGATGCCTCACAGCATCTACCCCATTCTAGCCATTTGTTTAGCTGGCAGCATTTTGATACAGGGAACTTGAGCAACGCGGGACTTCCCGGACCATCATCCTGCAGGCACTAGTAACTGCTTGCTCTAGTATCGACAAACAATGGAGAAAGAGCGCTCTTGCGGCGAAAATGGGCATTTCCATTCTCAGAACTAGAAATAGTATATCAAATGTCATGGACACCGGTACGATGCGCAACCATTGCCCTAATAAAACTCGCCGCAACAAAGACATAGTTGCGCCCGGTCTGTGCTGGAATGTTCCAAGGTGCGCCAATGTCTTGGGCTGCTCCGTGATCTGCGGCATAACGAACATGGCCAACATATTTGCAAACATTCAATAGTTTGGTCGGATAGTGCCCATCATTTTCAAACAATCCATTTTGGCGTTAATCCCATTTGTACCTGCTATGTTGGTCCCATGATGAGCCGCGGTATGTGTTAAGAAATTCTCTACAGCGATTCCAGCTTGCAAAACCGCTTTTCTCCCATTTCTTGCTGCCGCGTATCGTAACCCTGCGGTAAGAGGTAGAAGTAGTTGATCGTGATCAACCTGTTCAGCGGCATTGCCTAGCTCCTGACGAACCGTCAGTGTTGCCTCTGCAACCTCACGGCTTCCTGCGGCAAGTTCATCAAGGGGCGCATTCTGGCCGAGGCGGGAGACGAGCCCTGTTTCATTGCTGCCGATATCGACATGGGTCTTGTGGCCGAGAGCCGCCGGTCGGTTCCGTCGCTCAAACACGACAAGGCTTTTGAAATTTAACGATCTTGTTCTATATTAAGGGTATGTCATCAGACGCCCGCATGAGACATCCGGCCCTTTGTTGCCGGAGCTTCTGCTGATTGGCTGGTTTCGCAATAGTGAGGATTGCGAGGCACAGACCCGTGCGGGCCAGTTGGAATGTCCCTTTTGCGGCTCAAGCCATATCGAGAAATCGCTGATGGCCCCCCGGGTCAGCGGAACGCGCAGTCAGGATGCCCCTGCCCAGCAAATGCCGTCTCAGCCGAGCGCCGCTCAGGATCAGCAGCCGGTTGCCCTCGGTGCCGGTGGCCCGGACCCGCAACAGCTGCAGTCGATGCTCAGAGCCTTTCGCGACCATGTGGTGAACAATGCGGACTATGTCGGCAACAAGTTTGCCGAAGAAGCCCGCAAGATGCATTTCAACGAGGTCGAACAGCGCGGCATCTATGGCGAAGCCAGCATCGAGGACGTAAAATCCCTCGTCGAAGACGGCATCGACTGTCTCCCTCTGCCAAATTTGCCGGAAGACCAGAATTAGGGCTGCTGTGCGGGTTAGTGGAACGGCTGCTTTGAGGCCAAAATGGGAGCTGCACAGTAATCTTGTAATCAATTTAGGCATGATCACAATAACAACAGGTTTTCAAGTGCATTTTTTCAACGTATGATTGTTCCATTGAATACATGGAGCATTTTGATGAAACGAGCCAGTTTCACTATAACTATGGTATTTGCCGCCCTGCTAACGGTCGCTGCAAACGGTGCTGAATGGGGCTTCAGCACAACTTCTGGAAATTACATATCAATACATCGTCAAACAGATGGCTCGCTGTCAGGCTCGTTCCTCTACTTAGACGGTTTTGATAAAGTTAAAACTGCCACCGTTACAGGGAAAAATGTAGAAACTGGAAAAATGACGCTTAGGATTCCGGTTCTCTTTGGCGGGCGCGAACTTCGAATGATCAAGAGCATAGATAAGGGTAACGTTACGTGGCGGTCTGACCCGAGCTATAGTAATGTTGATTTCAGACTAAATGGAATAACCAATCGAAGTGATGAATTGGCAACTAAAATCTTGCAAGATTGGAAAGGAAATACTAGTCAGAGGATAAGTGTTGGAACTTATGCGGAGCTGGCTGCTTATGTCGAGCAAGAACACGGTAAAGTATTTAATCCGGTTGAACCAGTTAGTTTGGTAACACAGCGTAAGTATGCGGCCTTCTGGGATGGTCATTTTAGCAAGACTCAAAACAGTGCTTCAATCCGAACGTTCTATGACCCCTCCACAGACGGCGGTGCTGTAATTGCGATGAATTCTGAGGCTGTAAGGTTGGCATACGCCTATGCCAATCAAAGTGATGAGACCACGCAAGCGATTGTAGAAGAAGTTAAAAGCAGTGCTTATATCATTGGTGGAAGATCGTCACCCTTATCATTAATGCATATTCCGACGCGCAGTTTTTTTGATGACTATTACGAGAATACGGAAACACTTGCAAAAATTAAAAATATCGTAACGAATATATTCGGTACTGTGTCAAGCAAAAGGCACTGTGTGATTATAAAGGAAACCAAAAAACTTGGAGAAATACACTGCGAATATCACTCTTCTGAATACAATTTTAGCGAAAACTCTTGGATGCGTACGATCGTTGCGTTCTGTATTGAAGACGCTACGGTAGATGGAAAGCGTACACTAGTGTGGCAGCCTGTCTCCTACTTCGCAAAAGGATTTGGTATAGAAGATACTCCGTTTGAAGATACATTTCTTCCTGTGGCGGACAAAAAGCTATTTAGAGATATTGAAAATGCAATGCTAACGCGGTTTTTTGATTCTCTTGCGCAATCTTATAAGGGATCTGAAATTAGTGGATGGAGGTGAATGCCTAAATGCCAAAAGGATATATTGTCATATTCGTTTCTATTTTGGTTCTCGGAGGGCATCTGGGTTTGCTTCCGATGATATTTTTCTTTGCGTCACGATTTGAAATGGCTGACAAACTTGACACTGCGTTCGTAATTGGGCCAATCACTGCAGCGTATTTCATTACGATTTCAAAATTTGTGATTGACACTCGAAGTATGCCTATAGTGACCAAAGAAAAGGTGAATGCACTATACGCAATCTTCTCGATAGTTATTTCAACTTTCTTCGTGTTCTCGATCTATACAGTCATATGGATGATGCAAAACTTGATGATTGTAGAAATATCAACTGTAAAGAGAAGTATCGGTGTTATAGAGCTCTTCGTTGGTGGAGGGTTCGCTTTATTCGTTGACAATATATTTGGTGCAAAACGCTAACCTGTTGACGCTGCACCCAATGCCCCCTTTGCCGCCATCCCCCCTCACCCCCGCTTGAACAGTTCCATGTAGTTGACGTCGAGGTCGGTGGAGCGGGACCATTTGTCGGTGAGGGGATTGTAGGTGACGCCGACGCGTTCGACGAGGGTGAGGCCGGAGGGGGCCATGGCGCGTTCGAGCTCGTCCGGGGTGACGAACTTTTCCCACTGATGAGTGCCGATGGGCAGCCAGCGCAGGATATATTCAGCACCGATGATGGCGAGCGCGTGGGACTTGAGGGTCCGGTTGAGGGTCGCGACGATCATCAGGCCGCCGGGCTTGACCATGCTGGCGCTCGACTGAAGGAAGAGTTCGATGTCGGCGACATGCTCCACCACTTCCATCGCCAGCACGACGTCGAAGGTTTCGCCCGCAGCAGCCAGTGCCTCTGACGTGTCGGCGCGATAGTCGATGGCAAGGCCGGTCTCGTCCGCGTGGGTCGAGGCGATGGCGATGTTGGTCTCAGAGGCATCAACGCCGACGATGTCGGCACCCATGCGGCAGAGCGGTTCGCACAGAAGGCCACCGCCGCAGCCGATGTCGAGGATGCGCAGATCCTTCAAGGGCTGGAGTGCGCGAGGATCAAGCTCGAAATGCTCCACCAGTGTTTCGCGGATATAGGCGACGCGGGTGGGGTTGAACTTGTGCAGCGGGCGGAACTTGCCCGTTGGGCTCCACCATTCCGCGGCCATGGCAGAAAAGCGTGCGACTTCTGCCTCGTCGATCGTGCTGCCAGAGAAGGTGGATTGGGATGTCATGATGCTGCCTGTCGCGTTTTCCTGTCGGGTGATCTGTCAAGTTTTAAGTGTCAATACCTATACGCAAGATCTGGCCCTTATGGTTTTCCCATAGCTCCTCCGCTGAAGATAAAAAGTCAAGGCTTTGAATGCTTGCAAGCGGGGCTTCTGCCGAGTATGACTAGGCCCGACATCGCGGCAGGGCGGAAATTCTCTTTGTCCTGCCGTTTGGATAAGAACAGGACAATGGCAGAAAGAGAGACTTGATGGCTCGTCTTGTCATGAAATTCGGGGGAACGTCTGTTGCCGATCTTGATCGAATCAGGCGTGTGGCCCGGCATGTGAAACGCGAAGTGGATGCGGGCAATCAGGTCGCAGTGGTCGTCTCGGCAATGGCCGGCAAGACCAACGAGCTGGTTGGCTGGGTTCAGGATGCCTCGCCGCTCTATGATGCGCGCGAATATGACACCGTGGTTTCTTCTGGCGAACAGGTGACATCCGGCCTTCTGGCGCTCACCTTGCAGAATATGGGCGTTGATGCCCGCTCCTGGCTGGGCTGGCAGATACCCTTCAAGACCGACGGGGTGCATGGCGCGGCCCGGATCGAGGATATCGATGGCTCCAAGCTGATCGAACGGCTTGAGATGAACCAGGTGGCTGTGGTCGCCGGGTTCCAGGGCATTGGCCCGGATAACCGGATCTCGACCCTTGGTCGCGGCGGCTCGGACACCAGCGCCGTTGCGATTGCTGCGGCGATTCAGGCTGATCGCTGCGATATCTACACCGACGTTGACGGGGTCTACACGACCGACCCGCGCATCGTGCCCAACGCGCGGCGGCTTGAGCAGATTTCCTTTGAGGAAATGCTGGAGATGGCCTCGCTCGGTGCCAAGGTGATGCAGGTGCGCTCGGTGGAAATGGCAATGGTCCACAATGTGCGCACCTTCGTTCGCTCGTCGTTCGTCGAGCCCGATGCACCGGAATTGCTCAATAGTGACCAGCCAATCGGAACATTGATCTGTGATGAGGAAGAGATTGTGGAAAAACAGGTTGTAACCGGGATTGCCTTCTCCAGAGACGAAGCGCAAATTTCCCTGCGCCGGGTTGAAGACAAGCCTGGTATTGCCGCGCATGTTTTCGGTCCTCTGGCAGAGGCCAACATCAATGTCGACATGATTGTGCAGAACATCTCTGAAGATGGCTCGATCACCGACATGACCTTCACCGTGCCAAAGGGCGATTTCGATCGCGCCAAGACGGTGTTGGAAGGTGCGCGCGAAAACATCAATTATGCTGTGTTGCAGGGCTCGACCGATGTGGTCAAGGTGTCTGTCATCGGCATTGGCATGCGCAGCCATGCTGGCGTTGCGTCCAAGGCCTTCAAGGCGCTGGCCGATCGCGGCATCAACATCCGGGCCATCACGACCTCGGAGATCAAGATTTCCATCCTCATCGACAGTGAATATACCGAACTGGCCGTTCGGGCCCTTCACTCGCTCTATGGGCTTGATGGAAAGTAGGGAATGCCCTTCATGCCGGTCCGGTTCCGGACCGGTTTTCGGGCAGGACCTCAAGGGTTTGCGTTTTGCCCAAGTTAGTGGCGGATCATTGATCTGCCAGTAAGCCTCGTGCCATAGTGCCACTGACAAGATTCTCTTCCCGGTGAAGTCCCGATTGTTCGGGTCTTTTCCGTCCGGCACCGGGTGTCTCAGTGGCCGACTGCCAATGTCGATGGTCATGATTGCTGTAGCGGAAAATCGGAGTGTCCCTAATGCGGGGAAATCTGGGGGGTCCGCGCATCTTGTTGCGACGCCTTCGCGAGACGATGGCCAAGCCTACAGATGCGCAGGAGCGTTTGAACGAGATTGTGCGATTGATCGCGGCCAACATGGTGGCCGAGGTCTGTTCGGTCTATGTCTTGCGCGCGGACAACCGTCTTGAGCTCTACGCGACAGAGGGCCTCAATCCGAACGCGGTTCACCACACCCAGCTGAATGTGGGCGAGGGCCTTGTCGGTCACATCGCTCTTGAAGCCCGCATCCTCAATCTTTCCGAGCCGCAGGAACATCCTGCCTTTGCCTATCGCCCGGAAACGGGCGAAGAGATCTATCACGCCTTTCTTGGTGTGCCCATTCTGCGTGCCGGTAGGGTGCTCGGGGTTCTGGTCGTTCAGAACAAGTCCCAGCGGATCTATTCCGACGAGGAAGTCGAGGCGCTGCAGACCACGGCGATGGTGCTGGCCGAACTGATTGCTTCAGGCGAGTTGAAGGGCTTGTCCGGGCAGGGCGGCGATCTCGATCTCGTACGCCCCATGCGGCTCACCGGTCTTTCGATGGCCGAAGGCATCGGGCTTGGCCGCGTTGTTCTGCATGAACCACGGATTGTCGTTACCAATCTGATTGCCGAAGACCTGATCGACGAGGAAAAGCGTCTCGATACGGCAATCGAGCAGCTGCGGCTGTCGGTCGATGACCTGCTCAATCGCGACGATATTTCCCACGGTGGCGAGCATCGGGACATTCTCGAAGCCTATCGGATGTTTGCCTATGATCGTGGCTGGGTGCGCCGCATGGTCGAGGCGATCCACAGTGGTCTGACGGCTGAAGCTGCGGTCGAACGTGTCCAGAGTGATACCCGTGCCCGCATGCTGCGCTCGACCGATCCTTATCTAAGGGATCGGCTGCATGATTTCGACGACCTTGCCAACCGGCTGCTGCGCCAGCTCATCGGGCATCGCCAGGATGCGACCGAGAGCGAGAGTGAAAGCGAGACTGGGGTTCCATCCGATGCGATCATCGTGGCGCGCAACATGGGTGCTGCAGAGCTGCTCGATTATGGTCGTGACCATGTGCGCGGTCTGGTGCTCGAAGAAGGTGCGCCGACCAGCCATGTGGTGATCGTTGCCAGAGCGCTGGGGATCCCGACGGTCGGGCAGGCCGAAGCTGCGGTGTCTCTCTGCGAGGATGGTGACGCGATCATTGTCGATGGCGATATGGGGCACGTGCATTTGCGCCCGCCATCGGATGTCGAAGCTTCCTATGTCGATCAGGTCAAGTTCCGCGCCAAAAGGCAGGAGCAATATCGCAAGCTCAAGGACAAGCCCGCCGTCACCAAAGATGGCGTCGAAGTCGAGCTTTTGATGAATGCGGGTCTGTTGGTCGATCTGCCCAATCTGGCTGATGCCGGAGCCAAGGGGATCGGCCTGTTCCGTACCGAACTGCAGTTTATGGTGGCCGAGAGCTTCCCGCGCATGCGGGAGCAGGAAAATGTCTATCGCAAGGTGCTCGACAGCACCAACGGCATGCCGGTGACCTTCCGTTCCCTTGATGTGGGTGGCGACAAAGTGCTGGCCTTCCTGCGCATGGCGGCAGAAGAAAACCCGGCCATGGGCTGGCGCGCCGTCCGGCTGGGTCTTGATCGTCCGGGCCTGTTGCGGACCCAGATGCGGGCGCTGCTGCATGCGGCCGCCGGACGCGATCTCAAGCTGATGTTCCCGATGATCACCAATGTCGGCGAATATGATCAGGCCAAGGATCTGTTCAATCGCGAGGTCGCTCATCTCGAGCGGCATGGCTATGAGAAACCATCGAACATTCTGCTTGGAGCGATGCTCGAAGTGCCCTCGCTGCTGTTCGAACTCGACGAGTTGATGGACCGGGTGGATTTCCTCTCGATCGGGACCAACGATCTGCATCAGTTCATGATGGCAAGCGACCGGGGTAACACGCGCCTGTCGGGCCGCTACAGCTCGCTTTCGCCTCCGTTTCTGAGGGCCCTTCGTCATGTGATCCGCAAGGGGGACAAGAAGGGCGTTCCCGTGACCATCTGTGGCGAGTTGGCGGGTAAGCCGTTTGGCGCGATGGCGATGCTTGCCCTCGGCTTCAGACGCCTGTCGATGGTTCCGTCCTCAATCGGCCCGGTCAAGGCGATGGTGCTCGATCTGCCGCTAGCCGAACTGGCTGCGGTCTTCTCGGATTTCCTTGACAAGGCAGTCAGTGACGAGGATATCAAGACTTTCCTTGGCGATTATGCTGAAAAGCACAATGTTCAGGTTTCTGCCGGCAACGTCTAGCAAGGCTTGGTGATGGAACGACGGGCATTTGCCTGTTGTGAGCGCACGGGGCTTTGCATGTTGCCGCACAGTTTTTGTTGCACCCGGCCTCCATACTTCGGTGAGGGGAGGACCCTGTGGTGCATTTTGGGAAAAGAAGATGGCAGGTATTTCCATTCCACTGGGCCGGGTAGAAGCCCTCATTCAACGCTTTGATGCGATTTCGGCGGAAATGGCTGCTGGACCCGAGCCTGAGGTTTACGTCAAGCTCAGCCGCGACTATGCGGAGCTGGAGCCGGTTGCGAAAAAATCCAGCGAATATGTTGCTGCCTTGAAGGAGCTGGAGGATCTCAAGGAGATCCTGTCGGACCCGGATATGGACGCCGACATGCGCGAACTGGCTCAGGAGGATTACAAGCCGACCGAGGAGCGCATTGAGGAGCTTGCTGCCGAGCTTCAGATCCTGTTGCTGCCAAAGGATGCTGCCGACAACAAGAGCGCGATCCTGGAAGTGCGCGCCGGGACTGGCGGGGATGAAGCCGCGCTGTTCGCTGGAGATCTCTTCCGCATGTATCAGAAATATGCCGAGGACAATGGCTGGAAGGTTTCGCTGATGTCCGTCAGTGAAGGCGAGGTTGGCGGATACAAGGAGATCATCGCCAGCGTGTCCGGCGTCGGGGTTTTTGCCAAAATGAAGTTCGAATCCGGTGTGCATCGGGTGCAGCGTGTGCCCGAGACCGAATCCGGCGGGCGTATCCACACGTCGGCCGCGACGGTGGCGGTGCTGCCCGAAGCCGAGGAAGTCGACATCGACATCAGGCCGGAAGATATCCGCATTGATACCATGCGCGCATCCGGTGCTGGTGGGCAGCATGTGAATACGACCGACTCTGCGGTGCGCATCACTCATTTGCCGACCGGCATTGTCGTTACCTCTTCGGAGAAGTCCCAGCACCAGAACCGCGCCAACGCGATGAAGGTTTTGCAGGCCCGGCTTTATGAAGCCGAGCGGGACCGCGCTGACAGTGCGCGGGCGGACGCGCGACGTGGGCAGGTGGGGTCGGGCGACCGGTCCGAGCGGATCCGGACCTACAACTTCCCGCAAGGGCGGGTTACCGATCATCGAATCAACCTCACGCTCTACAAGCTCGACAAGGTTTTGGCGGGGGAAGCGCTGGGAGAGTTGATCGACGCGCTCATTGCGGAAAATCAGGCACAGATGTTGGCCGCCGCCGAAGCCGAAGCGGTCTGAGCTCCGATGCGGCTCGATCAGGTCATCGCGGGGATTGCCAAACGGCTTGATGCCGAGGGGATTGAGACCGCGCGGCTCGATGCCCGGCTTCTGGTTGGCCATGGGCTCAAGCAATCCGAGACGGAACTCATTCTGAATTTCGACAGGCAGCTAAGCGAGGCAGAGCTCGCAGACTTCGAGCCGCTTGTTGCCCGCAGACTCCGGCGCGAGCCAATGGCGCATATCCTCGGGATGCGTGAATTCTGGGGACTGCCGTTCAAGGTTACGCCCGATGTGCTGGTGCCACGCCCTGATAGCGAGACGCTGGTTGCCGGGGTTCTTGAGGCGATCGAGGATCCATCCCGACCCTACCGCATTGCTGACATCGGAACGGGGAGCGGCTGTCTTCTGCTGTCGCTGTTGTCCGAGTTGCCCCATGCAGAAGGTATCGGGGTCGATGTCCACGAACCAACCCTTGATGTGGCACGGAGCAACGCGCTGGCTTTGGGGTTGGCGAGCCGGTCGTCCTTTGTCATCGGGGACTATGCCGAGACGCTGGAGGGCAGTGTCGATATCCTGATTTCCAATCCCCCATACCTTGCTGAAGCAGAGATTGCCGATCTTGAACCTGATGTTGCCCTTTATGATCCGCATCGGGCTCTGGTCTCCGGCTCGAGTGGACTTGAGGCCTATGACGCGATCTTCCGCCGGGTGGCGAGCTGGCCCGAGACGCCTCAACTGATGGCATTCGAGTTCGGATATCGGCAGGCAGAGGACGTTGAGGCGCTGGCACGTCGCCATAGTCTGATCGGCGCCACTTGCGCCAAAGCGAAACTTTTGCAGGATTTGTCAGGGCGAAATAGGGTTCTGTTGCTTGATTTTCGGCCTTGATGCTGTTTTTTTTCAAACTTCTGTTGAAAGCGTTATGTGGTTTGCTCAGAAAGCGGCCTGTTGGACTTGAATTTGTGGGCCAACAGGCTAAGTTGTTCGCATCAATGGAATTCCGACTGATTTATTTCATTTTGGTCGGTTTTGAAAAATGACTATCGGATGGGCCTGTTTCAAGGCGCCCGAATAGCAGAATTTCAAACTATTTTAGTCCCAGCAGCAGACCGTCCTCGCGGATTGGAAACGCTCGTGACTTTTCAAACAGGTTGACAGTGCGGAACCATGGCCTGATGGAACAGGCCGAATTGCGCTCCCCTTGGGATGAGTCCAATCAGTTTGTTTTGCTGACCGTGCAAATTGAATGCACTTGTTACGAAAGACAAAAGCAATGCGCCAGAGCCAAAAGAACAATCGGACACGCAGTCGTGGTCGGAAGCCGTCCAATCCGCTCACCCGGTCTTACGACAGCAACGGGCCGGATGTGAAGATTCGAGGTACGGCCAGCCATGTTGCTGAGAAGTACCAGTCTTTGGCACGGGATGCTCTGGCCTCCGGCGATATCGTGATGGCAGAGAACTACTATCAGCACGCCGAACATTATCTGCGCATCATCGCAGCCGCCCAGCCTAGCGGCCGGGAAGACGGCCGCCAGCCTGCCAACAATGGCAACAACAATTCCGAGCAGCCGTCTCAGGAACGCAACAATCGCCGCAGCGGGCCGAACGGTCAGCAGGAAATCACCGGCGACGAGCCGCAGCCGGATGTCGAATTCGAGAATACGGCTGTCGAGATGGAAGTGGCCGTGATCGAAGACTATAGCGATGACACACCGCAGCCGGATGTCTCCAGCAAGTCTTCGGACGATGAGGATGATGATACGAGCTCCAATGATGAGGCCGCTTCGGCTCCTGCGCCGCGCCGCCGCCGCCGCACGACCTACCGCTCCCGCAAACGGACGACAGATGGTGCGGATGACGCTGGCGACAAGTCGGATGCCGGTGGTGTCGAAGTTGCCAAAGTGGCCGCCGAAGACTAGGCGAGCCTTGCTCGATGAGAAAGACTTGAAGCCCGCTTGTTAGCGGGCTTTTTCATGTCTGGATGCCTTTGATGAACAATGAGCGTCAGCAAATTTTGATCAGAGCGTAAGGCTGTCGCCGGGTCTGATCACACCCGACGTCAGTGGCATGAGGTGAATACCGCAGTCGGTATGATCGAAATGGGTCATCAGCAGCTTGGGGATCTGCTGGTCGCGCTCGCCTGTTTCGGGGTTTGCGTTGGTGGCTGCGCAGCGTTCTGTACGCTTTCGGACATGGAAGGTCACCTCGCCGATGGTCACCTCGCGACCAACCCAGTCATGCTCCTGCCAGCTGTCGGCTCCCTCGATATAGAGATTACCGCGGAACCGGATTGGATCAAGCTCGGCTCCGGCCTTCTCGCCGATTGCTCTCACGCTTGCGAGATTGATCAGGCTGATGTCTTGGGTGCTGGAATCGGTGAAGGCATGGCCATTGGCGTGCAGTAGTTTGGGCGCGCCGCGCATGGGTTTTTGCACATAGGTCTGAAGATAGGCAATGACCTCGCTCATGTCACCGCCATCGAAGAGATTGCCCTCGGCCTTGAGCTCGCCATGAAGGGCAACCGACAGGGCTCCGGTTTCGGGATCAAAGCTGGTTCTGAGGGCCGCCAGTTCGGGCTGTTTCATCAACATCAGAAAATGGATCTTGGAGAGATGGGCCGGGGATTGAGGGTCAAAACCGCTCGGGCCGTTTTCGATGGCAAAGGCCCGATCCCATGGCAGGGGAGCGCCTTTTGTCACATCGACGCTTTCCAGAGACTGTGGCGAAAATCCCTTGATGGGATAGCGATAGATTGCGCTGAGGGTGATGGTCATTTGGCAGTCTCCGGAAAATTGGCTCGCAGCATCAATTATTTCATCCTTCCCTCTTTTGTGGCGGATTTGCAACACTATATTCAGGTAGATCCCATGTAACAGGCTGTGAAACCTTCACGCAAGCCTGGCGCGGGATTGGGCTATCATCATGGCTTGCTGGAAGTGACCGGGAGCTTGTGGGATAGTCAAATTCAGTGAGTGACACCCAGATCATGCCGTTGAACGGATGAGAGGGATGGGCACAAGGAGAGTGAACATGAATTTGGAACGCTATACGGAGCGGGCGCGCGGCTTCATGCTGTCAGCGCAGACCTACGCGATCGGGCAGGGACATCAGTCCTTCCTGCCGGAACATATTCTCAAAGTCCTGATGGATGACAAGGAAGGCCTTGCATCCGGCCTCATTGATCGGTCTGGCGGCCGGTCCGCCGACGTTCGGCGCCAGCTTGAGGCCCATCTGAAGACCATCCCGGCCGTGTCTGGTGCGGGTGCCGGACAGCTTTATCTGTCGCCGGGGATGGCGAAGCTTTTTGAAAAAGCCGAAGAGGTGGCGAAGAAAGCGGGCGACTCGTTTGTCACCGTTGAACGCCTTCTGTTGGCATTGAGCCTGACGCCGGATATCGAAGCCGCCAAAATCCTCAAAGATGCCGGGGTGACACCGCAGAATCTCAATGCTGCCATCGAGCAGTTGCGCGGTGGCCGAACCGCCGATTCGTCCTCTGCCGAGGACTCCTACGAAGCACTGAAAAAGTATTCCCGCGATCTCACAAAAGATGCCCGCGATGGCAAACTTGATCCTGTGATCGGTCGCGATGATGAAATTCGCCGGACCATTCAGGTCCTGTCGCGACGGACCAAAAACAACCCGGTGCTGATCGGTGAACCCGGTGTGGGCAAGACTGCGATTGCGGAAGGGCTTGCGCTGAGGATCATCAATGGCGACGTGCCCGAATCGCTCAAGGACAAGAGGCTTCTGGCCCTCGATATGGGGGCGTTGATTGCCGGGGCGAAATATCGCGGCGAATTCGAGGAACGCCTGAAAGCGGTGCTGTCCGAAGTGGAAAATGCTGCAGGCGAGATCGTCTTGTTCATTGACGAGATGCACACCCTTGTCGGGGCTGGCAAATCGGACGGGGCAATGGATGCCTCGAACCTTCTGAAGCCTGCCCTTGCGCGTGGTGAATTGCACTGCGTGGGCGCGACGACGCTTGATGAATATCGCAAATATGTCGAGAAGGACGCTGCTCTTGCCCGCCGGTTCCAGCCGGTGATGGTCAACGAGCCGACGGTTGCCGACACGATTTCGATCCTGCGTGGTCTCAAGGAAAAATATGAACTCCACCATGGGGTTCGTATCGGTGACAATGCGCTGGTGTCTGCTGCCACCCTGTCGGATCGCTATATCACCGACCGGTTCCTGCCGGACAAGGCCATCGACCTTGTTGACGAGGCAGCCTCTCGTCTTCGTATGCAGGTCGATTCAAAGCCGGAAGAACTCGACGAGCTTGATCGGCGAATCATCCAGCTGAAGATCGAACGTGAAGCCCTTCTGAAGGAAGAGGATGATGCCTCGAAAGACAGGCTGTCCAAACTGGAAGACGAGTTGGTCGATCTTGAAGAAGAGTCGGCAGTGATGACACAGCGCTGGCAGTCGGAAAAGGACAAGCTCTCTGATGCCACCAAGCTGAAAGAACAGCTCGACGAGGCGCGTGTTCATCTCGAACAGGCTCAGCGTCGAGGTGATTTGGCCAAGGCCGGTGAGCTTGCTTATGGTGAAATCCCTCGCCTTGAAGCGGCCCTGTCTGAAGTTGAAGATCGGGCGCAACAGGCCGGTTCGATGGTCGAACGGTCGGTAACCGCTGATCATGTCGCCCATGTTGTCTCGCGCTGGACCGGCATTCCGGTCGACAAGATGCTCGAGGGCGAGCGGGACAAGCTGTTGCGCATGGAAGCCGAGCTTGGTCAGCGGGTGATCGGGCAGGCCGATGCAGTCGCTGCGGTCTCCAAGGCGGTGCGTCGTGCGCGTGCCGGGCTTCAGGATCCGAACCGACCAATCGGCTCGTTCATGTTCCTTGGGCCAACCGGTGTTGGTAAGACCGAGCTGACCAAGACGCTTGCGGACTTCCTGTTTGATGACGAACAGGCGATGGTGCGGCTCGACATGTCCGAGTTCATGGAGAAACACTCGGTGGCTCGTCTGATCGGTGCACCTCCGGGCTATGTCGGCTACGAGGAAGGCGGCGTGTTGACCGAAGCCATTCGTCGTCGGCCCTATCAGGTGATTCTGTTTGACGAGATCGAGAAGGCACATCCGGATGTTTTCAACGTCCTTCTGCAGGTGCTTGATGACGGTCGGCTGACCGATGGTCAGGGACGGACGGTGGACTTCCGCAATTCGCTGATCATTATGACCTCGAACCTTGGGGCGGAATTCCTGCTCGGCAAGGAAGAGGGCGACGTCAAGGAAGCGGACAAGGAAAAGGTCATGGAGGTCGTTCGTGCGTCCTTCCGACCCGAGTTCCTCAACCGAATCGATGAGGTCATCATTTTCCATCGCCTGCTGCGCGAGCATATGGCCTCGATTGTCGAGATCCAGATGCGGTATCTCTCCAAGCTGCTTGAAGATCGCAAGATCGAGCTTGTGCTTGACGAGGATGCGTTGAACTGGCTTGCCGACAAGGGATATGATCCGGCCTATGGTGCGCGACCGCTGAAACGGGTGATCCAGCGCCATTTGCAGGATCCTCTGGCAGAAGAACTGTTGGCAGGACGGATCTATGATGGCAGTCGCGTGCATGTGTTGGTCAAGGACGATGCATTGACCTTCGGGATTGAAGCGATCCGATAAACAAGATCCTGTCTGGATGAAAACAAAGCCCCGGCGCGTCAAGCGTTGGGGCTTTTGTGATTCGGGGGTATGCGGATTCGCTGCTCAATCAATGGGGCAGAAGCGGGACGAGGCAGCATGACGCATGAGGGGTATCTCAGTCGTCATCATTCTGCGCGACCTGAATTTCAGTCGGCTTGCCAAGCAGCTCATCAATGCGCTGACGCTCATCGCTGAAAGATGCGAGCATTTCGCCCTGCAGACTGCGGCCGCGTGGCAAGCGAATGCGCATCGGATCCACATGGCGTCCGTTGACTGTCACCTCATAGTGAAGGTGCGGTCCGGTGGATAGGCCGGTGGAGCCGACATAGCCTATGATCTGGCCCTGACGGACATAATCGCCAACATCAAAGCCGGGTGCAAAGTTCGACATATGTGCATAGCCAGTGGCGTAACCGTTGGTGTGCTGGATCTCAATGAACTTGCCGTAGCCGCTGGACCATTTGCGCGTGATGATTCGTCCATTGCCGGACGCCATGATTGGGGTGCCGCGTGGTGCGGACCAGTCCACGCCCTTGTGCAGGCGGGAAATCTTGAGAATCGGATGACGGCGCCAGCCGAATGGCGAGCGGAACTTGCCACCCTGCATGGGTTTGCGCATCAGGAACTTTTTCGCGCTGCGGCCATTCTCGTCATAATAATCGACGATGCCGTCATCGGGCGCGCGATAGCGATAGTAGCGCTTGGTCTTGCCGCTCAACTGGACTTCCACAAACAGGATCTCGGCCTTGGACAGGTCGCCGTCCTGCGGCACGGAATGGAAGATCTGCAGCGAATCACCTGGCTTGACCTTGGCCTTGAAGTCGAGGTCGAAGGACAGGATCTTGATCAGTTCGTCGATCATTTCAGGTGAGACACCGTTGTTCAGTGCCGTCTGATAGAGCGATTCGTAAACCGACAGGCGTGGACCTGTGC